>CAZROW010000039.1:0-27804 GCA_964601805.1 uncultured Enterobacteriaceae bacterium
TTTATCGCTTTATCGCTTTATCGTCTGTTCAAAAAATCACACAACTTCCAGCCATCAACAAATTCAAATAACTCTCTCATTCCCCCCATCCACCGGCACCTGGGCACCCGTGGTACAGGCAGTGTCGTTTCCGGCGAAAAGCCGGGCCAGCCTGGCTACATCTTTGCTGGTGACTTCCTTGCACAGGACATTGTTCTGCTTGTAGTCCTCGACTGAAAGACCGTAATGGGCGGCGCGTTGCTGCAGGGTTTCCTCGGTCCAGACTCCGGTGTCAAAGACGGCATTGGGATGCAGGACATTGACACGTATGCCGTCTGCGCCCAGCTCCAGTGCAGCAACCCGAGCCAACTGGGTCAGTCCTGCCTTGGCTGCCGAATAGGCGCCGGCACCCGGCCCGGGTGCGGGGACGTTCTTGGAGGCGATGATGACCACGGCCGGGTCTATTCCCTGCACAAGGTATGGCAATGCGCTGCGCAATAATGTCATGTGCGAGGTCAAATTGAGTGCCAGGCTGTCATGCCAGTGAACATCATCCATTTCTGCAATCGTGCTGCTGGGGGTAAAGGTTCCGGCATTGCTGATGATGATATCCAGGCCACCAAAGGCTGCGACTGCACTCTGGATGCAGTCTGCAACAGCGTTCTGGTCAGTCACATCACAGGTCATACCCAGCACCTGCGGAGTATCAAAAAGAGTGACAGTTTCCGGCTTGATATCCAGCGCTAGCACACAGGCCCCGGCGCTGAGCAATTCCTCGACACAGGCCCTGCCGATTCCCGAGGCGGCGCCGGTGACGAGGGCCACCTTGCCTTCCATGGGCGGCGGCGTGCCGGCTTTTTTCAGTTTCGCCTGTTCCAGTTCCCAGTATTCCACCTCGAACAGGTCGTTTTCCGGCAGTGCCTGCCAGCCACCAAGACCTTCTCCCCACTGTATTGCCTTGATGGTGTGGTCACTGATATCACTGATGACCTGCAAGCGCTTGATGTTCTGTGCGTAGCTGACCAGGCCCTTGCCCAGCCAGACAGCATAACGGGGAGCCGGATCCAGGCAGGTCAGGTTGCCGTCATTGTCTTCGGGACAATGGCGGTCAAAGTAGAGGTGATAGTCCTGGGCATACTGCTTGATATCCGCTACCGGGTCGCTGCCAAGAATGGCAGGAACCAGCTTGGTGTGAATCGTGTGGTCCGGTGTGATGGGACCACGCACGGCAATGCCAACAACATTGTCCAGAGAGGCAAAACCGGCCGCTTTTTTTCCTGAGTCCAGGTTGGCAAGCATGGGCCTTTGTGCCAGTTCGGATACCTGCTTGCGCATGGCCGCCAACTGCAAAAAATCCTCGCTCACTGGCTCGTAGTCGGCAGTGGCCAGGTTATCGAACAGGTTTTTCTGCTGCAGGAAATCTTCAACACGGTTGACCAGCTCAATCATGTTGTCATAGCTGGTTCTGGCATCATCATGGAAGGTAAACAAGCCATGGTGCATCAGGAAAATGCCTTTCACACCGGACCAGTCCATGTCCCGTGTCTGCTGCCAGACCTGCTGCGCCAGCACGAAACCCGGCATGATATAGGGCAGGATCAACACCTCGCCGGCAAACAGTTCTGCAAGCAGACCTTCACCATCCGGTGTATTGCTGACGGCTACCACGGCATCGGTATGGGTATGATCGACGAACTTGAAAGGAATGATGGCATGCAAAATGGCTTCCACTGAAGGCGTGGGAGCACCCGGGTCCAGCAGGGACAAACGCAACTGGCGCATCATTTCGCTGTCGGACAGGGAATCCAGCGTGGCCAGCTGTTGCAGGTAGCCCAGATCGCAGGGGGCAAAACCCGGTGCCTCGATGGTTTTCAGATCCCAGCCAGAACCCTTCACATAAAGGGTGTTCTGCGCCTTGCCAAAGATATCCCGGGAGACACTTTTTACCGAGGTATTACCGCCACCGTGCAGCACCAGGTCAGCATCCTGGCCCAGAAGGCGGGAAGTATAGACTCGCAGTGCGAGATCAGAATCGGAACAGGCTTTGGCATCACTGTCTTGCCAGCGGTTTTGCATGAAAACGTTTCCTTGCGTCGTTATTTATGACTAATGAATAGTGATAGCTCAGACCATGCCAATGAGGAGGCAAACCAGGGCTCCCAGGACCATCAGGGCCGTCGGAAAGAAGGTCAACATGAAGCCCACACCGCGCGAGGCCGGATCCCGGACGTAGCTGATGGCATAGATAAAACGTCCTATCAGCCAGATCACGCCCAGGCCTGAAGCAATGTAATAACCGGGCCAGCCAATATTTTCTGCCGCCCATGAAAATGCCAGAAGTGCCGGCACAAACACCACCAGTTGCTCAAGGGTATTTTGCTGGACACGAAAATAACGTTCAAAGACGGGATGGCCGGAAATGGCAGGCGCATTGACGCCGTATTTCATCCTTGCCATACCAACCTGGAATGAAAAGGCCATGAACTCCATGAGGGCCAGGACAATCACGAGAATTACCAGGGACATAGTTCACCTCTTGTCGGGGTTGTATCAGAGTAAAATTACAGTATTGAAAAGCCGTTTTCTGAAACAAACAACCCGGGATATACCCGGGCTGTTTCAGTGTTATTCATTGCACCTTCATTCAGACAGAGTGCAAGGTCGAATGCAGATACTGCAGAAAATCGTGGTGTTTTATTCCATGACCGAGATAGTCGATACACCTGCTTCACGTGCAGAGTTCATCGCTTCTACCAGGACATTGGCATTGGATTGTTTGTCAGGCCTGATGATCACGGAGGCACCGGGGTTTTCGGCCCTGGCCGAAGCTACCCTGGCTCGTACGGCCGAAATATCGATACGTTCCTGGTTAAAGAAAATCTGGTTACGTGAATCAATCTGGATCAGCACGTTCTGGGGCTCATCATTGGACGGCGGAGGAGGATTGTTGTTGGGATCCTGGCCTTCGATATCCATGGCGTTTTCTTTCAGGAAGGAGGCTGTCACAACAAAGAAAATCAGCAGGATGAAAACCACGTCAAGCATGGGAGTCAGGTCGATCTGGGTTTCATCTTTTTTCTTCTTGATGACGGAACTGGCTACTGTCTTCATTAATATCCCCGTATATATAATTCTCGGCTGGCTGAAGGATGGTGGCGTCAGAGGCGCAGGATTCTCTTCAGGATTTGCGAGTATATCACCTTCACTAAACAGTACAAATCAATTCCCCCGCGGGCTGTAGCGGTTTTCAGGGGAGTTTTCCGGGGTCGAAAAAAAGAGGGCTTTTGCCCTCTTTTTCTTAACATATCTTATTGTTTTTAATGACTTATTTCTTGAGCGAGCCCAGTGTAAAGCTGACCAGTTCTCCCAGTTGCGCAGGTCCCTTGCCGCTGCGCGCACTGACCCTGAGTCCGTTGTACAGGTTCATCAGGATATCAGCCGCATTTTCGGCCTTGATGCCCCGTTTCAACTGGCGGGCTTTTTCCAGTTCCCGGGTCCTGGCAAGCATTGCCTTGCGCAGGATATTCATGGAGTTTTTTACCACTTTCTGGATATCCTTTTCCCAGTTGATACTTTCACACACCGAGTTGACCAGCAGGCATCCCAGTACACGTTGATTACTGGGTGCTGAAACAATGGCGGTATCAAAATAGGCCTCAATGGCTTTCCATGCGCCAAGCCTTGTGTTGCCCAGGGTGTTCTGGATATCCGCTTTCAGCAGATCATTGTATTTTTTCACACAGGACTTGAAAAATGTGTCCTTGTCGCCGAACGAATTGTAAAGCGTACCGCGATTGATATCGGTAGCATCCAGAAGTTTTTGCACCGAACTTGCTTCGTAACCTTCTAACCAGAATTGCTCCATGGCATTGATCAGGACGGTTTCTTTATCAAACTCTACTGGTCTGGCCATATTGTCCTCACATTCCTAAAATTTCTGAAAAAATTGCAGGTCAGGATTCCACCTGCTTCCCCCTCGCTATATACGGAGCAAGCCTTCATAAAGCTCAAATTTGTACTAAAAACTACCGGATCCACCAGGAACCGTTTCGCATTGAAATTGGCCGGCATTCTAGTACAGGAGATTTTGGCTAACCAGTCAGTATTGTCATTTTTGCCTGTTTATAAGGGCAAAAACGGCAAGTCAGGAAAAACTCCCATAAATATGGAATGGGGAGTTTTTATCAGGGAAAAATCGGCCTGTTGTTATGCCTGGCCAACACTTAGGCAGTGGTGTCAATAACGGTTATAATCCCGCGATCCCTGGATTTTCCATGAACAATTCCGGCATATACCTGAAGCGAATCAAAGTGAGAACTCAAATTTCCGGATATCCTGTCTGCTGCCAAAGGCCGTTTCCGGCCGTTTCCCGTGCTGCCCGCCCGGTGCCGGCAGGATGGCCTGCTGCCCTGCTCATTCTTTTCTCGCTTTTCTGTCACCAGGCGGTAACAGCCGCAGACAATGAATCTGCCAGGCCAGAGGATACCCCACCCGTATTTGTACCGGTTGCCACTTCCCTGGGTACCCTGCAAATGGCACAGGATGTCAGCATCAGCATGCGTGATGAAACACGCATTGCCCTTGATATCTATCGCCCCGATGACAATGCCAGTCACCCGGTACTCTATGCCGCCGGCCCTTTTCCACATACCCGCGCCATACTCAATGATGAATCTACCCAGGCAGGGCCAGTCAGCTGGTATGTGAGCCAGGGATATACCGTGGTCATCGCCAGCGTCCGGGGCACGGGACTGTCCACGGGTGAGTATGGATTTCTTTCCCGCCAGGAACAGCAGGATCATTACGAGATCGTCCAGTGGATCAATCAACAACCCTGGTCAAACGGTCTTGTTGCCGGCACCGGTGCGGGCTACTACGCCGCTGCACAGTGGCAGCTGGCTATCCAGAACCCGCCCGGACTGACATGTATTGCCCCGATCAATGGCACCCTGGATCCCTACCGCGAATGGGTAGCGCCAGGCGGCCTGGCCAATGATGAATTCATGGGAAGCTGGTATGAAAACCAGGTGCGCTTGCCCAATGCTTTTGCTGCCGACACGCCGCACCTCATCAGCTATGACATGCGCCTGGCCTGGCTCATGCACCCTTATTACGATGAATACTGGCGTGAACGCTCCAGTCGCGAAAACACAGGATTGGTCAGCGTACCTGTATTTGCCATCCATGACTGGACACAGGGACGCGATAGTGCCGGCTTTACCACGACCCTGAATTCCCTGGGCAGACTTAACGTGGTCAACAAGCAAATGTTCAGCACTCCTGCTGGCGAGACCCCGCTGTACCAGGACACCGGCTTCCTGGCACGGGAATTACTGCCCTTCTACGACTGGTGTTTCAACGGCAAACCCACGGCTTCACTCTACATTGAAAGACCTCGAGTGCAGTACCGGGTCAGGGGGCAAAACAGCATCAAGCGGGAAAGCAACTGGCCTCCCGGCAATATCACGCACCAGGACTGGTACCCTGTCATGACAGATGCCAGCACCATGGCCGGCTCACTGGCCGACAGCCAGCAGGCTGGCGCAAGCGGTTTTACCAACCTGGACAGGACCCGTGGTAGTTCAGTGATAAAGTTTGTCTCGGCACCCCTGGAACAGGATATGGAAATCACCGGTCCGGCCATGATGGAACTGTATGCCGCAACGACAGGCAATGACATGGCCTTTGAAGTCACCCTCAAGGAACAGATCCCATTCAAGGTACCGGCATCAGCACTATTGCTACCTGACCTGTTTGAAGACGAACCAGGGCAATCTGTCAGTGCCTTTGATGCCAGTACGGACATTCTTGTCACGCGGGGAAAACTGAAGGCATCTGCCAGGCAGCGTGACGATACCCGCAGCACCGAATACCTGCCTGTCTATGCGTTTACTGAAAAACAGGCCCTGTCACCCGGACAGGTCTATCGCCTGGATATAGCCATGCGCCAGACAGCGTATCGGTTCAGCCAGGGCAGCCGGATAGTCCTGGAGATCAACCAGGTCAATGACGGTTCTCTTGCCATGACGGGCAGGGACACGATTTACCACAACACACGTTACCCAACGCGCCTCTGGCTGCCGGAAGTACAAACGCGCCAGGTATCACCCCGTATGCCCGCCGAAGAGCAACCGACATCAACAGGCGCTGGCAATAACAGGTCCGGGCTTTTCTTTGAGCCTGGTAGTGACCCTGATAATGCCCCTGATGAGGGTGCCGGCAACGACCAGTTGAATGAAAATACCCGCGATGAAGATGACAGCCCGGTATTTTTTGTACCGTTCTGATTACAGGTTTAATAGCAAGATCGTCAACAGCCCGATCAGGCCACCAATAACTCCACCCCAGACCACCAGCCAGCCCAGGTGCTGACGAATCATTTTCTGGATTATTTCCTTCACCAGTTGGGGGGTCAGCTCATCCAGGCGCTGATCGACGATCAGCTCCACCTTGTCCAGCAGGCCGGCAGTGGAATCCCGGCGAATTTCATCCAGGATTTCCTGGTCCTGGCTTACCTGCACGAGAAACTGGCGCATTCTGTCAATAAAAGGTTCGCGCAAGGCTTCCAGTGACTTGGCACCGCCGATCATCGACAACATGCCGGCAAACGATGAATTCATGATGACATCCAGCAGCGAGTCAAAAGCTGCGTCCAGGTCTACCTTGTCGACAATCCGGTCCAGGGTGCCATCCTGGTTCTCTGCGCCAGTGGCAAAGCGGGTAAAAAAACTGTTCAGGTTTTCCGCATTGAAAAACTGCTCCATCACCAGCGTCTTGATGCCGTGCTTGAACTCTTCAAACCGGGCCGGAATCACTCCGGAACCATAAAAGCCGGGCACTGGCTCAAACAGCATGTGAATAGCCAGCCAGTTGGTAATGCCGCCGGATAGCGCGAACAGGCCGGTATTAAGGACATACTGCCCAGCGGTGCCTTGCAGTAAAAAACCGGCAATGACAATCAGGACAGCAACAAGATTGGTAATCAGACTTTTATCCATGGAATAACAACAGGTATGTAGTGACTGGCAGCGTGGTTTCAGGGAGTGTCGGCACTGTCTTCAGCCGTTTCTGCCTGGACAGCTTCAACCTCTTCGAGTATTTCTTCCGTGGGTTCAAACCCGGAGGTGGGATTTTCCCATGGCCCTTCCAGGCGGTAAAGCACGGTGGTGAAATCATCCATCTGGTCCTGGAATATGCGGCTCGCCAGGAAGGTGCTCACGGCGATGGGCCATGCCCCCAGGATGCCCGCCAGTACCGAGAGATTCTGCCCGAGGGGCACATTGACCAGCATGTCGGCGTCGATGGTTTCATTGAGAAGGTTGATACGACCATCAATGGTGATACGACTGGAAGGCCCTTCTATAACAAGGTCTTCCTGCGTGGCAACTATGCCCTGGTTGAAATCCAGGTTGCCACGGATCTCATCATAGGCAAGGCCCTTTTCATAGAGATCGGAAAAATCCAGTTGCAGGCGCCTGACCAGGGAGTCGAAACTGAAGGCGCCGAACAAACGGCTGGTTCCTGAGTCCACATCCACAAAACGGCCGTTGTTTATCGCCAGGTCAACATTGCCGACGGCTTTTCTCAGGCTGAATGCAGCCGGAGAACCACTCCACTGCAGATTGCTGACAAATGCGGCGTTTTCACTTTCGACATTGGCATCATAGCCCCAGCCGGGTAAAACCTGCGCCAGGTCGCCGGCACTGAACAGGCCGGTAAAGCTGCTGGTATGCATACCATCAGTGAATCGCCAGTCAAGATTGGCGCCAGATTCACCGGTAAGATCGCGAATACGGGCATCGGGCGTGGTCATGCGCAAGTCAGAAATGGTGGCGGAATTGCCCGTGGTACGAAGGCGAAAATCCCAGGCGCCCAAATGCTTGTCCCCGACAGTGAGCTCCCGGGTAACAAAATCCAGGTCGGGCAAAGTAGCCGGGTTCACGTCAGCCAGGATGTCCACCTCTTCAGCTGGCGCTTCGCCTGCTTCCGGCTCTTCGGTCTCCGGAAAACGCAGGTAGTCCAGGTCGATTAGCCAGGGTCTGGCCTCATCATCGGGAAAGCGGAAACTACCACTGAGCAGCGAATTCTCCATGAATACCAGCCAGCTGTCAGCGTCTGCGGTACCGGCTTCGCTGTCATCCGCCAATTCGCCAGTGCGCTGCACCCGGGTCCTGACATTTTCAAGGTCCTGGTCCATGACATTCAAACGCCCGACATTCACATCCACCAGGCCAACCAGGTCTTCCAGCCGATTGTCACCCTGCCCGGCAGAACTTTCCGTAAACCTTGTGGCGGTATCATCCCAATCCGCGTAATCAAAGCGGTCAAGATAACCACTGAACATCAGTTTTTCGCTGGCAGGCTCCACCGGGCCAAAGGTCATGTCTGTTATATCCGGACCAAACAGTACATTACCACCGGCAAATTCATCCTCATTGATTTTCAGGTTGGCACCAACGCGATTGTCAAAACGGGCCGATATCCACTGCCCGTTGTCATCAAAATCGATTAGCACTTCCAGTGGACGAATATTTTCGACCGACTTGCGAAAAGGAAAAGGCAGGTCGAGGGAAAGACCAAGCAACTCTGAAGACAATCGCAGGCTGTTGCCTTCTCCCCCCGCAGCTATCGAGCCGGCATTGGGAATGGTGACCTCTGCCAGGTAATCGATTTCACCACTGGCAAAGTTCAGGACATCGCGAACGAACCCGGGCTGCCCTTCCCAGGCCTGCAAGGCCGTATTGGAAGCGCGACCACTGCCAACCACCCGGGTTCCGGTAATGATCCTGTTACCCCCCGCATCAGTGCCTGTCATGGCCTCAATAGTCGCGGCAATGGGAAAATCAAACAGCTGGCCACTTAGCGCATTGGCTGACAGGCCGGTGTCACTGTCATACACCACCCTGCCCCGCAATTGCTCGATGGCAAGTGAATATGCCGGAATGGTCAGGGTGCTCATGTTACTCTCGACATTGACCATGACATCAGTGCGGCGCTCGGGGTTATTCAGGGGAATCCCCAGGTTGATATCAACATCGATATTGCCTTCGCCACGCCAGTCATCGATGAAATCACCGATATTGTTGCGTACCGGGGTATTGCGCAAAAAGGCCATCCCCAGATCCGTGCGGGTACTGGCACTACCCTGCAAAGACAACCACATGCCCCCTTCCTCGGCAGGCCTGACAGTAGCCGTTGTGGAACCCAGGTTGATACCTTCTATGGCAGCGGAAGTCGCTGTGACATCCACATTGTTGTTTTCCTGCAGGATAAAGGCATCAATCCCGGTCAGTTCGGGCCACTGCGGCTGGAATTTCAGGCGACCATCAGCGACCTCATAGAAGCTCAGCACGGTTCCCGAATTGACCGGCGCATTACCCAGTGTTGAGGTTCGGGAAACAAACCCGCTATTGCTGACCCGGCCATCAAGAAGCGCTTCATCGAGCCATTCCATGGTGGTCCGGATACCGGCCAGCTTGGGCAGGTAAAGGGATTTGTACGAGGCATCGACATCAATCAGGCCGATCATCAGGGTCAACTCAGATTCCAGTTCATCATTGCTGTTGCGATGGTTGTACAGGTCAAATTGCACATGGCCATGAATAAAATCATTGCTGACATCAATGACACTACTGTAAACCCTGAGCTGGTCGGGCTGAATACTCCAGTGCACACGACTGTTGGCTGAAGTGTATTGCCAGCTGTCGTCAAAAAGTCTTGGCAAGTGGATTTCAAAGTCGGAGGAATCCAGTTCCACGAAACCGTTGCTGGCGTTGGCCTGTACATAACCCTGGATACCACTGCCGGAAGGAGCACCCTGCCAGGCACCAACGGCAACATCAGCCAGGTTGCCTTGCAGCAGGAAGCCATCGTCATAATTGCCGGACAGATCCGTATTGACCACCAGGTTCTCCAGCCTGCCAGCCGGTGCCAGGTCCGCCAGTGCGGTTGCTGCACGCTCCGGCAAAACCAGGATGTCATCAATAACATCGGTGACCATGGCCAGGTCAATACTGGCAGCGTTTATGGCAAGGGGTTGCGCATCCTCCTGTTCTTCAAGGGAAACGTAAATCCCGCCGCCACTCCAGGGCCTGGTGAACCAGTCAAATTCGACATTATCGAGCCACACCTGCCACTGCTCACTTGTGCTGTGTCGCAGTGTTAGGTCCAGGGAGGCATTATCCAGGTCCACGACATTGATCGGGCTGTCTTGTGTGCCGGCTCCATCGAGATGCAGGTCATTGATATGAGCCTGTACGTCAAACAGCTGGCTGTCCTGAACAGTCAGCCACAAGTCACCGCTGAAACTGGCCATATCCAGTGCAAATCCCGAAATGCCTGAAATATCCGCAACCTCGATATCGGTGCCATGAAAATACAGGGAGGCATCGTAGCGGCTGCGCGGGTCACCATTGATCGTTGCCATCATCTGGAAAGGGCTGGGTTGTCCGGCGATACGCGCCTGTATCAGGGCTTCATGCAAACTGTCCTGGTTACCCAGGTCGACAAATATATTGTCGAGCTCCAGTTCCCTGCCATCTGACCAGAACAGGCTCAACCCGGCCTCAACAATCTGCAGGCGCCCCGTGGAAAGCAGGAAATCCACAATGGCATCCGTATAGTCGGCATCCCCTTCTCCTGCTGCCAGGCCGGCCAGTGACCATTTGCCCTCGGCATTTTCGGTCAGCCTGAATTCCGGTTCTTCCACGATGACCTGGTCAATAATCAGGCTGCGATTGAGCAGGCTGGCGCCAAGGTCAGGCTTGATAAAAAGGCTGGCAATGACATGGCCAGCATCCTGGTTGTCAGGATTGAGAATATGCAAACCACTGACATTGATGATGGGGCCGTAACGAAACCACTCTCCCGTGATCTCGTCAATGACAACGGCTGTGCCCAGCAAGGTACCGAGTTCCTGTTCAATCTCATCGTGGTAGCCGGCCACCAGGGAAGTCATTAACCGTCCCGCTGACAAAAGGACGGTAACGCTGACCAGCAATACCAGTACCAGGTGCGTACACCAGGCAAGTATGGCCCAGGGGCCTGAGCGCTTTCGCACGCCGGTTTCCTGAGCTGTTGTTGTGCTGTCTTCGTTTGTCATCAATTAATAAAGCACGACTAATAAAGTACTACGTCAAACTGTTCGGTACTGTACATCTGCTCGACCTGGAAGCGGATATTCTTGCCCACGAGTTCTTCCATATCTGCCACCATGGCAGAATCTTCATCCAGCAGGCGGTCAACCACTTCCTGGGAAGCCATGACCAGGATGGAATCATTGTCATAGGCCTTGGCCACGCGCAGGATCTCGCGGAACACTTCATAGCAGACCGTTTCCGGTGTTTTTACTGTCCCGCGTCCGTCACAGGTCGGGCATTCATGGCACAACATCTGCTCCAGGGATTCCCGGTTGCGCTTGCGTGTCATTTCCACCAGCCCCAGTTCGGACATTTCAGTCACCATGGTTCTTACCGGGTCTTTTTCCAGCGCTTTTTGCAGGGTACGCAATACCTGGCGTTTGTGTTCCTCGTTGGTCATATCGATGAAATCAAGAACGATGATACCTCCCAGGTTGCGCACCTTGAGCTGGCGAGCACTGGCCTTGGCCGCCTCCAGGTTGGTCTTGAAGATCGTCTCTTCCTGGTTTCGCGTACCCAGATAGGCGCCTGTGTTGACATCAATGGTTGTCATGGCCTCGTTCTGGTCGATGACCAGGTTACCGCCGGATTTCAGTTTGACGGTTCGGCCCAGGGCTTTCTGGATTTCATCATCAATGCTGTAAAGATCAAACAGGGGTCTTTCGTCCTGGTAACGCTCAACCCGGTTTTCAATTTCCGGCATCAATTGATGGCAAAACTCCATGACCTCTTCGTAGGTTTCCCGGTTGTCCACCCGTATACGCTGGATATCGGGATGAAACAGGTCACGCATGGCGCGCATGTACAACACCAGGTCCTGGTAAATGGGACGCACTGTCGTGTTATCAGCCATGCGCTGCTCCACCTTGCGCCACACCCGCTGCAAAAAGGTGATATCGGCCAGCAATTCACTTTCATTGACGCCTTCTGCTGCCGTGCGCAGGATGAAACCTGACTGACCCGCAATACCGGATTGGGCCACGCACTGTTCCAGCAATGTCATCAGGCGTTCCCGCTCGTCCTCGTTTTCTATACGCTGGGAGATGCCAAGGTGCCTGTTACGGGGCATATGGACCAGGTACCGCGAAGCTATGGACAGGTGTGTTGTCAGCCTGGCACCCTTGCTGGAAATCGGCTCCTTGATCACCTGGACCACCAGCATCTGCCCTTCACGGATGAGCTGGCTTATTTCCACGTCCTGGTTATCCGCCACTTCAAAACCATCACTGTCGATGGGCAGGATGTCCTGGGCATGAATAAAGGCTGCACGTTCCAGGCCGATATCCACAAAAGCAGCCTGCATACCTGGCATCACCCGCACGACCTTGCCCATGTAGATATTACCCACGGGCCCCAGGCGATTACGCCGCTCGATATAGATCTCCTGCAATAGCCCCTGTTCGATAAGGGCTACCCGGGTTTCCATCGGTGTTGCATTGATCAGGATTTCAGCACTCATAGTCGCTGTTTCGCATACTCTTCAAGAATCTGTTGCGGACTTAAGCCGGCCCCGGTCAGCAGGGACACGGTTTCAAAGACCGGTAATCCCATGATGCCACTGTAGCTGCCGCTGATATGGGTGACAAACATGGCCCCAAGCCCCTGCACGGCATAGGCCCCGGCCTTGTCCTGTGGCTCCCCTGTAGACCAGTAGGCATCCATTTCCACTTCACTGATGTCCCTGAACGTGACGGTCGAGGTTGAAACCACCACCCGGGTACCATCGACCGTGGCAACTGCCACTGCCGTGTGAACCTGGTGACTGCGGCCGCTCAGGATACCCAGGATACGCCTGGCATCAGCCTGGTCAGCCGGTTTTTCAAAAATCATGTCATCGCATACCACTGTCGTATCCGAACCCAGGCACACCGCCTGACCAGGTTGCGACAGGCTTGCCAGGGCCGCCTCTGCCTTGCTGCTTGCCAGGCGCATCACATAGGCCTCGGCAGGCTCATTGGCCAGCGGGCTTTCATCTATATCCTGGGGCAACACGGTAAAGTCCAGGCCCAGTTTTTCAAGTAGTTCCCGGCGCCTGGGTGATGCCGAAGCAAGATAAAGCGTCAGGTTATTCATGTGTTTGCCGTTAATTGCCGTTCCAATACCTAAAACGGTGCATTATGGCGCATTCCATTGTCCTTATATAGCGCCCTATATAACGTCCTTGCAATGTCGTAGCCAGCTACTACACAGGCTGTTTTTCCCTGGATCAACGGTATAGACAGCCACAACGGCGCCCATGGTTCCCCTGTTCTTAATCGCCTTTATGCAATGCAGGTCATGAACCTGCCCTGAACCAAAATGATGACGGGTATAGTGATGGTTTTAATCACGGTGACTATTTATACTGGCCCTTTATTACACGCTTAAGTCACAGCAGAGTTTGCTGCTGTGATTGTCAGCAGCAAAATTTCCAGTAGTGCGATGGCCAAGCTCAAATTCAAATCCGAAACCTATACCCTGAATCAATACGAATCCGTACTCGATTGCCTGTTACGCAACAAGCAGCATATCCCCTATGCCTGTCGTGCAGGCATGTGCCAGGCCTGCCTGGTGCGGGCAGTGGATTGTGAAGCAACTCAGGAATCGAAAAAGTGGATCAAGGAATCACTGCAGAAAAAAGGCTATACCCTGGCCTGCCAGTGGGTACCCGACAGTGATGTCGAGGCGGCACTGCCCACCGTGGAGGAATTCTCGGTACAAACCTCTGTTCGCAGCATGGACTTTCTCAACGACCGAACAATGCGCCTGACCCTGGATGTCGTGGACAAGGCTGACATGTTCCATTACTACCCCGGCCAGTACGTGACCCTGATCAATTCACAGGGAATAGCCCGCAGCTATTCCGTGGCCAACGATTACGAAAAAGACCTGTTCCTTGAATTTCACATCAGCCAGACCCGGGAAGGCATATTCACCGGCTGGCTGTTTGAGCAGGCCAGCGTGGGTGATGTCCTGCACATGCGTGGCCCGGCCGGTGACTGTTTTTACACGCATACCGGTACACAGGATTTTCCCATGGTACTGGCCGGCACCGGTACGGGCCTGGCCCCCCTCTACGGCATCATTCACGACGCCCTGTCACAACAGCACGAAGGTGAAATCACGCTCTACCATGGAGGCAGGACCAGTGATCACCTGTATTACGTGAAGGAACTGGAAAAACTGGAAACCGAGCACAGCAATTTTCACTACATTCCGTGTGCCAGGGAAAACGGCGGCAAAACTGAAATCAGTGGCCTGCAGAAAGGTAGTGTGGAAGATGTCGTAGACGCGAAAATTGACCTCGGCTCACTCTCACGCACAAGGGTCTTTCTGTGCGGTGCCTCTGATTTCGTGCACGGCTTGCGCCGCAAAATCTTCCTCAAGGGAGCCAGCTCGGGAAATATCCATTGCGATCCGTTCCTGGAACGCAGCGTGGCACCGACAGGTGGAACGAACTGACGGCAAGAGGCAAGAGGCAAGAGGCAAGAGGCAAGAGGCAAGAGGCAAGAGGCAAGACAGAATGATTCCTGGTAATTTTCTGTCAACAGGTTTACGGATAATCCTGAACTTTGTTGTAGGTCGGATAAGCGTAGCGCCATCCGACATGGCGATCACCGATCGCCTGTGCCCAAGCCTTTAACAATGGTGAAAATGTCGGATGGCGGCCTGACGGCCTTATCCGACCTACACAGCATCGACATTTCGTGAATGCCCAACGTGTCGGCCCTTTATCCTTTTATCCCTTTATCCCTTTATCGTTCCTTTCCACCCATTCCAACACATCCCGGTAAGCCACCTTCCCCCCGAATATATCCAGCGCACTGCCGATCGTCAGGTCCACCCTGCCACTGCCAAGCTCCCTGACCCGATCCAGGTCACTGAGTTGTGAGACGCCACCGGCATAGGTGACCGGCAAGGGGGAGTGGTCACCCAGTATGCGAATCAGGTCTTCCTGGATGCCCTGGCTTTTGCCCTCCACATCAACACCGTGAACCAGGTACTCTGAACACCACCGGGAAAGGTTTTCCAGCAGCTCTGCATCCACTTTGGCCGTCGTAAAGGTCTGCCAGCGATTGGTGACAACATGAAATTCGCCGTCTTTCATGCGACAGCTCAGATCCAGTACCAGCTTGTCCCTGCCAATACGATTACTCAGTAATTCCAGCTTGTCACTGTCCAGCCTGTCCCCGGTAAATACCCAGGAAGTCACGATGACGTGGCTGGCACCGGCATCCAGGAAGTCGCCGGCATTATCCGGGTTCACCCCGCCTCCGTAGTGCATACCACCCGGAAAAGCAGCCAATGCTGCCATTGCAGCAGACCGGTTGTTGGCGCCCAGGGAAATGACATGCCCTCCTGGCAGGCCGTCCTTGCGATACAGCTCGGCATACTCTGCGGAGGAACGTTCTGAAACGAAATTGGTTTCCAGGGTGGCGGGACTGTCGTCCTGCAGGGAACCGCCGACGATCTGCACGACTTTTCCGTCATGCAAATCGATACAGGGCCTGAACTTCATGAAGGTAATGGCGTCTCGTGGCCTTACTGGGCAATCAGTTCGCTGTAGACAGCTGGCAGGAAACCGGCCGGATCGCCCCAGCGCTCATCGTATTCCGAGGTCAGGCCGGCGCCGAGTATCTGCTCCAGGCTCATGCCGTCATCTATGGCGTTCTGGACACGATTGCGAATGGTGTAGAACATCTGTAACTGGGAGCTGATTTCAGCCTGGTCGCTGACGACCCCATGTCCGGGCAGAAAACGGGTATCGGGATTGGAAATTTCCAGCAGCTTTTCATAAGACGCGATAATGCCCTGGAAGGAACCACCTGCACCGCTATCAACACGGGGATAACTGGTTGTCCTGAACACATCACCGGTATGAATAATGTTGTCTTCCCTGAAATAGACAAAGGCATCCCCGCCGGTATGACCCGGGCCGTTGTAGAACACGTGGATGCTGTCACCGTTAATGTGAAAATCCACCGATTCGGTGAACGTGACGATGGGTAATCCCATCCGCTGTTCCGCGGTAAGGGCCTGGCTCAGGTCACCGGCAGTAAATCCGGAAGACAGGATTGTGCGCACATTTTCATGGGCAACAATAACTGCCCCTTCCCCAGCCATGTTGGCATTGCCACCGGTGTGGTCGCCATGGTGGTGGGTATTGAGAACAAACCTGACGGGTTCATCAGAAAGGCTCCCAAGGGCATCAAGAATTTTTTCAGACAGTGGCGCAAACTGGTCATCCACGATGAAGACACCGTCATCGCCGATGGAAACGCCGATATTGCCCCCCTGGCCTTCCAGGTAATAAATATTGCCGGACAACAGGTGAGGCGTTATCTGGACATTACTGAAATCCTGCTGTGCCATACATGACACACTCAGTAACATGAGAACAAGACCGGTCAGTTTTTTCATCGCACTCCCCTCTTTTCGCTCGAACTTGTTAGCATATCAAAATGCCAGATGTGGGTAATGCTTTTTTCTCCCCCTTATGCGCCAAAATTTCAAGACGTGTTAATAAACCAAAAATTCTTCATAAAACAGCAGAGTTCCGATTGCCAGTAGTGTGTCACTGTGGCAGACTAATTCCATCTTTCATGCAAACAGGCGTTCGCGTCAAATTGCAGCCAGGTGAGAAAGGCACTTTTTTTATACATCGCCAGTTACAGCAGTCCCTTGTAAACGGTGTGTATACGAGGAGTAGGTGAACCGAGCAAAGGGGATCCTGTAGAAGTTGCTTTCTCAACTTACCTTTCTCATGTCGCGCAGTTCACGCAAGCGGGGAGGGTAAAGTCACCACCAAAATCCAATCTTCCAATACTTATTTATCTCGATTTTCTCGTCTTTATTCGAGTGTGTCCTGCATTTGTCAGGCAGGTGTCTTGCTCTATGAAGACCAAGTTTTCTAACCTACTTGGAGACAGTTAAGTTATGGCTAAACGTTCTCACGCCAAACGACAGATGAAATACCAGGGAGATCAATACACTTACAACTCAAAACACAGAGACAGCAGACGCACCAAGGCCAAGCGGCGACAGGCTGAAGAAAATTCAAATATCGTCGACATCAACTCTCACAGCAACCAGCTGGAGACAGCCTACTCTCCCCGGCACAAAAAGACCCCCCTCGAAGCCCGCACCCCCGCACAACAGAAGTACATCAACGCCATCCAGAACAACTGCCTGACCTTTGGCATCGGCCCCGCCGGTACCGGAAAGTCCTATTGTGCAGGTGCCCTGGCGGCGGAAGCGCTGGAGTCCGGGCGTATCGAGCGGATCATTCTCACCAGGCCCGCTGTTGAAGCCGGCGAAAACCTTGGTTTTCTGCCCGGTGAAGTGGAAGACAAGTTCGCCGTCTACATCGACGCCTTCAGGGATATCCTGAATGAAAGACTGGGGCGTGGAGTAGTGGACTATTGTCTGCGACATGGCCGTATTGTCGGTGCTCCCCTGGCCTACATGCGCGGCAAAACCTTCAACAACAATACCTTTGTCATTCTGGACGAAGCCCAGAACACAACACCGGTTCAGATGAAAATGTTTCTTACCCGTATCGGTGAAGACTGCAAGGTCGTCATCAATGGTGACATCAAGCAAAGTGATATCCGCGGCGCCAATGGCCTCGAAGACGCCATCCAGCGCTTACAGGGACTGCCTAGTGTGCATGTCCATAAATTTGAAAAGAATGACATCGTCCGCAGTGGTCTCGTCAGGCACTTGCTGGATCGTTACGAGTCCTACTAAGCAGTAACCAATTCCGGGTCAACCGGCCCACAGACCGGCCGGTATCAGTAAAGACCCCGAAGCATATCGGCCTTGCGGCCGGCAGATGTAAATAGCTGTTTGAAAAATCGCTGTGACAGAATGCTCTACGCACTTTGAAAAACACCGATTTCCCACCTCCAGCGCATTTACTTATAATCCTTCACCGCCTGAAAAAAATCTCCGGGAATTTCTATGAACAGCCTCGATCAACAGGTTGTCGTCCAGCTCAGCGAATGGCTGGAAGCCGGCAAACAATGCTGGCTCTGTACAATCATCAACACCTTCGGCTCCTCCCCGCGGCCGGTGGGTTCCCTGCTTGCCTGCAATGAGGATGGGCTGTACGTGGGTTCACTGTCCGGCGGCTGCGTGGAGGATGACCTGCGCGAAAGTATCAACAAGCGTGAACTGGCCACTTCAGGTCCTGAAAGAATCAAGTACGGTGTTACCGTTGAGGATGTACAGCGATTGGGGCTGCCCTGCGGCGGCACCCTCGAGGTGGTCATCGAACCGATCACGCCGGAAGCCGGTGCCATCTACAAAACCCTGGCGGAAAAAATCACTGCCCGGGAACTGGTGATGCGGGTTGTCGACCTGGAGACCGGAAAAACTGAATTGCAGGATTGCGATACCTTTGAACCCCTGGCTATCGAAAAGAACATCTTGCGCCATACCTATGGTCCCTCATTCCAGTTACTGCTGATCGGCGCAGTCCAGGTCGCCTATTACCTGGCCAACATGGCCCAGGCTCTGGACTACCATGTCGAGGTTTGTGACCCGAGGCAAGAGTTGGTGGAAAACTCCCCGATTGCCAATGCCCCGGTCATCAATGCCATGCCCGATGACTGGCTGCGAACCAAGACCCTGGATCAGCAGACGGCAGTCATTGCCCTGTGCCACGATCCCCGTATTGATGACATGGCGCTGATGGAGGCGCTCCAGGAAAGCAAAGCCTTTTATATAGGCGCCATGGGTTCTGAAAGGACATCGGCAGCACGCCGCGAAAGGCTGCTGCAGCTGGATATTGCCCAGGAAGAAATCAACAAACTGCATGCACCCGTTGGCCTGTCCATAGGCAGCAAGACACCACCGGAAATTGCCATTGCCATCCTGGCAGAGCTGACCAGCCTGCGCGCCCGCGCCCGCAAGCAATGACAGCACCCAACAAGGTGGCTGACATCGGCATCATTGTGCTGGCAGCCGGCAGTGGCAACCGCTTTGGTTCAGACAAGCGCCAGGCCACATTGCCAGACAACAGGACTCTGTTGTCAGCATCACTTGATCGCATTCCCGGCAGCTTTACCCGTAAGATACTGGTGCTGAGACAGGACGATGTAGAGCTGGCTAAACAATTCCAGGACCACTGGCAGATATGCCGGGCACCCCACCCGGAGACCGGCATGGCCAACAGCCTGGTCAGCGGCATCAAAATGGCTGAAAACTGGGAAGCTGCCCTGATAGCGCTGGGAGATATGCCCTTCATCGCACCGACCACCTTCAGCACCTTGCAACAGGCGCTACAGACCAAACCTATTGTCGTGCCGACCTGTCGGGGACAGCGGGGTAATCCCGTTGGTTTCAGCAAGCAGTTTTTTACAGAAATGACAGCCCTGGAAGGCGACCGTGGTGCGAGGGCTTTACTGAAGAAATATGCAGCACAGTGCTGTGAAATTGAAACGGGGGATGAGGGAATCTTGCGGGACGTTGATTATCCTGACGCCCTGGAATAGCAGGTTAGCTGTTTAATACCCTTCAGTTGCTTTGTTTGAAAGCCTGGTCAAGGACCTTGCCCGCACCATCACAGGTCCTGCAATTTTCCCCACTGTGGACATAGCCCAGACCATTGCAGACTTTGCATGAAGTCTGGAAGGGATGTTTCAGAATATCGATGATTTCCTGCAAGATTTTGGAATCGCCTTCAGCAATTGAAGCGTCTTCGATGGAAACAGGGGTTATGCCTGATTGCTTTTTATCCTGGTAAACATTATTCATGACGTACTGCTACCGTGTTGATGCTGATTAAGAATTACTGGATCTTCCCTGATTCCTGACAGGACCTGGTGCACGGTACCGCCTGATAGTTGTCCTCATTCCTAGATTACAGGCAGTTCCGTTTCAGGAGTGTTAATAACATCACAAATTCCCGTGAAAAAAACGTAACTACCGGAATTTATGACTAATTTTCACAATCTACTAGGGAAAAACCATAGCGTTGGCAATGAATACCAGGGCAGAAATAGCATTTTGCTATTAACCCGACGGATCCTTTACAGGATTGGCCTGTGCCACCTGGCGGCCCCTTCCCATCCCATAAACTGCCAGCTGCAGGCAAAAAAAAGCCCGGAATTACCGGGCTTTCAAGTGTTTTTTCATTTGTAGTGTCAGTTGCAAAAAAAGGGGAGTTTTGTCTTTACACACTACTTTAGAACACCCCTTTGCAGAAAAAGTTCAATTATTTTGCAGCGGATTCCCTGCTTTTCAGAACTGGGACTCCGGCAACCTGACGACCAGTCCGTCCAGCTCATCTGTCACCTTGATCTGGCAGCTCAGGCGGCTGTTTTCCTGGGGCTCCAGGACACATTCAAGCATGTCCTTTTCCATTTCACTGGCCGGTGGAATCTTCTCCACCCAGGCTTCATCCACGTAGCAATGGCAGGTTGCACAACTGCAGGAGCCCCCGCATTCGGCAACTATGCCGTCAATCATGTTGTCCACGGCTCCCTGCATGACAGAAGAACCGCTGGTGACCTCGATCTCATTGATAGCGCCGTCTTGGCTGATATATGTAACAACTGGCATAGTGCTTCATTTTCTCCTGCGTCAAGCATTGGTCAGCAGTGACTTGATTGGCACGCTTGTGTCCTCAAGCATTACCTTGTCCACCGCCAGGGATTTACTGATGATTTGTTTGCCCACCATGAACTCCTGGGGGCTGTTGACCGCATCTACCGCGATCACCTGGTCATTTTTGAAATAAAAGGCAGAAAATTTTCGACCGGCTCCGGGGTCTCCCCGCAGCACCACTTCATCGTAGCCGTTTGACAGGCCTGCTATCTGCAACTTCAGGTCATACTGGTCCGACCAGAACCATGGCAGCGCATTATACGCATTTGACTTGCCACATAAAGTCGCTGCGGCCACCCGGGCCTGATCCATGGCATTTTGCACACTTTCGAGGCGTAATCTGCACTGGTAAAAGGCATTATAGTGGTTGGTGCAGTCACCAGCCGCCACAATATCCGGATCAGAAGTGCGGCATTGACCATCAACACAGATGCCATTATCCACATCAAGCCCGGCTTCTTCCGCAAGTTCCGTATTTGGTATGACACCGACCCCGATAATCACCAGGTCAGCAGGAAAGGGATCGCTGTCACCGCACAGGACTTCTCTGACCCGGTTATAACCGGCAAATCCGGTTACCCCTGCCCCGGTGACGATTCGCACACCCTCTTCTTCATGAATCCTGGTATAGAAGGCGGACATCTCGGGAGCCGTCACCCGGTTGAGTACCCGGTCTGCCGTTTCAAGCACCGTGACTTCCAGGCCAAGCTTGCGCAACATGGCTGCAGTTTCCAGGCCAATATAACCGCCACCAACAATAACCGCTTTCTTGCCGGGCGCGATATAGGGCTGGATTTGCTCAGCATCGCTGATATCACGCAGGTATAAAACGCCCTTGAGATCTGCACCGGGCAAATCGAGTTTACGTACACGTGCACCAGTGGTCAGGGCCAGGGAGGAATAAGAAATATCGGTGTCATTGTCCAGAATGACCAGATTGTTTGTACGGTCAATACGGCTGACTTCCTGGCCCAGCATGAAATCGATATCGACTTTCTCATACTGGGCTTCAGGCCTGATCAACAGGTCTTCTACATGCTTTTCACCGGAAAGAAAGGTTTTAGAGAGTGGTGGCCTGTTATAGGGCAGATAAGGTTCATCGCCGATAACGAGAATCTTCTGGTCCCATCCTTCCTGGCGCAGACTGACTGCAAGCTGGCCACCGGCATGACTGGCACCGATGATGACACAACAGGACTTCGTCATTGTAATTCTCCAATTTCCTCCCTTTTTGCACGGACTATTTGCCGTGGGAGGCTACACATCGTTAAACCAACGGGCTATATTTGTTGTCCCAGTTTAACCAAATTAACCACGTTAACCACTTCAACCAGGATGCAAAATCCTGGCCAGTTAACCAACAAGGATTAAAAAAATGAAAACGAAAGCTGCAGTAGCCTTTGAGGCGGGGAAACCACTCGAGATATGTGAAGTCGATCTGGAAGGCCCCAAGGCCGGTGAAGTCCTGGTAGAACTCAAGGCTACCGGCGTTTGTCATACTGACGCATTCACCCTCAGCGGTGACGATCCGGAAGGTGCCTTTCCTGCCATTCTTGGCCACGAAGGTGCCGGTGTGGTTGTAGAAGTTGGTGAAGGGGTCAAATCCCTGAAACCGGGAGACCATGTGATCCCCCTCTACACGGCCGAATGTCGCGAATGTGACTACTGCCTGCATCCGAAAACCAACCTGTGCCAGGCTGTACGTGCCACACAGGGTCAGGGCGTCATGCCTGACGGTACCAGCCGCTTTTCCCTGGATGGCAAGCCCATCCTGCATTACATGGGCTGCTCCACATTCTCCAATTACACGGTATTGCCGGAAATCTCCCTGGCCAAGGTCCGTGAAGACGCACCTTTTGAAACTATTTGTTATATCGGCTGTGGTGTTACAACCGGTGTAGGTGCCGTTGTGTTCCAGGCCAAGGTTGAAATCGGCTCCACCGTTGCCGTATTTGGTCTCGGTGGTATCGGCCTGAATGTTATCCAGGGAGCAAAACTGGCTGGTGCCAGCCGCATTATCGGTATCGACCTCAACCCTAAACGTGAGGCACTGGGCAAACAATTCGGCATGACCGACTTCATCAATCCGAACGAAGTGGAAAATGTCGTTGACCATATCGTGCAGATGACCGGCGGTGTCGATTACAGCTTTGAATGTATCGGAAACGTCAATGTCATGCGCCAGGCCCTGGAATGCTGTCACAAGGGCTGGGGAGAATCCTACATCATCGGTGTTGCCGGTGCGGGTCAGGAAATCTCAACCCGTCCGTTCCAGCTGGTCACCGGACGCTCCTGGAAAGGAACAGCCTTTGGTGGTGCTCGCGGACGTACCGATGTCCCCAGGATTGTTGACTGGTACATGGACAAGAAGATCAGTATTGACGAGATGATCACGCATACCATGCCGCTGGAAGACATCAACAAGGCCTTTGACCTGATGCATGCCGGCGAAAGCATTCGCTCTGTTGTCCTGTACTGAACAAGATGAATCACTGATCGGGGTCAGGACTTCAGTTCTGACCCCTTTTTTTTCCACCCCTTATTGCCATCACCTTATTGCAAATACGGAGAACAACACAATGAGTCTTGAACAAGTCAGTGCCAATGCCATGTTTGGTGGCAAGCAATTAAAACTCAAGCATGCCTCAAGCGTGCTCAAGTGCGACATGATTTTTTCCGTCTACCTGCCGCCCCAGGCCGAATCGGTGAACGTCCCGGTAGTCTACTGGCTGTCAGGCCTGACCTGTACCGACGACAACTTTGTCCAGAAAGCCGGTGCACAGCAGTATGCTGCAGAGACAGGTGTTGCCATCGTCTGCCCGGACACCAGTCCACGCGGCGAAGATATTCCCGATGACCCGGACGGGGCGTATGACTTCGGCCTGGGTGCCGGTTTCTATGTCAATGCCACCGAGGCGCCATGGTCCAAGCACTACCACATGTATGATTACGTCACCAAGGAGCTGCCTTCGGTGCTGGCCAGCAGCGATCTGCCCCTGGATACCGAGAACTGTTCCATCATGGGCCATTCCATGGGTGGCCACGGTGCCCTGACCATTGCCCTGAAAAATCCGGGCAAGTACAAGGCTGTCTCGGCCTTTGCCCCGATCTGTTCACCCATCAACTGCCCCTGGGGTGAAAAGGCCCTGGGCAACTATATCGGTGAAAATCGCGATGCCTGGGAGCAATACGATGCCTGCGCCCTGGTCGCCAAGGCACAGGAGAAGCTGCATATCCTGATTGACCAGGGCCAGGAAGATGACTTCCTGCGAAGCCAGCTCAAACCGGTGATGCTGCAGCAAGCCTGCCATGACGCCGGCCACCCGCTGACCCTGCGGTTCCAGGCTGGTTATGACCACAGCTACTTTTTTATAGCGACATTTATCGAAGACCACATCACCCACCATGCTGCGGCATTATGGGGATGACATTGGCGCCGGGGACGGTTATGATTTTTTGAACTAACCGTTCCTGGCACTTTAATGGCTGATCTCAATATATCCCTGATACAGACCGACCTGCCCTGGCAAGGTGCGTCTGAAAACCGCGAACTCCTCGAACAGATTCTCGATGCAACCATCGACAGCACTGACCTGATCGTGCTGCCGGAAATGTTCACTTGTTCCTTTGATGACACCAAGAATGCCATTGCTGAAAGCATGCCCGGGGAAACCGTGGACTGGATGCGCATTATGGCGGTGTCTTACCAGGCAGCCGTGTGCGGCACCATCGCCGTGAAGGAAAACGGTGAGCGCTTCAACCGTTTCCTGTTTGTCACACCGGAAGGCAAGGTACGTCATTACGACAAGCGCCACCTGTTTCGCATGCTGGGAGAACACAAGCGCTATGCCAGCGGAAACAGGCAACCGATCATCAAGTGGCGAGACTGGCGCATCATGCCGCTGGTCTGTTATGACCTGCGTTTTCCGGTCTGGTGCCGGAATACAGAATCCCTGAATTACGACCTCATCGTCTGTCCTGCCAACTGGCCGGCAGCACGCGACGAGCACTGGCAGACATTGCTCAGGGCCCGCGCCATTGAAAACCTGGCCTATGTCGCCGGGACCAACCGGGTCGGCAAGGATGGCAATGATCTGGACTATGCAGGTCACAGCCAGTTAATCGACCCCGCCGGAGAAGTATTGCTTGATGCAGGTGACAAAATTGGCGGTTACACAGCAACCATCAGCAAGGAACACCTGGAGGCTTACCGTAAAAGTTTCCCGACACATCTGGATGCTGACCCGTTTCTGCTCGCCAGCCCGCTGGACGACTGAGCAGCATGTGATTGCTCCCCGGCCCTGAACAGCCGGCAACATAAAACAAGAAAGCCGAAACTGCCTGATATACAGCAATGCCATTGCCAAGAGCCTACCTTATAGATTCCAGCATATATATTTTCCGTGCCTGGTATGTCTATGATGACTCCATAACCGATAGCCTGGGCAATCCCAGCAATGCCGTTTTCGGTTTTTCCGACTTTCTCTATCAACTTATTCGACAGAAACAGCCACAATTTATCGCCTGCGCTTTTGACTCTGCTCAAACCGATTCCTATCGCAAACAGCTCTATCCCGAATACAAGGCCAACCGCGAGCCAGCACCTGAAGAACTGAAAGTGCAGTTTGCCCATTGCCGCAACTTTTGCCGGGCAATCGGCATACCCGAGTTCGCCAGTGAACGTTTCGAGGCCGATGACATCATTGGTTCTCTGGCCCGGCGCCTGCGCGACCAGGGTATGGCAGTGACTATTGTCAGTGCCGACAAGGACCTGGCGCAGCTCGTTACAGGCGAGGAAGATGCCTGGTGGGATTTTGCCCGCGGCAAGGTACTCAACAACAAGGGCGTGGAAAAACACTTCGGCGTGCGGCCCGAGCAGATTGCCGACATGCTGGCCCTGACCGGTGACAAGATCGATAATATTCCCGGCATTCCGGGAGTCGGTGCCACGACCGCCTCGCGCCTGCTGAAAAAGTTTCCCAGTGTTGAAGAGGTGCTTGAAAATATCGAGGAAATAGCCGCCATGAAGTTCCGCGGTGCCACCCGTGTCCAGGCCCTTCTCAATGCGCACAAGGACATCCTGCCGCTAAACAAGCTGCTCACTACCGTGGTCACCGACATGGATTTTGATAACGAGCCCGACCTGGCCTGGAAAGGCATTAACGAGATTGCGTTCTCCGAGATCAGTGATTTGCTGGCTATTGGTGGTGCCCTCAGGCAGCGCTGGCTGGAGCTGGGTTAAAAGATTAACTTGCCTGATACACCCCACCCGCTGAAAGACAAACTGCCCCTGCCGTTGATGGCGTCCATCTCGGCCTTGCCACCGCTTTCCATCGACATGTACCTGCCCGCCATACCCGGCATGGCGGAAAGCCTGGGTACAGAAATCAGTACCATCCAGATTTCCCTGAGCGTTTTTCTGGTCTCCTTCGGGGTAGGCATGCTGCTGTTCGGACCGTTATCTGACCGGTTCGGGCGTCGTCCCCTGGCCATGCTGGGACTGACGGGGTTTGCGCTGGCCTCCCTTGGGCTCACGTTGAGCAAAACTGCAGAAGCCTTCCTGGTATTTCGTTTCTTCCAGGGCATGCTGGGCAGTGCCGCCACGGTGGTCATACCCGCCATTGTTCGGGACTGCTTCGGCAAGGACACGGCCAGGGGCATGTCGACAGTGACCATGATCATGCTGACAGCGCCCCTGGTGGCCCCGCTGGTCGGCTCAACCCTGCTGGTTGTATTCAGCTGGCGCGCCATATTCGCCGTCCTGACAGTTTATGCTGTCGTGGTGCTGGTCCTGACAGCCTGGAAACTTCCCGAAACCCTGCCGACAGCGTCCAGGGGCATACAGGCCTCCTTCATCCGCAATTACCTGTTCATCCTGTCGACACCGCGCATCTACCCTTTCCTGGGCACCTTCCTGCTGTCTTCACTGGCTTTTTTCACCTACCTGACCTCCGCTCCTTTTGTCTACATCACCTGGTTTGGTGTGTCCGAGTTTCTGTTCGGCTTCCTGTTTACTACCACGGCAGCCTCACTGATCCTGGCCAACTACCTGAATGTTCGATTTGTCTCAAACCTGGGGTCGCGTCGTATGATGCACCTCGGTCTCGGTTGCGCCCTCGTCTTTGCCACCCTGTTATTGCTGGTGACGTTCTTCATGAACAACCTGGTACTGACTGTCGCCTGTTTTTTCATGATTATCGGCAGCCTGGGCATCATTTCCGTGAATGCTGAATCACTGATACTGGTCGAATTTCCCAACCAGGCCAGTTCCGCCTCGGCCGTTACCCGTACCCTGCGTTTCAGTACCGGCGCCCTGGTAGGGCCCATCCTGGCACTGGTCTATACCGGTACGCCCCTGCCCATCAGCGCCCTCGTACTGGCTGCCATCATCCTGGGAGGCAGCATCCAGCTGGTCACCGGATTACAGGCAAAAAAAACCGGGGCATAGCCCCGGTAAACAGCCTGGCATGGAGTGCAGGCTCATTGGCAAGACTATTCCTCTAAATTGAAACTGAACCGGGTTTGCAGACCGCGCATGGGGATTGCCTTGCCATCCACGATCCTGGGTTGGTAGCGCCAGCGCTCAATGGCACGCAGCGATGCCCGGTCAAAAACGCCGTCAGGAACCGAAACCAGCACTTCCGTATTGAAGACACCACCGTTTTCGTTGACATCAAACTGAATGATGACAAAACCCTCGGTACCATTCTCCGCAGCTCTGGTCGGGTATTGAGGCTGTATCTGGGCAATTGGCATGGCATTGCTATCTGTTGGACCGAGATAGGCTCCCGGGTCCTCTATCACAGGCTTGTCTATTGGCAATCCCGGGCCGGCGACTACTGGCGGACCTTCTATCGGCATGACAGGATTGAGATCAGGCAACACGGGTGGTTCTTCGGGTTTCTCCGGACGGGGAGTCTCCCTGATAATTTCCAGCTGGATTTCCGGCAGGGTGATATCCGGAAATATTGTTCGGGACTTTACCTGCGGTACTCCCTGTTCAGTCATGACCAGGAGCTGCATGCTGTAAAACAGGCCCAGTGTCATGGCAGCACCGAACAGGACGATGGCATTCAATTTACCGAAATTCCTGATT
>CAZROW010000040.1:0-21556 GCA_964601805.1 uncultured Enterobacteriaceae bacterium
AGGCTGTCAATGCGTCATCGAGTAGATGACGTAATTGACAGCGAACCTGTAGGCCAGGGCGGTCATGGGTTCGGGGTAGCCGGGCGTATCGGCATGTTCCCAGGCATCACCCAGGTCCATGTTGTGGTTAATGGCAACCACCAGCCGGCCATGATCATCGTAGATACCACGCCAGTGGGGATCATAACCATCCTGTTCGTATGTCACACCCCGGTAGAAGGCACCCAGGCCGGGAATCTGAATTTTCGAGTCGAGGTCGTACAACACGTGAAAGACCTCGTCATCATCCGGGATATCAAGTATCGGCCGGTCCGGAAACACTCGCTTCATGCCGATCTCGAACTGGCTCCATTCATAGGAGCCATGAAAATCATCCACCATGAGGAAGCCGCCACGCAGCAGGTATTCACGCAACTTGGCTGCCTCGTCGGCACTCAGGGACCAGCGTCCGACCTCAACCCCGTATAACCAGGGGAAATCGAATATAGTGTCCTCGGCCAGGTTGATGCGCTCGCCACCCTCGCCGTTGTACAGGGCAACATTGGTGACGTCCACATTGGTCAACCGGGAAATCCCCTCGGTCAGGAAATGTTCCGCTTCCGGCCAGTCCGTAGTCCAGGAACCGCGTCCCCAGCCACCACGGCCGCCCATGCCGTTAGCACCGTATTGCAGGCGGGCAAAATGAAACTCGGAGCCATCACGGTCGGCTTCCACGTTGCCCGACAGGCCCGGCCTGACGGTCATGGAACCTACCTGGGCCAGTACGCTATGGCCAGGCAGCAACATGATCATGAACAGTGCAGCGGGTAGAAATACTTGCTTGAGGGGGATACGTAATACCATAGTATTGATAAGACCGCAGAAACCGGGGCTTTGTTCAGCCTGTGCTCCAAATATAAACCACTGGCACCGTAATTAAAACTCAGGCGTCTCGAGAGCGGTCCTAGAACCGGAAGGTATAACTGAACTTCAGGGATAGATCAGCACCCGTGGAGTGAAAGGTGTTGTCCTTGTCAGGGTCAGCCAGGCCATAGTTGAACACCAGGAAGGCCTGGCGACCGGCTTCCGGAATCCAGTGCAGGCGGGAGTTGAAGCCCATGACCTCAGAGACATTGTCATACTGCAACAGGTTGCTCCAGGACAGCGTGGAGGAAAAAGCAATCTTGGTGTCCAGCGTAATCAGCCGCACGGTGAAATTGCCGGCCGGCAGGTCAATTTCATTTTCCGTGTAATTCATACCGATATCGTATTGCCGCGTCGGACGCCAGTTCAGCCCCAACCCGCGTTGCCAGCGCTTGCCATTGTAATAGTCGCCAAAACGCGTGGTGATGCGGCCTGACAGCTTGCGCTGATTACCCAGTTGCAGGCCCACCAGGTTTTCCCGGAACGAATAATCCCCTGCCCGTATCACGATATTCCGGCTGCCATCGGAAAAACGGTTGATCGTAAAATCATTTCGCAACACTTCCCGGTTTTCCATCAGGCGAATAAACAAACCATCGCCGGAATTGTTGTTCATGCTGGTACGCAGTCCCATGCTGGATGAAATCACGTCACCATCGGACAGGTCCCTGGACTGGTAGCCTTCATAGCCAAAGTAAACGGAGCGCATGAAGCCCCCGGGTTGCAGAAAATGCCGGTAGCCGAAGTCCAGGGCATGGTCTTCCATATCGGTGCGGCTGACAAATCCCACTGCCGGATCGAAATTTTCTTCCACCCGCTTGTAGTTGTAACCACCGCGCCAGCCCTGGTTGTTGGGATAGCTGAGGCCAAAGCCATAGGACGCATCATCTCCTGACTTGCCGTCGGTATCCGTCTGCTGGTAGAAAGCAACACCCTGTATGGTGCGCCCGCCAGCCAGGCGTGAATTGCGATAACGAAAGTCCATACCGACCAGGTTGTTATCAATATTGGACTGGGGATCACCGCTGGTGGCAATCATGCCAATCTGAGATTCACCCAGCACGTTGAGCGCTGCCCTGCCGACAAAAATTTCCTTGGCCTCCACGCCTGTCGTTGTGTCCTCATCCTGGCTGATCAGCAAGGTACCGACATTCCAGTCTCCCGCCCTGCCGCTGACCTTCACTCCGGCATTGATATCCACCGGGGCACCGTTGGTGCTCAATCCAATACGGCGGGAGAAAAAAGGGCGCGCATTCTGCGAGGCTACATTGGGCACGGCCGGGTTACCCCCGCCACTGCTCTGGTCAAAGCTGCCAGTCCCAATCTGGCCGAATTCAAAGATATCGGAATCGCGGATAAAGAAATCACGGCGTTCAGGAAAAAACAGGCTGAATCGGGTCAGGTTGACCTGGCGGGAATCCACCTCGGTGGCGGAAAAGTCGGTATTGATAGTCAGCGCAGCATTCAACTGGGTAGTAATCTTGTAAAACATATCCAGTTGCGGCTCAAAACTTTCCTCGGTAAAACCACCAGGGCCAATGACACGGTCCTGGCGCAAGACCATGGAAGGAACAATATCCAGCCCCCTGCCCTGGCGCATGCCTTCAAGGCCGGTAATGGTGCCGGCAATACTGGGATTGACCTGGCGGTTACGTGACACCCACGCAATGCTTTCATTGTCGCGGCGAATGGCACGACGAAAGTTGATCCCCCAGGCATCGGAGTCGGGATTAAAGGAAATGGTCTGGAAGGGAATACGCATTTCCCCGTACCAGCCGGTCTCATCGCGGCTGGCATCGGCCTGCCAGATACCGTCCCAGCTGCTCTCGATATCCGTCACGTTCTGGAACAATCCTTCCCAACGAACCCCATTGGCATTGACCTCGAAGCGATAGCCGTTGCGGCGATCCAGGTAGGGATCCAGGATGACGGCGAGAAGATCGTCTGCCTGCAGCCCCTGGCCCTGGCGCAGGATGTTGGCACTTATCAGGTCCGGATCAGTCTCCCAAAAATGGTGGGCGATATAGAGCGCTTCCTCGGTGTAATAGATCCACACTTCGGTTTTCTGCGACGGCTCGGCATATTCCACGGGCTCATACTGGTGAAAATCATCAATCAGCAGGGCCTGTGACCAGACAGCATCATCCAGGGAGCCGTCAATGTCAGCGCGTTCAGATAATTTGGGAATCTCGATGGTTTTGCCGCCATCACTGCCTGCAGTCAGCTGGGCCAGTACAGGCCCGCTCATCCAAAAGGCAAACAAAGGTATTAGTACTTTAAAAAGACTCAAAACAAGGCCTTGAGGGGATATCGAGGGCATAGAACAGTGACTGGAATTTTGTTAACGGCGGGCAAAAGTATAAATCAGAATGTTTCTCATTGAGGGCTCTAACGTCGCTATCGGGATAAAATTGGTACTTATCCCGGTAATTTCCTCAGTAGTTGCACAAATCACGCACGCGAATTTACAGTCAAAAAAAACCGGGCTGGAAAACCAGCCCGGTTTGTCATGAGGCGTGCCTGTCAGCCTGGTGACTTCATGGAACCAGGACGCTATTCCGGCACTCAGAGCAGTTCATCAAGACGACGTTCCAGTGAACCATCTTCCAGGATATCGCTGTAGTAGCTGGTGGGATCACAACTGTCATGCTCGACAATCATCAGGTTGTCATCACGGGCAGACCAGCGTGTCCTGACCAGGGGTTCGGTATAGTAGTCATCAAAAATTGTCATGGTGCGCTGCATGGACAGGCGATCATCGGCAAAAGTGTAACGTTCAACGATGCGCGTGCCGTCGCCACCGGACATCGGCAACCCGGATCCGTCCAGCCAGAAACCCTCCGCCAGGTTCGTGGTTTCAATCACCAGTTCCTCACCTTCCCAATGACCCACGGAATAGCCCATGGGGCGGTCCGGGTAATTTTCCGGAACCTGGCGACCATCCATGTAGATGCGCCTCGGCGTATTATGTTCGATATAAACGATCTGGTAATGGCTGCCGGCATCGACAATATCCATGTCATAGGGTGCACCGAAAATTCGCGGCAGCGCAGGGGCGACGCAACGCAGGGAATAATCATCGTAATGCACGGTGTTGGCATAAATCTCCCTGGCTTCATCTGTGAACGGTGTCGGCTTGGGTTCCAGGTCATCCACGGTTACCCGGAAACGGTATGAGTTGCGCCACGGGCCACTGATATCAAACGGGGCATCGGGATTGAGTTTCGCATAGCCGTAATTCTTGCCGTAGGTGGCATTGACCTCATTACGGTCAGGGGCAGCGGCTGAACGCTGCGGATAGGACTCGCCGTTGGCCTTGGTCAGGCTACGGATGAAAAGTTTTTTGGCACCGTTTCGACCCAGGGAACCCTGTACCGTGACCTGGTCACCTACCTGGACAAAATCCCTGTCCCAGCCGGCATTACGCAAACCGGTCACTGCAGAGGCCTGCAACTCCCAGCTTTCCTTGGAACCATCGGCATTGGTGACTTCCACGCGGTAACGCGGATGTGGATTGCGATAGCTGGCACTGGTGACCACGCCGGAAATTTCCCCGGCCTCTTCGGTGAATTCTGCACTGAAACTGTGATGCGCTGCTGCCTGCCAGGATGCAGCTAGGGTGGCCGTAAACAGGCCAACGTAGAAGATAAATCCGGATTTCATTTTGAGTCCCCCTCGCCACTGAAATATGGGCCTTGTTACCAGGCTCTGATCGATTATATGACCTTTACCCACCAATGCTACCCCGGGATATTGCAAACAAATTGACTTTTTCTACCCCCAAAGAGGTAAAACAGGCGTACCAGGGTCAGTTATACTTGCTTGCCCCAGGCAACCTGAAATCAATTCCCGGGAACATCATGCAGTTTTCCAAGCACCTGCGCGACAGGGTCATTAACGGCGATATCACCACTTCAGTCCGCTTCTGGAAATATCCCAGGGTCATGACCGGCGGACGCTATCGGCTTGATCCCGGTGAAGTCATTGTCACGTCCATCCGGGAAATCAATTTTGACGACATTTCCGAGTCCATGGCCAGGGAATCCGGTTTTGCCTGCATCGCCGACCTACTGAAAACAGCCCAGCATGGCACGGGGTTTCATATCTATTTCATTCGGTTTTATTTCACCAAAGGCGCCTAGTGCCTTCGGCACAGGGACAAGGGACAAGGAGCAAGGAACAAGGGGGGGCAGTTAATTCGGCTAGTGAAGGTTTCCCATTCTGGAACCGGTTGCAGATCCAGGATCATAGTTACTCATCTTCATGTCTTACCTCTAAATTGAGATCACCGTCCATATCGATACTGGCGACCATTTCGATGGGGCGGCAGCACACCTGGCAGTCCTCAATGTATTCCTGGTAATCAACCGAAGGGTCCACCAGTACAACAATAGGCTCGTTGCAGTAGGGACAAAGAATACGTTGTTCAATCTGTTCGTTCATTTTAAATATCAATACTATCGTCGGGAAACGGCCCTTTGGGCCTATCCCGACCTACGATGTTTCACCTGGGCCCAACGTGTCGTCCTTGTCCCTTGCTCCTTGTCCCTTGTCCCTACTTAAATTCAAGCCCCACCCCGATCCGGTCATACTGGTCCCGTTCTGCTTCCAGGCTGGCCAGGGTCAACGGATGCTTGCTGAGCCAGCCACGGCGGAATTTCAGTTTGTAGCTATGCCCGGAGACGGACAGTTTGGGTAATTCATTTTCAGGAATCTCTTCACGACGGCGATGCAAGACCGTTGCCAGGCGCAGACAGACCAGTAGCGGTACAAAGGCTGCTACCGCTTTTTCGTCCATGTCGCCAAATTTTTCCGGGTACAGGCCCTTGCGATGGGAGCGCACCAGGTTGGCCAGTATGTATTGTTCGTAGCGACCAAATCCTGCCACGTCGCTGTTGCGCAACAGGTAATACCCATGCTGGTGGTGACTGGAGTGGGAAATACTCAAGCCAATTTCATGCAACTGTGCTGCCCAGCGCAATACCTTGGAACGCGAGACACCGGGCAACACCGGGCCGTCTATCTGGCGCCAGAGCATCAGTGCGGTATCGGCCACCCGGGTGGCCTGGTCAACGTCTACCTTGTACTGCTCCTGCAGCTTTTTCACTGTCCGGCTGCGCGAGTCCTGGTCGGATAACCTGCCAATCGTGTCATAGAGTAGGCCTTCTTTCAGGGCATAATCGCTCACATGCATGGTATCGATCTTTAGCTGGTCAAAGACCGCCTGCAGGATGGCGATACCTGCCGGCAACACCGAGGCCCTAGGGCCAGGGACACCGGACAGCAGGCTCTTGTTATCCAGGATTTCCCCGGCCAGCCAGGTCAGTGAATTTTTGCTGATCACGGCACCGCCATCACGCTCCACGACCAGGTCGGCAATGGCACGGGCTGTGCCCGATGTACCATAGACAATGCGCCAGCCCATTCTCAGGTAGATCTGGCGAATGACCTCGATTTCGGCACACGCAGCCAGGTAGATTCTTTCCATGTCCTTGCGCGTTATTTTTTCCGGTTTCTTGCTGTAACGTTCTGTGAAGGTCACACAACCCACGCTCAGGCTTTCCATGATGATCGGCTCGTAGTCCTGGCCAATAATGAATTCAGTACTGCCACCGCCAATATCCACCACCAGGCGATGATTCTGGTCATTGAGCACGGAGTGGGACAGGCCGACGTAGACCAGCCTGGCTTCCTCGTAACCGGAAATAATCTGGATGGGGGTGCCCAGGATATTTTCCGCTTCCCGAATAAAGGCACCGGATTGCTTGGCAGAGCGCAACGACTTGGTACCCACGGCCCGGATCTGTGAAGCCGGAATATCACGCAGGCGTTCAGCAAAACGTTTCAGGCAATCCAGGGCACGGGTTTGTGCCGCCACGGACAAATGACCGTCCGGTTTGATACCACGGGCAAGCTGGACCATCTCTTTTTCCCTGTCGACAACTTCCACCTTGCCGTCCTGGATGCGGGCAATAATCATGTGGAAACTGTTGGAACCCATGTCAACAGCGGCGAAATATGGGGAGGCAGGAGTCATCGTCATGTCATTTACAGGCCCCGCTCTACGTTCCGGTCTGTGATATTACAGCCGCACAACCAGCCAGGATCCATGTTTACCTAGTATAAATGGTTCCGAGGGGTTTTCTTAATATAAAAACGGGCCAATGCTTCCTATAATGACCTGAAACCAGCCTGACCAGGAATATTCAAGATGCTTCGTCAATCAAAATCCCGATCTACCCTGTCACTGATCTGCCTCGCTTGCCTGCTCGCAACCACTGCCTGTGCCCAGAACGGGCCGGCAACTCTGAACAGCAGCCCCTGGTTTTCGGACGGGGCTGAGACCGTGGAGGCTGCCACTCAACGCCAGATCAACAATACGCCCGGTGCCGCAAAGAATGTCATTCTCTTTATCGGCGACGGGATGGGTATCTCAACGGTCACTGCGGCCCGTATTTTAGCTGGCCAGCAGCAGGGACTGGCAGGCGAGGAATACCAGCTCAGTTTTGAAAAATTTCCCTGGAGCGGCTTGTCAAAAACCTACAACACCGATGCCCAGGTCGGCGATTCTGCCGGGACGGCCACTGCCTTCATGACGGGTGTGAAATCACGTTCCGGCGTGATCAATGTCTCCGGTGAACCTGCCCGCGGTTCATGTACGGAGTTTCTTGAAACTGAAAATGCAGCCCTGGTTTCCGCCCTGGAGATGGCCGAATTGGCCGGAAAGGCTACGGGGGTCGTATCAACTGCCCGGATCACCCATGCCACGCCGGCCACCGCCTATGCCAATTCGCCGAGCAGAAACTGGGAATCCGATGCGAATATGCCACAAGAAGCCAAAGACGCCGGCTGTACGGACATAGCCAGCCAGCTCATTGATATGAAGAATCGACTTGAGTCCAAGGTGAATGCGGGCATGCCCATTGCCGCTATCGATGGTATTGATGTGGCATTTGGGGGCGGCAGAAATAACTTCTTTGCTGAGGACCCCACATCACTTGCCGGTTTTGCCGAAGCCCCGGGGGAAGGTCGACGCCAGGATGGCCGCAACTTGATCAGCGAATGGCAGGCTGGCGGTGGTCGTTACATCATGGACCAGGCCGGCTTTGAAGCCCTTGATACCTCCGACACTTCCAATGTGCTGGGCCTGTTTCAGGATTCCCATATGCGCTATGAAGCCAATCGCCGGGAAGATGCTGGCGGAGAACCCTCACTCACTGAAATGACAGTCAAGGCGATTGAACTCTTGCAGCAGGATGAAGACGGTTTTTTCCTGCAGGTGGAGGGCGGGCGTATCGATCATGCCCATCATGCCAACAACGGCTTCAATGCCCTCAACGAAACCGTTGAGTTTGCCCGGGCAGTGGCGGCGGCAATAGAACAGGTAAACCTGGACGAAACCCTGGTTATTGTTACAGCCGACCACAGCCATGTCTTCACCATGGCCGGTTACCCGGAACGCGGCAATCCGATCCTGGGCATTGCCGGCAATGACCGTGACGGGCTGCCCTACACCACCGTGGGGTATATGAATGGTTCAGGCTTTGATGACAACGGCAACAATACTAACGCCGATACACGCAGTGGCCCTCCCGCTGTGGGGCGCCATGACCTGACTGAGGTGGACACCACGGCTCCGGGTTATCACCAGGAAACGCTTGTCGCCACCAACGGCGAAACACATGCCGGTGAAGATGTTGGCATCTACGCCATCGGCCCGGGTGCTCATCTTGTCAGTGGCACTATTGAACAGAACGTTATTTTCCACGTCATGAACTATGCCGGCGACCTGGAAAACCAGGCATTGCAGGCACTGAAATAAAACTTGATGCCGGACAACCGGGCTGCTTGCCAGACCTGTTTATAATGACGTAATGGCAACACCACCCCAGGAATCAGTCTCCCTCAGGCGCACGCTCGGCCCGGTGCTGGTGACATTTTACGGGCTGGGCACTATCATCGGTGCCGGTATCTATGTCCTGCTGGGCAGTGTCGCGGGCTTTGCCGGCCCCCTGTTACACTGGTCTTTCCTGCTTGCCGGCATCATCGCCGGCTTTACCGCTCTCACTTACGCCGAGTTATCCAGCCGCCTGCCCCAGTGCGCAGGTGCTGCTGTCTATGTCCATGAAGCCTGGTGGAGAACCTGGCTTTCAAGCCTGGTTGGCTGGTTGCTGGTACTTACCGGCATCGTGTCTGCGGCCGCCATCGCCAACGGTTTCGTGGGCTACATGAATATCTTCATGACACTGGACCCTGCCCTGGTGATCACCCTGCTCGTTCTGGTACTGGGCAGCTTTGCCTGCTGGGATATGAAAGCTTCTGCCATAGTCATCTTTGCTGTCACGCTGGTGGAAGTGGGCGGCCTACTCATGGTGGTGATGTTTGCCGTCATGACCGAGCCATTGCCCCCCATTTCAGGCGCCAGTTTGCCATCCGGACCAGGCAACCTGACCGGTGTGTTGCTGGGTAGTTTCGTGGCCTTCTATGCGTTCATCGGCTTCGAGGACATGGTCAATATCGTGGAGGAGATCAAACAGCCCAACAGGAATCTGCCGCTGGGCATCCTGCTGGCAGTGGTACTGGCGATTACCCTGTACTTCATCGTTGCCCTGGCCGCCCTGCGCGTGGTGCCGGTGAATGAACTGGCCCAAAGCGAGGCGCCTTTGGCCGCCATGATGCAGGCCAGTGGCGGCAGCGAAGTGCTGATCAGCCTGGTAAGCCTGGTGGCAGTGATCAATGGTGCCCTGGTGCAAATCATTATGGCATCGCGCGTACTGTACGGCATGGCGAGCAAATCCATGGCACCTGCACTACTGGGAAGCATCAACCCGGCGACCCGAACCCCTGTCATTGCGACCGTGCTGGTGGCGGCGCTGGTCCTGGTTTTTGCCATTGCCCTGCCGCTGACGCAACTCGCCCAGATCACCAGTTTCATCATGTTGCTGATCTTCATACTCGTCAACCTGGCCCTGGTCGTTATCAAGCATCGCTCCTACCAGGACTACGACGGAATCAACCTGCCCGTTGCCATTCCGATGTTGGGTGCCCTTTCTGCCTTCATGCTGGTGGGCTACCAGGTCTTTAATCTGCTCAACTGACTACATTCTTGCCATTTCCGACAACTGTTTTGTCATTAATGACAAGCCCTGTCCGCGGGCCCCGGTACCTGGTTTTGATGCCTGCCTGACTAGCCACGGATGATCATGACAATATGTCTATTTATCATCAGGTTACGCAGCTTCAACGAAACCGGAAATAACCTGGTCAGGCACCATGTTCTGGCACAAACCCTGCAATGTGTAACTCCATTGAATCACCCTGAATTAATACGGAGATTACCCATGGCATGGTTGTCACTGGCCAGCACAATATTTCGCTCACTGGCTTTTGTAAGCTGTACTGTTGTTGCAGGCTTCAGCCTGGCACAGGAACCCATCCAGCCTGTCACCTACCCGACAGATATCAATCCGCCCCTGGCGGAACTTGGCCGCATGCTGTTCTTTGATCCCCGCCTGTCAAAGTCCGGTTTCATTTCCTGCAATTCCTGCCATAACCTGAGCATGGGTGGCACTGACAACCTGCCAACCTCCATCGGCCATGCCTGGCACCAGGGCCCCATCAATGCCCCGACGGTGCTCAACGCCGGCTATAACATCGCCCAGTTCTGGGATGGTCGTGCCGATGACCTCAAGGCGCAGGCCGGCGGCCCCATCGCCAATCCGGGCGAAATGGCGTCCAACCACGAACTGGCTATCGCCACGCTGAATGCCATTCCCGGCTACGTGGAAACTGCACAGTCACTGTTCGGCACAGACAACATCACGCTCGACCAGGTCACGACCGCCATCGCGGAATTCGAAAAAACACTGGTGACGCCCAATTCCCGTTTCGACCTGTGGCTCAAAGGCAACCGCAGTGCGCTCAACCAGCAGGAACTGGCCGGCTACGCGCTGTTCAAGTCAGCCGGTTGTGCCAGTTGCCATAACGGCCCGGCAGTCGGTGGTCGCTCCTTCATGAAGTTTGGCGTCGTCAAGGCTTACCAGACCGACAACGGGGCATTGGGACGCTTTAATGTCACTGGCCAGGAAGTGGACAGAAACCGTTTCAAGGTACCCACGCTGCGCAATATTGAGCTGACCTATCCCTATTTCCATGACGGGTCAGTGCATTCCCTGCACAAGGCAGTGGCGGTTATGGGTGAAGTGCAGCTGGGCCGTGAGTTTTCCCTCGAGGAACTGGATCAGCTGGTCGCCTTCCTGAAAACACTGACCGGGGAACAGCCGCTGTTTACCCTGCCGATCCTGCCACCCTCCGTGCCTGGCACACCGGCGCCGGTACCGTTCGGGAGGTAATCGATTCCTGCACAAAAAAGGGCCTTCCGATGGAAGGCCCTTTTTGGGTTTGCCGGTGTGGTGTCAGTATCAGGAAAACACGATTTCTCCATCCTCGAGATCTACGTTGATGGCATCCCCCGGTGCATAGGCACCACCCAGGACTTTCTGGGCCAGCGGGTTTTCAATCCACTGCTGGATAGCGCGCTTGAGCGGACGGGCACCATAGACCGGGTCAAAGCCCAGGTCGGCGATCTTGTCCAGCACGCCCTCACCCAGGTGCAGATGCAGGTCGCTGTCGTCCAGGCGCTTTTGCAGCAACTGGATCTGGATGTCGGCAATGCCGCGGACCTGTTCAGCGGCCAGCGGATGGAAGACCACCGTCTCATCAATACGGTTGAGGAATTCGGGACGGAAATGCTTGCCCACCACTTCCAGCACGGCATTTTTCACCGAATTGTAGGAGGCATCATAAGCCGTGTCGGCATTCATCATTTCCTGGATACGATCTGAGCCCAGGTTGGATGTCATCACCACCACGGTATTCCTGAAATCCACGGTACGGCCATGACCATCTGTCAGGCGGCCGTCATCAAGTACCTGCAGCAGGATATTGAAGACATCAGGATGGGCCTTTTCCACCTCGTCCAGCAGCAGCACCGCGTAAGGACGCCGGCGTACTGCTTCGGTCAGGTAACCACCTTCTTCGTAACCGACATATCCCGGAGGCGCACCGATGAGGCGTGCCACACTGTGCTGCTCCATGAATTCACTCATGTCGATGCGCACCATGGCATCCTCGGTATCAAACAGGAACTGGGCCAGAGCCTTGCACAGCTCGGTCTTGCCGACGCCCGTTGGCCCCAGGAACAGGAAGGATCCATTGGGCCGGTTGGGATCGGAAATCCCTGAGCGAGAGCGGCGCACAGCATTGGCCACGGCATCGACAGCCTCTTCCTGGCCAATGACGCGTTTGTGCAATTCCTCTTCCATGCGCAGAAGCTTCTGTTTTTCCCCTTCCAGCATCTTGGAGATGGGAATACCGGTGGCACGGCTGACCACGTCGGCAATCTCTTCCTCGGTGACCTTGTCACGCAGGAGTTTCATTTCGCCGGTGTCATCAGCCTGCTCGGCTTCTGCCACTTTCTTTTCCAACTCGGGAATGACGCCGTACTGCAGTTCTGACATGCGCGTGAGATCCGAGGCACGGCGGGCCTGTTCCAGGTCTATACGCGCCTGTTCCAGGTCGCTTTTCAACTTGGTGGCGCCGGTAACCATGGCCTTTTCGGTTTTCAGGATTTCATTGAGGTCCGAGAACTCCCTGTCGAGTTCCTTGATCTCCTCTTCAATTTTATCCAGGCGCTTTTTGGACGCCTCGTCAGTTTCCTTTTTCACCGCCTCGCGTTCCATCTTCAACTGGATCAGGCGACGTTCCAGGCGATCCATCTCTTCCGGTTTGGAATCGATTTCCATGCGGATGAGAGAGGCCGCCTCATCGATCAGGTCGATGGCCTTGTCAGGCAGCTGGCGATCGGTAATGTAGCGCTGGGAAAGCTTGGCGGCGGCAATGATGGCCGAGTCGGTGATATTGACACCATGATGGACCTCGTAGCGCTCTTTCAGGCCACGCAGGATCGCCACCGTGTCTTCTTCCGTGGGCTCATCCACCAGGACTTTCTGAAACCGGCGTTCCAGCGCGGCATCTTTTTCAATGTACTGGCGATACTCATCCAGGGTAGTGGCACCCACGCAGTGCAGTTCACCGCGCGCCAGGGCCGGCTTGAGCATGTTGCCCGCGTCCATGGCGCCTTCTGCCTTGCCGGCACCCACCATGGTATGGATTTCATCAATGAACAGAATGACTTGCCCCTCTTGCTTGGACAGTTCATTGAGAACGGCTTTCAGGCGTTCCTCGAATTCACCCCGGAACTTGGCACCGGCAATCAGGGCACCCATGTCCAGGGACAGGATGCGCTTGTCTTTCAGGCCTTCCGGTACCTCACCATTGACGATGCGCTGGGCCAGGCCATCCACGATGGCGGTTTTACCCACGCCGGGTTCACCAATCAGGACCGGGTTGTTCTTGGTACGGCGCTGCAGGACCTGCACCGTACGGCGAATCTCGTCGTCACGCCCGATCACCGGGTCCAGTTCACCCTGCTCGGCACGCTGAGTGACATCCACGGTAAATTTTTCCAGGGCCTGGTAGTTTTCCTCGGCCTCGGGGTTGTCCACGCTGGCACCGCCACGCAGGTTCTTGATGGCGTTTTCCAGGGCCTGTTTGGAGACAGAAAAAGAGTTGAGCAGTTTGCCCAGGGAGCCCTTGTCATCCATGGCCGCCAGGAAAACATTTTCACTGGAAATGTACTGGTCACCACTTTGCTGGCTGATCTTGTCGGCCACATTGAGCAGCCTGGCCATGTCCTGGGACATCTGGACTTCGCCGGCACTGTCCTTGACGACAGGAAGGTCCTCAATGATTTTTTTCAGGCCATTGCGCAGCGCCGGAATGTCATAGCCGGTCTGCATCAACAGCGGACGGATGGAACCGCCCTTCTGGTCCACCAGCACCGACACCAGGTGTGCCGGTTCGATGAAATTGTGATCCTTGCCAACAGCAAGGGACTGGGCATCCGATAAGGCCACCTGGAGCTTGCTGGTTAATTTATCCATTCGCATGAGTCATATCCCACAGTTACAGGACCCTCTTAACCAATCTGGAGACACACTGATTGTGTCTGAGGTTCCTTTTTAAAAACACTACAGCCAATGTGGGGATTAAAGCTGATGATTCAAGCGAATCAACGCCGGACAGGCGTTTTAATTGATGCAAGTCAAGGCCAGGGATGGCGCCCTATTCTTTCCAGATCAGGCTGGCGAAGCGCCCGGTTTCTCCATCACGTCGGTAGGAATAGAAGCGATCAAATTCACAGTAGGTGCATATGGGTTCACCATAAATCTGCCGAATACCGGAAACCGACAGGATGATCTTGGCGATCCCGAACAGGTCAGCCATCCACTTGCCGCTGTTCTCGCTTTCGTGGAAAAGAATGGACTCCTGGTCAATGATTTCATCAATTTCAAGGTCCAGGAAAGCGTCCCTGACCTCGCCTCCCACTTCGAAATGGCAAGGACCAATGACAGGTCCAAGATAGGCCAGGATGTTGCTTGTCGGAGCCTCGAACTGGCGCAGAGTCTGCTGCAATACACCGGCCACCAGGCCGCGCCAGCCGGCATGGGCCACGGCAATTTCGTTGCCTTCATCATCACAGAAAAACACTGACAGGCAATCTGCTGTGAGCACACCACAGGCCAGGTTATCTACCCGGGTATACAGCGCATCGGCTTCGGTTGTTTCTTCAACGAAACTGTCATCAAGCACCAGTACGCCATTGCCGTGAACCTGCTTCACCCACTGGATGCGCGTGGAGTTGCCAATATCTTCCGATAGCAGGTTACGGTTTTGCCTGACCGCCTCTTCATCATCGCCCACGTGATTGCCAAGGTTGAAGCTGTCGTAGGGAAAGCGACTGCTGCCGCCACTGCGAGTGGTAATCATGGTGCGGATATTGGCCGGTACCGGCCAGTCGGGAATAATAAAAGCGTCAGATTGCATTATCCTGCTCCAACAGGGTCAACAGGCGCTGCATATCGTCGGGCAACCCGGCTTGCCAGGACAGCGACTCACCACTGACCGGGTGCACAAGACCAAGTTGCCAGGAATGCAGGGCCTGGCGTTTGAACTTTTCAAGAAACTGAATCAAATCCGGTGCAGCCCCCTTGGGAATCCTGGGGCGTCCGCCATAAAGGGGGTCGCCGACCAGCGGGTAACCTATATGGGCCATGTGAACGCGGATCTGGTGTGTACGTCCCGTTTCCAGTTCACATTGCACCAGTGTGTGACTGCGGAATTTTTTCAGGATGCGGTAATGGGTAACTGCCTCCCTGGCATCATCACTGTGGGACACGGCGCGCTTGGTGCGGTGCACCGGGTGGCGCCCCAGGGGTTCATTCACCGTCCCGCCGGCTGTCACCAGGCCAAAGACTACTGCCTGGTAAAGTCGACTGACAGACTTCTGCCGAAGCTGTTCCACGAGATCCAGGTGACTTTCCAGGGTTTTGGCGACCACCATCAGTCCGCTGGTGTCCTTGTCGAGCCGGTGCACAATACCGGCGCGTGGCACCTGGCCAAGTCCCGGGCAATGGTGCAACAGACCGTTGAGCAGCGTACCGCTGCGGTTACCCACAGCCGGATGCACCACCAGGCCAACCGGCTTGTTGATAACCAGTATGGCCTCGTCTTCATACACGATGTCCAGCGCAATGTCTTCGGCTTCCCAGTGCTCCTGCTCTTCCACGGCAGCCACCAGGGTCAGGGACTCGCCTCCAAGGACCTTGTCCTTGGACCTGGCAGTCTTGCCATCCAGCAGCAGGTTGCCTTCCCTGATCCAGCCCTGCAGGCGGGCCCGCGAAAAAGCCGGAAATAACTGAGCCGCTGCCTGGTCCAGCCGCTGCCCTTTCATATCAGACGCTATTTCTGCGGCCAGGACCTGTTCTTCAGCGCTTTGGGCGTCCTGGACAAACTTTTCACTCATAAAAGGGTCTATATCAAGGAGAATAATGTGTACTAATTGCGTTCCGGGCGCCAGGCGCCTTTGTGCGAGCACTTTGTTGAACTACAGGATCATAGTACACTGCGTGCCTTGTTTAGTCAGCGCCATCAATATCAGTCATCTATTTTGCAAGCAGTCGTGAAAATTCGTTACCTAACTATCCTGATCATGCTCCTGGCCCTGTTGTCAGGTTGCTCTTCCAACGAAGAGGATTTCGGCGATTCCGGCGAGGAGTTTCTCTTCGATCTGGGCCTGCAGTCCATGGAAGTCAGTAACTGGCCAAGGGCCATTGCCGTGTGGCAGCAACTGGAAGCACAGTTCCCTTTTGGCCAGTATGCCGAACAGTCCCAGCTTGAATTGATTTACGCCTATTATCGCAACAGCGAACCGGAAGCTGCCCGTGCTGCCGCCGACCGCTTTATCCGCCTCTACCCTGACAGTGACAGCCTGGATTATGCCTACTACATGAAAGGCATGGCCTATTACAGTGAGGACAGCCGCATACTGGGCCGCTACCTGCCTACTGATCCCAGCAAGCGTGATCCGGGTAAAGCCAGGGAATCCTTTGCCGACTTTGCCCAGTTGCTCAACCTGTTTCCCAACAGCCAGTATGCCGCCGATGCCCGGGCGCGCATGGTCTACCTGAAAAACCTGCTCGCTGACTACGAGGTTCATGTTGCCGAGTTCTATATTGAGCGCCAGGCCTTCCTGTCGGCCCTGAACCGGGCTCGCTACGTCATGGAGAACTTCCAGGGCACACCTGCCGTACCGCGGGCACTGGAAATCATGGTGGAAATGTACCTGCGCCTCGGCCTGAACGACCTGGCTGATCAATCGCTGGAAATTCTTACCCTGAACTATCCGGAAAGCTCACAACTGACCCCGGAAGGCGACTTCATCGTCAACACCCAGATCACCGACCCGTCATTCCTTTACTCAATCAGTTTCGGTTTGCTGGGGTCCAACAAGAAAGACACTCCCCTGGCGCCGACCAGACGGCCCAACCGCGGGCAGGTACAGGGTGATGTCGCCGTACCTGAAACCGAAGAGTCCCGATCCCTGTTGAATGTCATTTCACTGGGATTACTTGGTGACCCGGGATCCGAGGGTGAAGGTTCGCAAGAATCCCAGCAGTAAGCTTCGGCTAACCCGGCCTTCTAGTCATAATCTTTCCAGTAATCCTGCACGTGCTGCTTCATGTTCTTGCGCATCAGCATGATGCCCATGAGGTTGGGTAGTGTCATGAGCACAATAGCCACGGCAGCAAAATTCCAGACGATAGTCGTGTCCGTGAAGGAAGCCACAAAGAAGGCAAGACAGTAGACCACCCGGTACGGCATGACGAACCTGAATCCCACCAGGTAAATAATGGCGCGATCCCCGTAATAGGACCAGGCAATGGCGGTGGAAAAGGCAAACAGTACCAGTGACAGGGAGACAATGTATTGCCCGTACTCACCCGCAAACCCGTACGTAAAGGCCATTGTGGTGAGTGCGGCGGAATGAATCAGTGATTTTCCCCGCAAGACAATGCTGACATCATCGGGCAAGCCATTGGTAATACTCACCTGTCCTGTATACAGTTCCCCGTTCTGGAAAAACGCCACGTCTTCGGCAATGGAGCGGGCATGGATGATGGTGAAGTCGGAACGTCCAGGTATCCCGCCGGAGACATTCAATGTCCCCGTAAATGGCGTCACCGCCCCCTCATCACCGTTGACCAGGTATTCAAACAGGGCAGTGCGGTCTGCATCATTCTGCTCACTGTAGACCCCCTCCAGGATCATCAGGTCAGAGGTCTGGAATTCATTGTCGAATTTTTGCGTCCACACACCGGAAGACAGAATCACGAGGCCCGTGATGGTACAGATGATGATGGTATCGATGAAAGGTTCCAGCAGGGACACCATTCCTTCAGAGACATGTTCATCGGCCCTGGCAGAGGCGTGGGCAATAGGCGCAGACCCCTGCCCTGCTTCATTGGAAAACAGCCCCCGGTTCACCCCCCGGTTAAAGGCATAGGCAAAACTGGCCCCCAGGAAACCGCCGGTGGCCGAACTGCCGGTGAAGACATCGGTGAAGATGCGCACAAAGGACGGCAGGATATTCTGGTAATTCATCAGTATGACGGACAGCGCTCCCAACATGTACAGGGCCCCCATGGACGGTACGATGGCAGCAGCAACCCGGGCAATACGCTTGATACCACCGACAATCACCAGGAAGAGCAGCACGGATAACACACCACCGGTGATCATGGGTTCAATGTTGAAACTGGATTGCACACTGATGGCAATATTGTTGATCTGCGGCAGGTTGCCGGTACCGAAAGAGCAAATCACAGTCGCCACAGCAAAAAACACTGCCAGCCAGCGCATCTTCAAACCGTTTTCCATGTAATACATGGGACCGCCGGCCATGGTGCCGTTATCGGCCTTGACCCGGTATTCATGGGACAGGGTGACTTCGACAAACTTGGTGGCCATACCCAGGAATGCGGTCATCCACATCCAGAACAGGGCTGCGGGACCACCGATATAAATGGCAAGCCCGACACCGCCGATATTGCCGGTACCCACTGTGCCCGAAAGAGCTGTGCTCAGGGCCTGGAAATGGCTGGTGTCACCAGGGTCATCAGGCTTTTCATATTTGCCCCGCAGGACGCGCCAGGCATGTGAGAAAAAGCGGAACTGGGGAAAGCCAAGGTAGACAGTAAAAAACAGGCCGACACCAAGAAGGATGAATGGAAAATAGGCTGACGACCCCAGGTAACCGTCCAGCGTCAACAAAAAGGCATTAATACTTTCCACAATTACTCCTCGATTATCTTTTTTGCTGCATTACGGCAATAATACAGCAAAAGCCTTTGCAGATAAGAGCCACGAAGAGGATGGACAAGCAATACATCACAGCAGACCAGTTACTGGCCGATTCCATTGAATTGGCTTTCAGGATTATCGCCAGCGATTTCCGCCCAGACCTCATTGTCGGCATCTGGCGTGGTGGTACACCGGTAGGCATTGCCGTCCAGGAAGTCATGGACTTTGTCGGCATCAACAGTGACCACATCGCGATTCGAACGTCTTCCTATACGAGTATTGGCGAACGCAGTACGGTGAAGGTCCATGGCCTGGAATACCTGGAACGACACCTGACTGCCGATGACAAGTTGTTACTGGTGGATGATGTCTTTGATACCGGCCTGAGTATTGACAGTGTGCTGCGCGAGTTGAATGTATTTTACAAGGACAGCCCGCCGGAGTGCCGGGTGGCTACGCCCTATTTCAAACCCACGAACAACCGCACGACAAGAACGCCGGACTATTTCCTGTACGAGACGGACAGGTGGCTGGTGTTTCCCCATGAACTCATGGGACTCACAGAAAAGGAAGTCATTGAGAACAAGCCGTTACCGGGACATTTGAAGGAAAGGCTTTTGTTCCTGCAAAGGCGCCACACCCATAACCGGTAACCCTTTTGCAACGCACAATTGGCGCTGGTTTAATTTCACTATTCCGGTAGAATACCTTTTCCTGCAGTGACCCTCGTGCCCTCAAAGCCCGTCCTGCTACCTTGGTTAAACCTATAAAGATCAATTAGTTATGACTTACTGTTGTGCAGTTTCTGTTCGTGCAGGAATTGTTTTTTGCTCCGACTCCAGGACCAACGCAGGAGTCGACCAGGTCAGCACCTATAGCAAGATGTTCACCTTTGACAAGGCTGAGGACAGGAAGTTTGTCGTTTTGGCGGCAGGCAATCTTGCCACGACCCAGGCCACTCTTGCGCAGCTGAAAAAAGATGTGCGCCAGAGTTCGGAAACCAATCTCAATACCGTAGCCACCATTGGCGAAGCGGCAGACTATGTCGGTGAGGTCAGCAGGGCCGTGCAGGACAAGCACGGCACTTCCGGTCCAAGCTACGAAGCCAGCTTTATTCTTGGTGGGCAGATCCAGGGCTCACATCACCGTGTGGTCATGATCTATCCGGCAGGCAATCACATCACCAGTTCCAAGGACACACCCTACCTGCAGATTGGTGAAAGCAAGTATGGCAAACCCATTCTCGACAGAATCATCCAGCTGGATACCACACTGGAAACCGCTGCCTTGTGTGCACTGGTATCCATGGACTCCACCATGCGCAGTAACCTGACCGTTGGCCCGCCCATCGAAATGATGATTTACCAGGCCGACAGCTACAACCTGCAGAACTACCATCGCTTTGAAGACGACGATGAGTACCTGAGGGAATTGAAGAAAAGTTGGGACAGCCGCCTGAAGGATGCCTTCCACCAGCTCCCTCCCCTGGCATGGGCAGCTAACTGGAAAAAGATTGCGGACAGCAATAGCGGCGTTTACTGATACCGGTCAGGTCGACCGACCTGTCATTTCTCACCAGCCACTCCTGAACTTTTTACTCTGCTTACTTCTTTGGCCTGGCTTTTGATTTGGCTTTAGATTTTGCTTTTGTCCTGGCCTTGGCTTTCTGTGCTGACTTTTTGGCAGGCGCTTTTTTTGCTTTGTTCTTTACCGGGGCTTTCGCTTTGGCCGGGGCTTTCGCTTTGGCTGGTGCCGGTGTTACCGCCGCAGGAGCTTTTGACTGGGCTTGCACCTGGATTGCCGGGCCGAACCAGGTCAGGCTGAGCTCATCATGAATATCACCAATGGATATCTGCAGTTCATCGATGAACTCCAGCAGGCCCTTTTCCAGGAGATGGAAAACATTGGCTTCCGAGGTGATACGTTTTACACGCACGACAGCCATCTGCACGTCATCATGATTCGGCAATGTTTCGAGATAGCTGTTGATTGAATCCAGGCAGTAATTCACTGCGCGGGGAAATTCGTCATCCTGTAACATGAAACGTACCACACCTTCACCGTTAATACGGTTCGCCACGTTCTGGCGATAGGCCTGGTAGCCACTGAGGCTGCGCAGGATATTCATCCATACCACGTTTTCAAACGGTTCCCCGTGCTGCTTTCTGAACTTCGCAAAAGCCGGCAGCAGGGAAATGGAACCAACATCCACGATACGCGTGGTCATGTCGGCCCTTTCAAGCATGCGCCCAAGCTGGATAAAGGTATAAGCGGTGTTGTGTGACATGCAGCCCGACAGCAGGCCACCAAGGCGCTGACAGTCAGAAATCAGTTCCTGGAACAGCTCCCGTCTTGATTTGCGGCCGATGCCCGAGGCAACGGAGTCCTTGGTCATCAGGTACATTTCATTGATCTGTTCCCAGGCTTCCGAAGGAATGACTTCGCGCGTGGTACGGGCATTTTCCCTTAAAAGCTTGAGACAACTGGAAATGGACGATGAATTGCCAGCATCTGCCAGCAGATACCTGACCACGTTGGCTTCTGTCTGGGCACTGTTTTTTTCATCGAAGGCTTCGCGTGTACCGGCAATGTCGAGCAGGATAGACCAACTGATACTGGAGCCGCGCGGCATGTCGAGCAGCATGGCGGAATAGACATCAAGCAGGCGCGCAGAATTCTCCACCCGCTCCATGTAACGGCCAAGCCAGTAAACTCTTTCTGCCACACTTGATAGCATGTTGCTCGTCTTTTTATCTTTGTCTGTTAATTAATCTTCAACAATCCAGGTATCTTTACTGCCACCACCCTGGGACGAATTGACCACGTACGATCCTTTCACCATGGCTACCCGTGTCAGTCCACCGGCAGTCACGTAGGAATTCTTGCCCTG
>CAZROW010000040.1:21656-27746 GCA_964601805.1 uncultured Enterobacteriaceae bacterium
TCACCATGGCTACCCGTGTCAGTCCACCGGCAGTCACGTAGGAATTCTTGCCCTGCAGAATGAAGGGCCGCAAATCGATATGGCGAGGCTCCGCGTTACGGTCACCCAAAATCGGTGCCGTGGACAGGGAAATCAGTGGCTGCGCCATGTAGTTGCGTGGATTCGCGCGTATCTTGCGGGCAAATGCCTCCCGCTCCTTCTTGCTCGCCTGCGGTCCCATTAACATGCCGTAACCACCGGATTCGTTGGCAGGTTTTACTACCAGCTTGTCCAGGTTGGTCAGCACATGCTGCAACTGTGCCTTGTCACTGCAAACGTAACTGGGCACATTGGGAATGATCGGGTCTTCGTCCAGGTAATACTTGATGATATCTGGCACATAGGTATAGATGACCTTGTCATCGGCCACTCCGGCACCCGGGGCATTGGCCAGGCCAACATTGCCTTTCAGCCAGGCCTTCATCAGGCCTTTCACACCCAGGACAGATTCCGGGTTGAATACAGACGGATCCAGGAACTGGTCATCGATGCGGCGGTAGATCACGTCCACGGGAGACAGGCCGTTAATGGTTTTCATGAAGACATGATCGTCCTCAACCACCAGGTCACTACCCTGGACCAGTTCGGCGCCCATGCGTTGTGCCAGGAAAGAATGTTCAAAATAGGCCGAATTGAAAATGCCCGGGGTCAGGACAACGACTTCGGGGTATTCCTTGGGTTCCGGTGATATATCGGCCAGTGTGTCAAACAACTGGCCCGGGTATTCAGTGATCGGGTGAATATCGTAATTCTCAAACAGTTCAGGAAAAACTCGCTTGGTGACCGTACGGTTTTCCAGCATGTAGGACACACCGGAAGGAACCCGCAAATTGTCTTCCAGGACATAAAATTTGCCATCGCCGCCACGGATCAGGTCGGTACCACAGACGTGGGCCCAGACGCCATGCATGGGTTTAATACCCTTACATTCCTTGCGGAAATTTCCCGAATCCATGATCAGTTCACGGGGAACAACCTTGTCCTTGAGAATCTTGCCATCGTTGTAGATGTCATTGATAAAGCAGTTCAGTGCCTGGAGACGCTGCTGCAGGCCTTTGCTGGTTTCATCCCATTCACTGGCCGTAATAATGCGCGGAATAATGTCGAAGGGCCATTCACGGTCGATATTGCCGGCATCACTGTACACGGTGAAAGAGATGCCCATGGTCTTGATGGCATCAATGACAGAGGCTTTGCGCTGGTCGATTTCCTCAGGTTTGAGGGAAGATAGATACCGGCAAAGGGCTCTTGCAGCTTTGCGCGGTTTGCCAGGCGAATCGATTAATTCGTCAAAAAAATCGCCGGGATGATATGATTTCCAGTCTATTTTCATAAATGCATCACTCAGGGAATTATACACACATGGCAATCAAGATTGCTATCCAGCATCACACAGAGTACAGGTTCGATCGCCTGACAGAAATCCACCCCCATATTGTCAGGCTCAGGCCCGCCCCCCATTGCCGCACTCCCATCGAATCCTATTCTCTCAAGGTCACACCGGATAATCATTTCATCAACTGGCAACAGGACCCCTTTTCGAACCACCTGGCCCGTATGGTATTCCCGGAAAAGGCCCGCAAGCTGATTTTTGATGTGGAAGTGATTGCTGACATGACGGTCATCAATCCCTTTGACTTTTTCCTCGACGAGCAATTCGAACAATTTCCATTCAAGTACGACAAGCAGTTAAAGAAGGACCTGGCACCTTACCTGCAGATTACGGAAAAAGGCCCCTTGCTGATGAAGTGGCTGGAACAGGTCAATCGCAGCAAGCAGCCCACGATCAATTTCCTGGTGGACCTGAATATCCGCCTGCAAAACGAGCTGAGTTACCTGATCCGTATGGACCCGGGTGTTCAGTCCTGTGAAGAAACCCTGACACTGAAACAGGGCTCCTGCCGCGATTACGCCTGGTTGCTGGTACAGATTCTCAGGCACCTGGGACTGGCGGCACGCTTTGTGTCCGGTTATCTCGTGCAATTGAAAGCAGATATCAAGGCGCTGGATGGACCGTCGGGTCCGGAAGCAGATTTCACCGACCTGCATGCCTGGACTGAAGTCTATATTCCGGGAGCAGGCTGGGTTGGCCTGGATTCCACCTCTGGCCTGTTTGCCGGGGAAGGCCATATCCCCCTGGCCTGTACACCCGACCCCATCAGTGCTGCACCCATAACCGGTTCCACCAGCAAGTGCGAAGTGGACTTCCGCTTTTTCAACAAAGTGACCCGTATTCACGAGGACCCGCGGGTCACCAAGCCCTATAACACACGGCAATGGCGCGAAATCAATGCCCTGGGCAAGGAAGTGGACCAGAAGCTGAGCAAGGAAAAGGTCAAGCTGACCATGGGCGGTGAGCCCACTTTCGTCTCCATTGATGACATGGACGGTGCCGAATGGAATACCGCTGCCCTGGGCGACAAGAAACTGGAGCTGTCCAGCAAGCTGTTGCAGTCATTGAAAGCACACTATGCACCCAAGGGCTTTTATCACCATGGCCAGGGCAAGTGGTATCCGGGCGAGCAATTGCCGCGCTGGGCCCTGGGCATATTCTGGCGTACCGACAAGAAACCGATCTGGCATGATCAGTCTCTTCTGGCCACCCCCTCTGACGACAACACCGTAGCGGAATCAGCTGCTCGCAAATTTCTGAAAAAACTGTGCGCCAAGTTAGACATCCCCGATCGCTGCATGGTGCCCGGCTATGAAGACAGGGAATACTACCTGAACAAGGAAGGCAACTTGCCGACCAATGTCACCATCGCAGACAACAAGCTGAAAGACGAACAGGAAAGAACCCGACTGCGCAAGGTGTTTGATGCCGGCCTGACCAAGCAAACCGGTTTTGCGTTACCCATTTCTTCGGAAGATGGTCGCTGGGTTTCCAGTCCCTGGAAGTTCAAGCGCGGCAAGATGTTCCTGGTACCCGGTGATTCACCCATGGGTTACCGCATGCCGCTGGAAAGCCTGCCCTGGACACTGGAGCGGGAAGTGGATTTTGAAAAAGACCCCTTTGATGACTGGGTGGCACTTGAATATCCGATCAACACCAGGGGTAAAAAGAAAAAACCTGCCGGCAAGCAAAAGGTTAAGCAGAAAATTATTCATACCGCCCTGTGTGTCCAGGTGCGTGACAACAAACTGTATATTTTCATGCCACCGTTGCCACGGCTTGAGTCCTACCTGGCCCTTCTTGACCACATCGAGAGCGTCGCCAGCGAAGAAAAGCTGCCGATCATCATCGAAGGCTATGAGCCTCCCAAGGATCCGCGCCTGAAGAAGCTGATGATTACACCGGACCCCGGTGTCATCGAAGTGAATGTGCACCCGGCAAAGAACTGGAACGAGCTCATCAAGATCATCTCCACCCTTTATGACCAGGCCCGCGAATGCCGCCTGGGCACTGAAAAATTCATGCTCGACGGCAAACATACCGGTACTGGCGGCGGCAACCATGTCACCCTGGGAGCAGAAAAAGCGGAAGACAGCCCTTTCCTGCGCCGGCCGGACTTACTCGAAAGCATGTTGCGCTACTGGCAGAACCATCCCAGCCTGTCCTACCTGTTTTCCGGCCAGTTTATCGGCCCGACCAGCCAGGCACCGCGCGTGGATGAAGCCCGGGACGACAACATGTACGAACTGGAAATCGCCATGCAGCAACTGCCCAAGGCCGGCAAGGACAAGCCCTGGCTGATTGACCGCATTCTGCGCAACTTCCTGGTGGACCTGACAGGTAATACCCACCGCTCGGAGTTCTGTATCGACAAACTGTACTCACCGGACTCCTCGACCGGGCGCCTGGGACTGGTGGAGTTTCGAAACTTTGAAATGCCGCCCCATTGGCAGATGAGTGCCGTGCAGATGTTGCTGATCCGCAGCATGGTTGCCTGGTTCTGGAAAAAGCCCTACAAGGGCAAACTCATACGCTGGGGCAGCCAGCTTCATGACCGTTTCATGTTGCCTCATTATGTCTGGGAAGACCTGAACTGGGTCGTGCAGGATCTCAACCATGCCGGTTTCCCGATTGACCTGGAATGGTTTGCACCCTTCCAGGAATTCCGTTTCCCCCATTACGGCCGCTTCCATATCGCCGGCCTGCAAATGGATATTCATGGCGCCATTGAACCCTGGCATGTACTGGGCGAGGAAATGAGTGGTGGCGGCACAGCCCGTTACGTGGACTCGTCTGTTGAACGCATCCAGGTGATGGTCCAGGGCATGACAGGCAATCGCCTGGCCGTATGCTGTAACGGTCGCAGACTGCCATTGCAGGCAACAGGGCAGGAAGGCGAATTTGTCGCCGGCATACGCTACAAGGCCTGGGACCCCTACTCGGCGCTGCACCCGACAATCAAGGTACATACTCCCCTGGTCATTGATATCGTGGACACCATCAACAACCGCTCACTGGGCGGCTGTACTTACCATGTGTCCCATCCGGGTGGCCGCAATTACGACACCTTCCCGGTCAACGCCAACGAAGCAGAGGCACGACGTGTCGCTCGCTTCAATACCTTCGGGCATTCACAGGGTGAAATGGAAATCCGGGAAGAAGAGCCGCACCAGGAGCGTCCCTATACCCTGGACCTGCGTTACCTGGATGTATGAGGCAGGTGGATCGACCAGTATGACTTACTGGTCGATTCCCAGCATACGATCTGGATCCAGGTTGTTTTCCTGGCACAGGTAATCGAAAGGCTCGACCCCGTCACCCCAACTCATGTACCAGCCACCTGTCCATGGCTGCGTATAGGCACCCGGATCATCAATGGTGATTTCATAACGCAGGCGTCCCCAGTCGGGACGTGAAAACTTTTCAATCGTGGTGAGCTGCTCGGTGTGAGGATAACCACCGCGGCTGATCCAGAAACCGGTATTGAAGCCCCTGGTTTCCACGACCAGCGTATCGTCCTCCCATTGACCTATGGAGTAGCCGTACCAGGATGGCTCCAGGTCTTCCGGAAAATCACGGCCATCAACCCACACACGACGCCAGGAATGCGGTGTCCCCACATTGATGAAAAGCACCTCGTCACCCAGGTCCAGGATTTCCAGGCCATAGGGGGTATGAAACATGCGCGCACCACCGGAGGGTTTGCAGCGGGTATGTGGATCGTAGGCACCGCCTTTTTCACGCCGCTCGGCATGCAGTTCTGCCGCCCATGGCTGGAATGGCACCTCGTCGTATTCCAGGGCTTCGGGAATATTGAAATCGCTGGAATTGGGACGGGTATTGGCCAGCCCGCCAAGCAGTCCCTGCCAGTTGCCAACCCGTTCTGGTGTGCCGGTAAAACTGGGATGACCGAATTCATTGCGCGGTACAGGCATGGGATCGATTTCAGGCGGCTCGCCCTGGGCGAGCGCGCCAGGAGCAAGGGACAAGGCGCAAGGGACAAGGACAGAAATCCCCAACATCCGTGAAAGCCATTTCGTCATTCGATTCTTCTCAAAAGTCATTACTTGTTACCTGAATTAATAGTCTGACCTGAACACCTTGTTCCTTGTCCCTTGTCCCTTGCCCCTTGTAGTTAATCGTTCCCGCCACCTGTCAACGTCTGCTGTTCACTGGACGCCGCACCGAGCACTTTATCCTGGGCTACCAGTTTTACGGAACGGGCATTGGCCGTGAAACTGCCATCGCGGGCGCGAGTAGCTTCAACCAGCATTTCATCGCCGATCTGCATATCGTTCTTTTTCCAGCCACGGTTTTGCAACATGTGGGGCGGGCCCATCTCGATACCCCAGTTTTCCCATTCACCTGTCTCGGTATTTTCCACATCAATATAGAAATACACATGCGGGTTGTACCATTCGACTTTCGTCACATAACCCTGCAGCGTAACGGGCTTGTTGGAATCATACTGCGCCGCAAACGAATGATGCGCACTGGACTGTGATGCCGCAAACCACAAGCTGGCAGCCACTAGTGGGAACACTAATTTAAATCTCTTCATCACCTGAATCCTCATAATCTACCTTTACTCGTCCTTTAGCCCTTTATCCTTTTATCCTTTTATCCTTTTATCCCTTTATCAATAAGCTCTTCGAAGT
>CAZROW010000041.1:0-27720 GCA_964601805.1 uncultured Enterobacteriaceae bacterium
GCCTGGTGAAACTCTCACCACGAGGCTGATTTCCCGACTAAAACAAACCCCGCCCCGGCGGGGTTTTTTTATGCCTTTAACCATTATTAAGAAATAAGTAATAGCTTGCTCGCTTTCCGGTGTTTTTTATTGGGCTTGCTTTTATACTCTCGCAAAGACCGCCAAGCACGCCAAGAAGGGCATCTCATGACGGAGAACGAGATTGGGACTCAGGTTGTTTTTGTTGCTGTATGCTCAAGAAACTTATCTGCGTCTTTCTCATTGATTTCTTGGCGTGCTCGGCGGTCTTGGCGAGATAAGCAAGCACTCTTTCTCTTACCCACAAATTTTTCGGAATACCCAAAAATTCCAGAGGCCGCGCTATGACCAATACCAACCTCTACCGCCGTAAGCTGATGCAGTTCCTATCGGCCAGCCCATTGCTTGCAGGTCTGCCCTCCTATGGTGCCCAGCGCCTGGATGACCGTGACTACATTGCTGAATCTGCCGACATGGCAGTCAACGTCTTCGACATGGAAAATGTCGCCCTGCGCAACTGGAACCAGGCGCACTGGACCTATATTTCCCAGGGCGTTGATGATGAGCTCACCTTGCGTGCCAACCGGGAAGGCTATCAACGTCTGCACCTGCGCGCCCGCCGCCTGGTGGATGTCAGCCGTGTCGATTACAGCACCTCCTTGTTTGGCCACGACCTGCCCTCCCCGATCATCATGGCCCCGGTAGGTGGGCTTGGCATGGCGCACCCTGACGGCGACATCGAAGCCGCCCGTGGACTCGTGCAGACCGGCCACAAGATGATCATGTCCACAGCGGCCACCTTTGGGATTGAACAGATTACCCAGGCTCGCGGGGAGCCGGTGTGGTATCAGTTATATCCCACCAATGTCTGGGAAGTTACCCAGGGCATGCTGCGTCGCGTCGAGGCAACCGGTGCTGACGTGTTATTCCTCACCGTGGACATACCCGGCCGCAACCAGGACCGCATGCGCCGCTACAACCAGCGTGAGGAACCCTGTAATGAATGCCATATTCCCGGTACCACGTTTGCCGACAAGGCCATGCTGCAGGGACTGGATGTACCGAATGTCATGCGGGGCAGCAACCCGGCCATGGACTGGGACTTTGTCAGGCGCCTGCGTGACTCGACCAACATGAAACTGGTAATCAAGGGCATTACCTTGCCAGAGGATGCCGAGCTGGCGGTTGCCGCGGGTATCGATGGCATTCATGTATCCAACCATGGCGGGCGTGCCGAGGAAAGCGGCTATGCCACCATCGACTCGTTGCCTGAAGTGGTCGAAGTCGTACGCGGCAGGATTCCGGTTATTGTTGATGGCGGTATTCGCCGCGGTACCGATGTACTCAAGGCCCTGGCACTGGGAGCCGATGCCGTGTGTATTGGACGACCCTACGTCTGGGGCCTGGGAGCTTTTGGTGCCCAGGGCGTTGAAAAGGTTTTTCGCATCCTGGATAACGAACTGGGCATCGCCATGCAACAGGCAGGAACACCCACACTGGCGGATATTAGCCGAGCTGCCTTGCGCGCCTAGGGACCAGGATCAAGAGATGTAGGGCGTGATGGTCTCAATGCCTTTACGCGCCACAACTTCCGGATCGGTATGCTGGATTTCCGGGTCAAACAGTTCCAGGGATAAGGGTCCCTGGTAATCCAGTTCATTGAGCTTCGCCACGATGCGCGCCAGGGGGGCGATGCCTTCACCCGGAAAGACGCGGTCCTTCATGGCCGCCACTTCGATGAACGGTTCTGCCGGCGTATCCTGGAAATGTACATGATGTACTTCACCGGGCTTGATCAGGTCCAGGTCTTCAAATTTACTGGGCCCTGCCCACAGGTGATACACATCCAGCATGAATTTCAGGTTGGGATGGTTGATGGTGCGCACGACTTCCAGTGATGTCCTGACGTTATTAATCAGGGTAGACAGTCGGGTAAATTCAACCATCAGGGAAATATTGTGCGGCCTGGCAATCTCGGCTGCTTCATGCAGGTTTTCAAACACCGCCTCGTAATCTGCCATGGTGTGAGGCTGACTTGCTGCTGAAGGCGCGACCAGGCGATCAGCGCCCAGGGATTCGGCCAGTTCCACTTTCCATTTCAGGTCTTCAATGGCCTGGTCACGACGTTCCCCGCTCTCTTCCAGGAACAATTGATTTGTCGATGACACGGCACGCAGACCCAGGTCATCCATGAGTTGCCGGGCCGAACCGGGACCATTTGCTTCTTCAAAAGCCCTGGCAGACACCAGGTCCGGTTCCGCGGCCTTGATACCGGCAGCAGACCAGCCTTCCATGACACGGCGGAAATCGAAACCGGATGAGGTCAGGCCATGCATGCACACGACCATGGCAGAGGCATACGATATGGTTTTATTTTCGGCAGTCATCCCTGAAATCTCGAGGCTGTCAGGACTGGAGTAGCTTGGTAATTCATACAGTGCAGGATGTCACAATGGCTATTTGCCCTTCATAATCAAAAGGGCCAAAGCAAACCCGAGCGGGTTTGCTCTGACCCTGTTGATCCCCCCCTTTGGATTCCTGTGGCTGGTGCCTGGCTCAGAGGAGCTCCCGGCCCAACACTCCCCGAGGTACCCGGTGCCCCACGTCATGGACATAAGCCGGGCCGATATCGGCAATTGAAGGTGTGCCACTGCCGCGCATCGTAATCGCAAGTTCACGGTTGAGCAAATCCAGCACCCGCTCAACACCCGCCTGGCCAAAGGCACCCAGACCCCAGCAATACGGCCTGCCAATACCGACGGCCGCCGCACCCAGTGCAAGGGCCTTGTAAACATCAGTACCACGGCGAATGCCGCCATCTATGATGACCGGGATCTTGCCGTTCACTGCCTTGATCACTTCGGGCAGGCACTCGATAGTACCGCGGCCTGTGTCAGTGGCGCGGGCACCGTGATTCGACAGGATAATGCCATCAGCACCGTACTGTACCGCCAGGGCTGCATCGGCAGCGACCTCGATTCCCTTGATCAGGACTTTCATGTTGGTGATGTCTTTCATGCGGCCTATCACATCCCAGGTCAGGGCCGGGTTCACCAGGCCAACGCCCTGCATATCCAGGCCTTCAAAGGCTGGTTTGGCCTGCCCGTAATGGCATTCCTCGCAGAAGCGGTCATCTTCCCGGGCTAGCACTGCCGACGTTTCGGTATTACGACCGCCGGGCAAATCCACGGTCAGGCACACGGCTGTGCAGCCGGCGTTTTCAGCACGCCTGATCAGTGCTTCGGTGTACTCCCACCGGTTGGTGGAATACAACTGGAACCATAATGGTGCCCCGTTGCGGGCAGCCATGACTTCCTCAACCGGCTTGGAAGCCTGCGTGGACAGAATCTGGTGATGCCCCTTGGCCGCCGAGGCACGGGCTGATGCCACATCGCCATCAGCGTGGAATGCCCCCTGGCTGCCCACCGGGCACAGGAAGATTGGCGATTTGGCCTCGGCACCCAGGACATTGACTGACATGTCAGTAGGTCCGCTCACATCCACCAGGCGACGGGGAAGAATCTGGAACCGGGTATAACCCTCCCGGTTGGCCCGCAAAGTCGTGTCACTATCAACACCGGAGATCAGGTAGCCAAAATGGGCAGGTGGCACTTTTTCCCGGGCAATGGCCTCCATCTCAAACACATTGATAACCTGGTCCGGGTTGGTCAGGCGCTCCCCCAGGGTTTCTTCAACTTCCTGGGCAAACGCAGAATAACTGGTCAATAAGGGGCTGCCGGCAAGGAACTTCAGAAATTCCCGTCGATAGGTCTGGTTCAACTTGTTATTGATCTTGTGGGAAGACATGCATGGCTCCTGAGCATCGGGCAAGACTGGTGAGATTACCCAAAACCGGGGGGCATTTGAAGCCGGAATTCAGTGCGCAGGCAACAAGTGACAAGTCGCCATACCGGGCATTCCAGTCACAACAAACCCGGACAAACTGAAATCTGTTGAGTCGTGAGAGACGTAATTAGTTGATATGGTGAGAATATCGTGAAGAGGAAGAGCTACCTGCCCAACACCACAAGGAGTGGTATTGGGCAGTACTACAGCTTCAAGGGGCCGGTATTTTTAAAACTATTCGCCTGCAAATATGGAAAACCTATGCAAAAACCCGGTTTTCGCTCATCGAAAAAGCCATCAGTTTTCAAAGCTGGTAGACTGTTATCCTTATCGGAAAACAAAACGGCTTGTTTTCAGGCCTTAAGACAAATAGATAGTCAGGAAACGGAATCTGTGTTATCTAAAGTCTTTTTTTAAGATTAGTTTTAAAAAGAGACTAAAATGTAAATCATGTAAGCTATGAAATCAATAGCTTTGGCTATTATTTTTATCGAAAGCATAAAACTATGACTGATCAAAAACTCAATTGTTATGTGTCCCATGCTTCTGAATTTTTCAGCGAACCATGGTCCATGCTTATCCTCAGGGAGTTCATGATTTTCGGCGGAACCCGCCGCTTTGAACAGTTGTATAACGCACTGGGCATTTCCCGTAATGTGCTGACCAAACGACTGCGCCGCTTTGTTGAACTGGGCCTGATCAAGAAGTCACCGATCTTCGAGAACAGTCGCCGCATGGAGTACAAACTGCGCCGCAAGGCCTGGGAGCTGTCGCCGGTCATGCTGGCACTGCATGTCTGGGCCGAACGCTGGGCGGACGATGGCTACGAATCAGAGCTCGACTTTGTCGATATCTTTAGCAACATGCCCCTGGCCAAGGGGGCGGTACGTTCCCAGGATGGCAGGGTACTGGAGCCTGGTGAGATCAATGTCATCGCGAAAACGGAAAATGCCCGGAAATATTTCAGGAAGTACGGCAACAAACCGGCCAAGGGCGAGAAGCAGGCCAAACAGGATGCAAGCAGCAAGGAAGAAGCTGCCTGACAAAACAATTTTTAATTTTTCAATTCCAAAAAAACGGGGCCGAAGCCCCGTTTTTTTTGCATCACTACCGGATATTAGAAAGACATATCCAGGGTCAGCTGGTAACGACGTCCCCACTCATCGTAGGCATTCAGGCCGCCGGTCTGTGAACCGACACGTCCGAATGCGCCAGGAATGATTGGAGGATTCTTGTCAAAGGCATTATTGACAGCGAGAGTGGCTGACCACTGACCGCCGCCAACCATGGACTCGCCGTTATAACGCAACGACAGGTTGGTGAAGGAGTAAGTCGGAATCGTGTTGTTATCCACGTCCACACCTTCAACCCAGTTGATGTTGACCAGCGTATCGCTGATATAACGCTGCTGCCAGGTAGCAGCCCATGGACCCACTGAATACCGCGCAGTCAAAATGCCGGTTGTTTCAGGACGGGTTGAGGTACCCACCAGGTCAATCGCTGCACCGCCGGGTGGCTGGTCGTAACGATCAATCAGGTGACCTGCAAGCAAGCGCAGTGACAGATCTTCAGTCTGGCTGTCAAACAGGTTCACTTCCCTGTTGTAAGCCAGTTCGAAGTCGATACCTTCAGCATATGACGTTGACAGGTTCAGGAAAGGCGCTCCCACACCAACAATCACACCGTTGTTATCACGATTGATCAGGCTACACAGGTTTGGCGCACCGGTTTCGAAACACTGGTCGATAACCTGCTGCTCGGTAATGCTGTCTACAGCGCCTGAGATATCAATCTCGTACCAGTCCACACTCATGCGCAGACCTTCAACATAGGAAGGCTCGTAAACAAATCCGACGACAGTGGTATCCGCCTCTTCTGCTTCCAGATCGGGGTTACCACCACGGAAGAAGGATACGTTGACATTCAGGGTGTCGGTGAACGGGTCATCGACATTGGTACCACCTGTCTGGATACCGAAACGCTCGGAGAAGCTGGCTTCACGAACGTCGCGTGACTTGGTGGCACGGAAACGCAGGTCTTCAAATACCTGCCATTCCAGACCGGCTTTCCAGGAGTCCTGCTTACCGCTGCTGGAGTAATCTGACTGTCTGAATGCCAGGTTACCACCCAGGCTGGAACCACCATCATTGGATTCCCAGATGGGTACGTTCAACTCACCGAACCATTCCCAGACATCGTATTCACCACTCAGGAAAGGAATGGTGGAGAAGTGATGCAGGTTAGGTGTACCACCGCCATAGGCAGAGGCAATACCGCGGATACCCAGGGCCGGATCATTGATCGGTGGTCCAAGTGTATCAACATCGGCTTGAGCGGCTTCGTCGTGAAAGCTCTGTTCACGCCAGGTCAGACCTGCTGCGAAAGCAACGGGGCCATAACCCCAACCTTCATAAGCCTCACCCTGGAGCAGCAACTCGGCAAAGTCCTGTTCAACCCAGGAATCATTGGTTTTCGGAGTATGCATGTAGTCCCAGGCTGCCTGTGACATACCTTCGGTACCCATGGCGTTGTAAGGCACACAGTCACGAATGGTGTTATCCAGACCAATAGGAGAGGCCAGGGGCTCACCGGTACGGGAGCTTACCAGCCCCTGTACTGATGGAGAGGCTGCCAGATCGGCTTCGGAAGGGTTAACCAACTGAACGTTACAGACAATGGCACCGGTAGCCGGGTCAATCACGGCATCACGTGACAGGGCTTCACGGTCAACACGCAAGGAGTTGAACTGACCACCTTTCTTGCGAGACTCACCAGTCTGGTAAGAACCGGTCAGGTCCCAACCATTGGCCAATGTGGCATTGAACCCTGCTGTGTAGGATTCAGTAGTAAATACGGAACGGTCGAATTCGCCGGCACCTGGTGCCAGCTGTCCCAGATAACTTCCCACTTTGTTCAGGCTGAAAGATGACAGGCCTTCGGCATCCATAATGGCTGCGACAGACGCGGGAATATAAGGATTTTCCCGGTAAATGGTTTCACTCCAGGGCGGCGACATGGCAAACGTGGAATGCATGGATGTGGCATAGGACTCAGTCCGACCAACCAGACCCTGTACATACACGCTCAGGTTGTCAGTTGCCTGGAACTGGAGGGCTGCAAAGGCATTGCGCGTATCCACGCCATTTCCTTGTAATGGCGATACAGTAGCATCACTGTAACGCTTGGCTTCCGGACCACCGGAAGTGGATGCACCACGACCAGTGCTGGTCACGTCACCCAGGATGAAAGGACGCAGGCCCTGGCCATCTTCAGTGAACTGGAGACCGTTGAGCGAGGAGCCGCGAGCACTGATTACACCGGAGGGAGTCTGGTTGGTTGGTGCAACCCAGGGCACAGTAATACGGGCAGGACCGCTGGGATCCGGGTTGTTGATATGACCCCAACGCTGAAACCAGTCTTGATCAAGCTCATCGGCAGCACGGTAGATTCGGTCAATATGGCGACCCTGCATGGAACCGACGAAGTTCCAGCGTTCACCCATCTCGAAACCACCAGCAACTTCCAGGCTGTAGTTTTTGCCATCCTGGTTGAACTCGTTCATACCGGTACTGGCAGTTACTTCCAGGCCCTGGAATTCACGATTCAGGACAAAGTTGGTGACACCGGCAAGTGCGTCGGCACCATAGGCTGCTGAGGCGCCGCCTGTGATCACGTCAACTGACCTGATCAATGCAGTAGGAATATTGTCCACGTTGACCGTACCACGCTTGTCAGCAGGAACAACACGAGAACCATCAAGCAGTACCAGGGTACGGTTACGGCCAAGACCGCGCATGTCCAGGTAGCTGCCGCCACCATCACCAAACAGTGTGGCGCCGCCACGCTGTGCAGTACCGGTGGCAAAGAACTGAGGCAGGGCATCAAGCTGTTCAGCAACGGTGCCGCCCGGCTCGAAGTCCATCAGTTCCAGAGGTGTCATTGAAGTGACAGGTGTAGGTTCGGCCATGCCGTCTGTAACACGCAGACGGGTACCAGTTACGGTGATTTCTTCAAGGTCTTGTGCCAGGAGTACAGGACTGGCGCCTACGGCAGATGCAACTGCCAGGGCCAAAGCACTCCTCTTGATAAGACGATTTCTTATCATCGGATTTCTCCCCATTTTTGATTTTCTAGTTAAGTACACTCCACCAAAAAAACCTGAAATTTCCGGGAAATTCCAGTGTAGTGTTCGAAAGCATATTGATTGTCAGTTGCCTTATAGAGGCTCAAGACCAAAGTCAGTTGAATTGCAAATTGGACTGGAAAAACCAGACAAATTGCTCACTCGACTAGTAGCTAAACTACAAGCTATTCTCATTTACTTTAGTCTCTTTTATGAACTAACAGCGCTATTTCAACATGATTTGCAACTACCTGTCGAGCTTTTTATTTACCAGTAATAATAAGAACTTATCGCGACAACATGCGCCTGTATACCAGCATTTTAGCTTTGCAGGACAACCCAATAAAAAACGGGGCCGAAGCGCCGTTTTCCGCAGCAGTAAACACTGGAAGGTCATATCCAGTATCAACTGCCACCTGGGCGTGGCATTAATTTCACTGATCACAGAAACTGGCTATAGTGCACGTGGTCAGTCGTCTGGCATTTCATGTGGCAAGTTTTTCAAGGACAAAAAAGCCCCTGGCCAGGTCACCAACAACCAACAAAGAGAACAATCATGCAGCAACCCGCTTTAACAGCCGGCCTTTACCGGCAGGAATCTGCCGATGGCGGCGCCTACACTCACCTGCTACAGAAGCTCTGGCAGGAAAACCTGGCCCATGGCTACAATTTCACCGTCATCACCGTATCCAAAGACCTGCCAGCGCCGCAGGCCAGCCTGCTTGATCTTCCTGCCTACCAGGCCTTGCCCCAGCCCGCCTTTACCCGCAAATCCCACAGCGAGTTACCAAACAAGGAATGGCTCTCATTTGGTGGCAGGGTGGCCAATGTGCCTGCTGCCGGCCTGGAAGACGACGTCGTCACCCTGATTCTCACAGAGGCAACCCAGTGGGCCAAATACCTGGGTATGCACAGTATTTCACTGGACCTGGGCAGGTTGCTGGACGCTGGGCACAGCCAGGGACAATCCCTGCATTTTTATGCAGAGCTGATCGCATGCCTGATGCATAAAACCGTGTACGAGGGATTTCAATTCTGGATCAAGGTGCCCTGGCATAATGCCGGATGGGAGTTATGGAACGAGTTGCGTAGAAGTATCGGAGAAAATGCCAAGAACCGCTTGCATGTCATGGTTGACCTGAAAGGCTGCAAGGAATCGGCAAGCGGCTGGAATGCCGAAATGGCACGCTGGTTCGGAGAAAGTGTCCAGGCTGTGAGCCTGCCCACCAGTGAGTACGACTCGGGCCCTGAAGGCCTGGCCCTGTCACCCCCACTGCAGGAAATCTGCAGTCATTTTTTCCATTACCTGGACATCAAGTGGCTGCTTGAAGGCCCCTGCTTTGATGGGCAAAGCTACTCGGCCTACCGGACCATCCTGGAAAACATCAGGCAATCCAGTCCCTTGTCCGAACTCGACCTGTTCCTGCGCGGCAGCACGGACTGCCTGCAACGGCCCATGCAGCCCCTGCAGGACCAACTGCATTCCGCCAACTATGCACTGTTCGAGAAAGACCCGGTCAAGTATGTCCAGTATGAGAAAGCCATCAGGAAGGCCCTGGTAGAACGACACCCGGGTGAGTCAACAGTCACCCTGATGGTACTTGGTGCAGGAAGAGGCCCGTTGGTGGATGCCGCCCTGCGCGCTGCCAATGGCCTGCCCTGCAAACTGAAAATTTTTGTTATTGAAAAAAACCCGACCGCAGTTGTCACACTTAAACATCGGGCAGCGGATGACTGGACCGACCAGGATGTCACCATCGTGGAAACCAACATGCGGGATTGGGCAGGCGACGACAAGGCAGATATTATTGTCTCGGAACTGCTGGGCTCGTGGGGAGATAACGAGCTGTCACCGGAGTGCCTCGATGGTGCACAGCATTTGCTGAAGGAGGACGGCATCAGTATTCCGTCCAGCTACACGTCCTATATCTCTCCGATAACCACCGCCAGGCTTCATGCCTATACCGGTGGACAAGCGCCATTCCTGTTTCCCGATATTGGCAACCGGAAATTTTATGAAACCACCTACGTGGTATTGATGGGCTCGGTATTCAGGCTGGCCGATGAACAAGCCTGCTTCACCTTTGACCATCCCAATCCGGGCATGTCATCCAATGAACGCCAGGCCACCTGTTCGTTTACCATGCCGAAGGAGTTATCCCAATGCGAACTTCACGGTTTCCGCGGCACCTTTGACTGCACGCTTTATGATGACATTCATATCAGCATCGCCGATCAGAATTATTCTGAGGGCATGTTCACCTGGTTTCCGCTTTATATCCCGCTGCAGCATCCGGTGACCCTGGCAGGGGGGGAACAGATTGAGGTGATGGTCTGGCGCAGGCTGTCCTCCACCCGGGTCTGGTACGAGTGGTCGGTCAGGGGCAAAACCCATATCCATAACTACGGCGGGCGCTCTTCCGATATCGGCCTGTATTGATGGCCAACGCCGCCACACAGGCTGAAACAAAAAGGCCGTAGTGATCACTCACTACGGCCTTAGAGCTTGCTAGTTGTAAATCTTAAGCTTACTGATAGGCGCGGGTCGCTGCCTGCTCCAGGGCATCTGTGCGCCCCAGGGCCGGGTACATCTCCAGCATTTTTTCCTGCAGCTGCTGAGGATTATCGGACAGCATGCGCGCCATCCTGAACGCCCCGATGTACTCGCGGACAAAATCCAGCACTGCCGCTTCGCTTGTTGTGCCCTTGGCCTGGTGACCTGCCACCACGTAATCCGGGTTCAGGGCAGCGATACGATCCAGGGTTTCATACAGGGGACCGGTATCGGCGGGCGGACGCAGGTGAGAATTGAAAATGATGTCTCCGGTCACCACGGTCTTGATCGCCGGTATATGCACGAAGGAATTTCCCGGGCCATCGAGGCCGACCTGGTCACGGGTAATGGGCATGTTGTAGCCCTCCAGGTGAAGCATCGGCGGATTGGGCAATGGTTCCGGCAACACGGGCTCTGGTCCCGGCAACACGTCTTCACCATAGGTCTGTACCCAGAAATTGCGACGGTTTGGCCAGCCGGTAATCATGCGTTCGCGAACTTCAGGCAAGGCCACATAACGGGCATCGGGGAAAGCTTCCAGGATAGCCGGCACACCCAGGAAATGATCCGGATGGGCATGTGTCGTATAGATAGTGGTCAGCGTTCTGCCGATGGCCTTGATCAACGCCACCACTTCCTCGGCCTGCGGCAACAGGAACTGCGGATCGATCAGGATCAGGTCACTGTTGCCATAGATCAGCGTCGAGGTCACCGAGTAGCCCGGCACGTCCGACGTAAATACCTGCACGTGCAGCGGACCATTTTCTATCGACTCCACGCTATTGGCATCAGCGGCCACACCGGTTACTGACCAGGCCAGCGCCATTACAAACATTATGGTTTTTCTCATGAGTTTTCCCCGTGATGAATAATTTCAATTACTGTGTTTTCGCCCTGAGTCGGGCAGACTGGATAAGACTGGCAGAGCCCACATGGTCATCCTGCCTGATGTATAATTCATGATTGTCCTGTTTTATGCATTTATGCAGCAAAACTCCCTGACATACCATGTTAAAACGGATATCTGTCAGATATATGGCAAAGAATAGCTGTTAATCAAGCAGCAGTCTTTTTAAGAGACTAACCTTTTTAATCATTTCCACCAAGAAGTTTCATTCTGCAAATATGCAATGATTATGGATTCTGGCCAGGCACTTTCATGGTGATTCGCAAAGGCTCGCGAAATGCAGGAAAAGGCCTTAAAAGTGAAAAGAAAAGGTAAGTGTTGCGGCCTTTATTGACTTAGCAAATAGCCAGCGTTATAAGTCTTTTTTGAAGACTAATCATAGCTTTACCTTACTTTTACAAGACTCAGGACAGGACGCCCTGTAACGGGCTTTTAAAGAGGGTCTTGCGCAGGATTTGGGGGAACAAATCTTTTTAAAATGAAATCTGCAATTCAACAGATTATTGCAACTGCTCTCGTCGGTGCGACATTCTCGCTTGCTACTGTCCAGGTGCAGGCTGATCTGGCTGATGCCGCCATGAACCGCGATGTCATCGCCATCAAATCCCTGATTGAACAAGGTGCCGATCCAGATAAACGCGGACTTTATGATACGCCCGCCCTGCACTGGCTGGTCAGATACAACGAACTCGAGGCTGCCGACCTGCTGTTGCAGGAAGGTGCCGACCCCAATATTTCCAGTCGTTACGGCGTCACCCCCCTGAGCCTGGCCATCGCCAATGGCAATGCGGACATGGTAGAGCTGTTACTGGAAGCCGGTGCTGATACCGATATCCTGGAAAACAATGGCCACACCCTGTTGATGACTGCCTCTGAAGTTGGCGTTCTCGACTCCGTGAAGCTGCTGGTCGACCATGGTGCCAACGTCAATGCCCTGGATGCCACCTTTGGCCAGTCAGCGCTGATGTTTGCCACACGTGCAGGTCACCCCGATATTGCCCGCTACCTGCTGGAACAGGGTGCAAACCCCAACGCCCGGACCAAGGTCGGCGACACACCACGCTGGATCCTGCCCAACTCGCAACGCGGTTTCGGTTTTGGTCTCGGCATTATCCGCGGCGGCACACCCGCAGATCGTGGCCGGCGTGAGCCCATTCCGGGCGGCATGACACCCTTGCTCTACGCCGCCAGGCACAACCAGACTGAAATTGCAGCCATGTTACTGGAAGCCGGTGCAGATCTTCACCAGACCGAAGCCAACAATATCTCCCCGCTGCTGATGGCCATTGAAACCAACAGCATGGCCACGGCCAATTTCCTGATCGACCAGGGTTCCCGTATAGACGAGCAGGACTGGTATGGTCGCTCGCCACTGTGGGAAGCGGTCAACCTGCGCAACCTGTACCTGCACAACAACAATTTCGACAATTACATTACCAACCGTGATGAAATTTTTGCCCTGATCGAAAAGCTGGTTGCCGAAGGCGCCAACCTGGATGTCAGGACCAAGGAGTCACCCCCGATTCGCCATGACCTGCTGTCCATCACCGGGACACTGGAATGGGTTGACCTCACCGGCCAGACCCCTTTCCTGCGCGCTGCCCGCGCTGGCGACCTGGCAGTCATGAACCTGCTGCTTGAGCATGGCGCCGATCCGACTATCGAAACCTTTGAAGGCACCAATGCCCTGATGGTGGCTGCCGGCATCAACTGGGTTGTCTCGCAAACCTGGACCGAAGATCCTGAACAGGTCCTTGCCGCAGTGCAGTTGTGTATTGACCTGGGCATGGACGTCAATCACACCAATTCCATGGGACTGGCAGCCGTTCACGGTGCAGCCAACCGCGGTTCCAACGATATTATCGAACTGCTGGTAGAAAACGGGGCACGCCTGGATATCCAGGATAACGAGGGACGAACACCGCTGGACTGGGCCAAGGGTGTTTTTCTGGCCACGCATCCGGCGGAAGAAAAACCCGAATCCATGGCTCTTATTACCAGGCTGCTTGAAGAAAAAAACATGCCTGTGCGGTAATACCCGTACTTATCAGTATATATTTAGAGAATGATTTTTTTACCAGGTAAACATCGAAGCAAACAAACCATGAAAACAGTCAGTAAAAAACTTGCCTCCGCCATAGTCCTGGCAGCTGCCACAGCACCTGCTGTCTTCCCTGCCATAGCCCGGGCACAGGAAGTTCCGGAACTGATGGAACAGTACTGTATCAAGTGCCACAACTTCGAAGACTGGGCCGGTAGCCTGGATATGGAAGGCCTGGATTTCTCGCATGTGGATGCTGCACCGGAAACCTGGGAGCTGATGATCAGGAAGATTCGCATCGGCATGATGCCCCCGGTAGGCGAGGAACGTCCTGACAATGACACCATGGAGCATTTTGCCGAAAGCATTGCCCACCAGTTGGATGAAACCATCGAGGTAGTGCCCGCTTCTCCGTCCCTGCACCGGCTGAACCGGAATGAATACGCCAACGTGATTCGCGACCTGCTGTCACTGGATGTGGATGTCTCCACACTTCTGCCACGGGATAACTCCAGCGAGGGTTTTGACAATATCGCTGCCTCCCTGGGATTTTCACCGGCCCTGGTGCAGGCCTATACCTCCGCGGCCATGAAAATCAGCCGCTGGGCAGTTGGCGACATGACGACACAGGAGTCTTCCACTATCTACCTGCCGCCCCCCAGCCTGGCCCAGGATGAACATATAGATGGCCTGCCCCTGGGCACACGCGGCGGCATGAAAATCACGCACAACTTTCCGCTGGATGCCGAGTACGACATCAATATCGGCGGCCGCCTGTTCAGCTTCAGGCGCGGCTTTGGTGCCGAACTGGATTCCGAACTGGATGTCACCATTGACGGCAACCCGGTCAAAGTTGATCGCAACTCGATCAGCAAGATTCCCCTGACTGCCGGTCCGCACACCATTACTGCGGCCATTATCGACAAGAAACAGCCTGCCGGCGTCAATGACATTTACGACAACTATGAAAAGGAAGGCAGCGTCGGTCGTATCGAGATTGTCGGTCCTTTCAATGCGACCGGCCCGGGTGATACGCCAAGCCGCCAGAAAGTATTCAGCTGTTACCCCGCTACCAATGACGAGGAAACCGCCTGTGCTGAAACCATCGTCCAGGAAATTGCCACCAGGGCATTTCGTGGACCGGTATCCAGCGAGGAAGTGGATGGCATCATGGACTTCTATCACCAGGGTTACAGTGAAGGCAGTTTCGAAGACGGTATCCAGCAAGCGCTGTCCCGTATCCTGATTGACCCCCGTTTCCTGATTCGCTTCGAGGAAGAACCCGAAGCCGCCGAGCCGGGTGAGGTCTACCGTATCAGCGACCTGGAACTGGCCTCCCGCCTGTCGTTCTTCCTGTGGAGCAGCATTCCGGATGAGGAACTGCTGGAACTGGCCATGAGCAACCAGTTGAGTGACCCGCAAGTGCTTGATGCGCAGATCACACGCATGCTGACTGATGACAAGTCGCGTGCCCTGGTGGAGAACTTCGCCGGGCAATGGCTGTTCCTGCGCGATGTTGAAACTATCACGCCGGAAGAAGGTAATTTTGACGACAACCTGCGTGAAGCCTTTATTACCGAAACCCAGCTTGCCGTCGCCAACATGATTTCCGAAAACCTGCCGGTGACCGAACTGCTGGATTCCAGCTATACCTATCTCAACGAGCGTCTGGCCCGGCATTACGGTATCAATGATGTCCGTGGATCCTATTTCCGCAAAGTCCAGCTGCCTGAAGACAGCCCGCGCAGGGGCCTGCTGGGGCACGGCAGTATCCTTTCCGTGACTTCCACGGCAAGCCGTACCTCACCCGTGGTAAGGGGCGCGTGGATTCTTGAAAACCTGCTCAGTGCTCCGGTACCTGCACCACCTCCCGGCGTGGAGACAAACCTGGACGGAGACGGCAGCACTGTGCTGACCTCTTCCATCAGGGAACGTCTTGAAGCGCACCGCCAGGACCCTGTCTGTGCTTCCTGCCATGCGGTCATCGACCCGGTTGGCTTTGCCCTGGAAAACTTTGACCTGGTGGGTGAATGGCGCGAATACGATGGCGATTCCAAAGTGGATCCAAGTGGTGTATTGCTCGATGGTTCAATGCTTGACGGCCCTTCAGACCTGCGTGAGGCACTGGTGCGGTATTCCGACCTGTTCGTGGAAACTGTTACCGAAAAGCTCATGACCTACGCCCTGGGCCGCGAACTGGAATACTTTGACATGCCGACTGTCCGCGGCATCATGAGAAATGCAGAATCCAATGACTATCGCTTTTCAGCCCTTGTCCGGGGCATAATCAACAGTGAACAATTCACCATGCGCGTCAAAAGCGGTGACGAGATGGAAGAAGTAGCCTCCCACGGGGATGCTGCACTGACAACACCGGAGGCCTGATATGGCAACCTACCTGACCAAAAAACATCTGAATCGCAGGACCTTCCTGCGAGGTACCGGTACCACACTGGCACTGCCGTTCCTGGAGTCCATGGTGCCGGCGAATACTGCCCTGGCGCAGGCCAATATGCCGAAAACGCGTTTTGGTGCGATGTACCTGCCTCATGGTGCCACCATGTCTCGCTGGACGCCTGCTACTGAAGGCAAGAATTTTGAGTTCACTGAAATCCTGCAGCCGCTGGAAAAGTTCCGTGAATACGTCAATGTCGTGAGCGGAACGGGACTGCCCCTGGCTTATGGTCCCGGTGGTGCAACGGCCAACCATAACCGTTCTGCCGCCAGCTACCTCAGCGGTGCCAAGCCGCAGACCGGTGCCATGCCCTTTCTTGGTGTCACCATCGACCAGGTCATTGCCCAGAACCTGCACCAGGATACACCGCTGCCCTCTCTGGAACTCACGATTGAAGAGTCCACGCTGAGCTGTGGTGAAGGCCTGAGCTGCGCCTATCGCAACACCATTTCCTGGCAGTCCGAGGTATCTCCCCTGCCCATGCAGAACAACCCGCAGGTGGTGTTTGAACACCTCTTTGGTGATGGCGCCACGCCGGAACAACGTGATGCCCGCCGCAAGCAGTCCCTGAGCCTGCTGGATGCCGTATCAGACCAGTTATCTTCACTGGACCGCAAGTTGCCGGCTGGTGACAAACTCAGGCTCGAGCAGTTCCTGACCGACATCCGCGAAATTGAACGCCGCATCGTCCAGGCCGGTGCCAAGATCGGCGATGATATCGAAGTCCCGGACAGGCCCAACGGTATTCCGGCTGATGTCGAGGAACACATCAAGCTGATGTTTGACCTGCAAATCCTGGCATGGCAAACCGAAATTTCCAGGGTCTCCACCTTCCTGATGGCCAAGGAACTCAGTGGCGCAGTTTACCCGGCCAGTGGCGTCAGGGATGGTTTCCATACCCTGTCCCATCATTCCAACAACGAGGAGCAGAAGGCCCGTTTCGCGATACTCAATCGTTATCACACTGGTCTGCTGGCCTACTTCATGGAAAAACTGCAGGCAACACCGGATGGTGACGGCACGCTCCTGGATAACTCCATGCTCCTGTATGGCAGTGGCATGAGCGATGGCAATTCCCATAACCATGATCCGCTTCCTATTATTCTTGCCGGTGGTGCATCCGGTCGCCTGGAAGGCAATCGCCACATCGTCACACCCAACAAGACACCACTGTCCAACCTGTTGCTGTCTATGATCAACCTGGTCGGCATCGAACAGGAAAGTTTTGGCGACAGCACCGGTTTCATTAACATCTGATTGAACCGGGCTGAAAATCAGCCCGGTTAATTACCCTGTTTAACTAAAAAACCACGACAAAGTGAGTCATGGGCCAATATTGGAAAATTTTCATTCCTGGCCCCCTCGTCGACATCACACAAGATCGCAATCGCACCATTCTTATCTAAGACTTGAATATATTTGCGCAACATTTCATGAAATTGATCTAAAGCAAAATAGTCCCCACAGTCCAGGTTTAAGCTGACTCTAACAACTAGATAAGGAGTCGGAATATGCTTTACCACAAGTTCGCTGTAGCAATTATTTTCTCACTTTTACCGTTCACTGCTTTTCCACAAAGCGACCTGATCGGTGGCATGGTTGGTACGGTAACCGGCTTGGTTGAGAATGAAAGTGGAGATTTTGTCGAACCCCAGACTGCACTTGATGCTGTGGTAGATATCAACTCCGCAGGTGGCGGTGACCTTACCGCCGTTGTAGACGGCGTAGCGTCCTGTACAGGGGGACTGGGTATGCAGTTCACATTCCATGTGACTTTCGGGTATTCCGATATGACACTCTCCGGCTTTTATACGGATATCCCCAATGGCAAGACCCTGGACAAGCCCATACTTTTTGAACATACCGGTGGCCTGAACTGGACAGCCAACATCACAGGTTCCGCTCCTTCGGCAACGGGGAAAAGAGCATACGATTTGAATATCAACATCACACTGCCAAAAGAAGCAATTTTTCCGGGTGAACAGTACCCGGATACTCGCAGTTACAGTGGTGATCTCAGCCAGGTGGTGACTGTCGATGTCCCAATTGAAATACCCGTTCTCAGTGTCAATGAGGTGGTTTCAGTTGATGTTGCCCTGAACGGGCGCTGGTCTGCCAAGACAGTCCCCACTTCTTCTTCAACGCCTGATATCAATGGCACTTTCAATGGGTCTATAGAGGGCGTGGAGCCCTTATCGCTGACTTTGAATGTCCCTGTCATTGGCGAAGAAACCTTGAGCCTGAATATAGCGGGCACCTTCGGGGGGTCCCTGTTTGTCACTAGCCCGACAGAGTTGACCTTTTCCGGGTCATGGGCGGCTTCTGCAGGTGAAGACGGATTTGGTGGTGATATGAATATCACAGTGCCGCTGGAAAAGCTGAGTGAACTAACCTCCATGCCCTTTGAATTAAATGGCAACTTTTCGGTCGATCCAGACATTCCTGGTGTCAGCCCTATTCCGGTTGCCTTTGGTGTGACCGGTAATTTCCCTTTCAATATTGCCCTGAATTGAATAGGCAACCTGGCCGGATCATGTGATTCCCGGTTGCACCTTACATACCTATATCAGGTATCATGCGCCCCCAGTAAACATTAGTTTCCAAGGGGTCAGTTGTGAATATTCGTCAATTATTAGTTTTATCCATCATCCTGTTTTCCGGGTCCGCCTCGGCGGCGGACTCCATTGCCGGCAAGGACTTCTTTGCCCAGCAATGCGCCCTGTGCCACAGTGCCGCACCCGGTGACAACGGCGGTGCCCAGGGACCTCTGCTCCATGGCGTTTTTGGCCGTGAAGCGGCACAAAGCAACTTTTCCTATACCGACGCCATGGCCGCTTCAGGCCTGACCTGGGATGCAGAAACCCTGGATCGGTTCCTGGCTTCACCCACCACCGTGGTTCCCGGATCTTCCATGGTCATCCCCGTTACCGATGCCGAAACCCGTGCCAACGTCATTGCCTATTTCGAGGAACTGGCCAACGGTACCTTTGTTGACAACCGGGAGCCTCCTGCCGGATTCGGTGGCTTTTCAAGTGACACACCTGAACCGGAAGGTGACCCTGACTGGATCAATGATCGTCCCGGCCGTGTCCATCGTGTCGACCTGGACAACCTGCCCGAGCCTTATGAAACCTCATCTGCTGTCAATTTCCCGACGGTGGTATCACGCCCGCAGGAATCCAATTTGATGCTGCCTGACGGCTTCAAGGTGGATGTTTTCCTGGACGAAGGTCTCTCCGGTCCCCGCGCCATGGTGCTGGCCCCCAACGGTGATATTTTCCTGTCAGAAACACAAAGCGGCCGGGTTCGCGTGATTCGCCCCAACGCGGTCAGAAGCATGCCGCAGGACGTCGAAATCTTCGCCCAGGGCATGTTGCAACCCCTGGGCCTGGCCTTCTACCCGGCCGGTGACAATCCACAATGGCTCTATGTTGCCGAAACCAATCGAGTTGTGCGCTACCCCTACCAGTCAGGTGACATGGTGGCGCGCGGCGTCCCGGAAGTCATCGTGTCACAGCTGAGTCCTGTGGGCGGCGGGCACTATACCCGTGACCTGGCTTTCTCACCTGATGGCTCACTGATGTACGTCTCTGTAGGCTCACAGTCCAACGTGGCTGAAAACAACATGGAAGAAAAAAGCGCCGCCGAGATAGCTGCCTGGGAAGCTGAAAAAGGCCTGGGGGCTGCCTGGGGCACTGAAGAGAATCGGGCTTCGGTCATGGTCTTTGAGGTCGGTAACGAGGAAGCCACCGGCCGCCTGTTTGCCAACGGCATTCGCAATTGTGTTGGCCTGACCGTACAACCGGAAACGGGCGATGTCTGGTGTACCGTGAATGAACGTGACCAGTTGGGCGATGACCTGGTTCCGGATTATTCCACGCGCGTCACCGATGGCAGCTTCTTTGGCTGGCCCTGGTACTACATGGGCAACAATGAAGATCCACGCCATGCCGGTGCCCGTCCCGACCTGGTCGGCAAGATTACCCGTCCGGATGTGCCCTATACCGCTCACTCCGCATCTGTTGACCTGGAGTTCTATCCTCAAAATGCTCAAGGCAATTCTGCCTTCCCGGCAGAATATGCCGGCGATGGCTTTGCTGTCCTGCACGGTTCCTGGAACCGTGCCCACCGCACCGGTCACAAGATCGTGCGCCTGCCCATCGAAGATGGTGAGCCCACTGGTGAGTACATCGACTTCCTGGTCGGCTTCATTGACGATGAGGGCAATCCCTGGGCGCGTCCGGTAGCCACAGCCTTTATGGACGACGGCTCCATGCTCCTGAGTGACGATGGTGGCAATGTCATCTACCGTATTTCCTACGGTGACTAGACCCTGGACAACGGCCAGGTGAACCAGCCAGCATCAGGTGTAACAGGTTATTCATGAAGAAACCGAAACTGCCACCTGTTGTCCTGGATCACCTGGAAGACCTCATCCAGACTTTTGAGTACTCGCTGGATATCAATGAAACCATTGCGCTGACCCTGCGCAAGCTCATGGAACACATGCATTGCGAAGCCGCATCGGTGTTTCTCAATAACGAAACCGGCGGCCTGACCTGCATGGCCAGTGCGGGCCCGGTCGATCTCCAGGGGGTGACCGTCGAACCCGGTGCCGGAATCGTCGGCAAGGCTGTCTCCGATTCCGAAGTGCTGATGATTCGCGATGCCCGTGACTCTGACCTGTTCTTTGACGGCATCGACAAGCAAACCGGCTTTATTACCCGCTCCCTGTTGTGTGCCCCACTTGTCGTCCACAAGAACACTATCGGGGCCATTGAACTGATCAACAAATATCCTTCAAAGAAAGAACCCGAGGGCCTGTTCAACGAAGTGGACAGGCACTTGTTGAGCATCCTGGCATCGGCTGCCGCGCTGGCCATCAACAATTCCCGCATGGCCTCGGAACTGGTGCAGTCGGAAATGATGCAGCAGGAACTGCAGATTGCCCGTACGATCCAGGAAAGTTTTCTACCCAGTTATGAAGAAGCCCACCCGATCGTTGGCATCAACCAGGCGGCAAAGAATGTCTCGGGCGATTTTTATGATTATTTCCAGCAGGAAGATGGCACCTTTGTCTTCAATATCGGTGATGTCAGCGGCAAGGGGATGGATGCTGCACTGCTGATGGCCAAGGCCAGCAGCCTCTATCACTGCCTTGGCAAAACCATTGGCTCACCAGCACAGATCATGGAAATCATCAATGAGGAACTGGTGGAGCATACAACACGGGGCATGTTCATCACGATGATCGGCGGCATCTACAACCCGCACAACGGCATGGTCACGCTGGCCAACGCCGGACACCTGCCAGCCCTTCAACGTCTTGCCGATGGCACCTACCAGGAGTATGAATCCAGAACCCTGCCCCTGGGCATCATGCCTGACCAGGTCTGTGAGGAGATCAGTTTCCCGCTGGCGGGATCAAGCCTGTATTTGTATACTGACGGCTTGTCTGAGGGGCTGGCGCGATCACTCAGCAAACCTGACGAATTGCAGAACCTGCAAACCCTCATAGAGAAGTTTCACGATGTACCGCGCCAGGAACGATTGCGTTGTTTTGCTGAAGAAGCTTCACGGTTTGATTCCGGTTTTGACGACCTGACCGTGCTGCTGATAGAAGATACCTTGCAACAGGTTCCTACTGAAATTGCTGCTGGAAAATAACAGCATCATTCCAGGCAGGGCGTAACTACGCGTACAGGTAAACTATGGGTGCCGCTGAAAAACTGCTGGAATTCCAGTTTCCCGCCTCAAGTGAAAATCTTTGTACCCTGAGAGAAAAGCTGAGGGAGACACTCGGACCGTGCAGTATGTCCGATGAATTGTTGAACTGTGTCATCCTGGCAGTCGGTGAAGCCTGCATGAACATCATCGAACATGCGTATTGCGATGATGACTGCGGGGATATCATCGTTGAAATCGAAAAGCATGACGACAGCATGGTATTCCGCCTCACAGATTTCGCTCACCGTAAAACCCGGGAAGAGGAAATGAAAGGCAGGCCCCTGGATGAAATTCGTCCCGGAGGACTCGGGTGCCACATCATCAATGAAATCATGGATGAAGTCAGCCTGATAGATTGTGATAACCCCTGCGGTAATGTGCTGCAGATGACAAAGAAAATCGAGGACTAACCGGTAACGCTGTATGAAATGCACGCTGCACTCAGAAAATGACTATGACCTGCTGGAACTTGGCGGGGAAATAGATCTGCATTATTCACCCGATCTGCGGGAAGCGATTCTTGCATCACTGAAAGAAGGCAAACCCCTGCTGATCGACATGGCCGATGTCAGTTATATCGACAGCTCCGGCATTGCCAGCCTGGTGGAAGGATTCCAGACGGCAAAATCTGCCAAGCTGGCTTATGGTCTGCTGAAAATTTCAGACCCGGCACTGCAGGTGCTCAAACTCACCCGCCTGGATCGCGTGTTTTCCATCTTTGATGAAGCCGAAAAATTCCAGGCTCAACTCTGAATAACAACCCCCATTCATGACTACCAGTGCCATCGAAATTCGTGACCTTGTCGTGGACTACGGTACACGCCGTATTCTTGATGACATCAGTTTCGATATTCACCAGGGTGAAATCATCGTCATCATGGGGGGCAGTGGCGCTGGTAAAAGCACGCTGCTGCGCTGTGTGCTCGGGCTGAAAAAACCCACTTCCGGCCATATTCATATGCTGGGTACCGATATCTGCCATGCTGCCCGGGAAGAGCTGTATGAGCTGCGCAAAAAAATGGGCGTGGCCTTTCAGCAAGGGGCGCTGTTCACCTCCATGTCGGTGGCTGAAAATATTCAGCTCCCCCTGCGTGAACATACCGACCTTGATAAAAACACCATCCAGATCATGACACGGATCAAGCTCGACATGGTCAACATGCTGCCCTATGAAAACCTGATGCCATCAGAGTTATCCGGTGGCATGAGCAAACGTGCTGCCCTGGCCCGGGCGATCATCATGGATCCAAAAATTTTGTTTTTTGATGAACCTTCTGCAGGACTGGATCCAATCACGTCTGCAGAACTGGATGAGCTGATCATCATGCTCAAGGAAACACTGAAAATGACCATCATCGTGGTCACCCACGAACTGGAAAGCGCCTTTGCCATTGCTGACCGAATTGCCATCCTGGGCGAGGGCAAGCTGATACAGATTGGTACACCTGAAGAAATAAAGAACTCACAGGATGATCGCGTCATGGACCTGCTGAACAGGACACCACGCGAAAACAATATGGACAAGGATGAACATCTAAGCCGACTGACACAGGATAACCGGTAGCAACAAGACGATGATCAAGACAATCAACAATCTTGGCACCACCACGATCGAAGCCATCGAGCAGATAGGGCGCACCTTTAACCTGCTGCTGATTATCGCGTGGAAAATCGTGCAACCGCCTTACCGGATTTTCCCGATCATCAAGCAGGTCTATTTCATCGGCGCACGCTCCATGACAGTCATTCTTATTTCCGGTGCCACCATTGGCATGGTCCTGGGCCTGCAGTTTTACAACACGCTTGAACGCTTCGGGTCTGTGGGCGTGCTGGGCTCGGCCGTCGCCCTCAGTATCATTCGCGAATTGGGACCGGTGATGACGGCATTGATGGTTGTCGGCCGTGCCGGCTCGGCCATTTGCGCCGAACTGGGGATCATGCGTATTTCCGAACAAATCGATGCCCTGGAATGCATGGCCATTGCACCGGACAAGTACCTGGTGGCGCCCAAGCTGGTGGCCGGGATATTGTCCGTGCCCCTGTTGAATTTCGTTTTTAACGTTGTCGCTATCGGTGGCGGTTATTTTGTCGGTGTTATCCTTTTTGGTGTCGCCGAAGGCTCCTACGTCAACGGCATGATCGACTCGGTACTGTGGAGCGATGTACGCCTGGGACTGGTAAAATCCCTGATCTTCGGCCTGCTGATCATGTTGATCTGCTGTGCCAAGGGCTTCTACATGCACCTGGGCAAGTACGGCTCCCAGGGTGCCGAAGGGGTGAGCCGGGTCACTACGGATGCCGTGGTTATCTCGTCAGTGAGCGTCCTGTTCTGTGATTTCCTGATCGGCGCACTGATGTCGTGAATATTTTTAACATGAATGAAGCAACGCAAAGAGCATTGTCATGAACAAGATTAGCATTGAACTGGTAACCGGTATTTTCGTCATCATTGGCATCCTCGCCTTTACCTGGCTGGCTGTCTCGGTGGCCGGCGCGACATTTTCCGAACAGCCCGGCTACAGCCTGACGGCCCGTTTCACGTCCATTTCCGGGTTGCGTGAGGGCGCTATAGTGGAAGGCGCCGGGGTTCGCATAGGCACCGTCACCGATATCGGTTTTGATCCCGAAGCTTTCGAAGCCATTGTCACCCTGCGAGTCAACGAAGGTGTGCCAGTCCAGGAAGATGCCATCGCTGCTATTCGCACCCAGGGTATTATTGGCGAAAAGTACATCAATATTATTCCCGGTGGTTTTGAAGAACTGCTTTCTGACGGCGATGAAATTTACGAAACTGAATCAGCTATCAGTCTTGAAGAACTGGTCAGCAAGTACATTTTCAGCTCAGACTAATCCTCCACCGAACACCATCACCTGACATCAGCACCCATGCGACTTTTTTCTGAAACAGCCCATCCCCTGTCCCGGTTACTTGTCTTACTCGTATTTCTGGCCTGCAGCGGCCATGCTGCCTATGCCCAGGAGGACGACGATGACTTCTTCATCTTTGACGAAGAAGAAGATGACTCGCCCAGTATTGCCGACCCGCTGGAAGGCCTCAATCGGGTCACCTTTGCCCTCAATGACAAGCTCTACAGGGGCGTACTGAAACCGGTAGCCAGGGGATTACGGGTAATTCCGGCGCCCGTGCGACGCTCCGGGGCAAACTTTTTCGATAACCTGGGCTCCCCGGTTTCCGCCATGAATGCCCTGCTGCAATTTGACCTGCCCAATACAGGCACCGAACTGTCCCGATTCCTGATCAACACCTCTATCGGCTTGCTGGGGTTCTTTGACCCGGCCTCCGACCTGGGCATTGCCAGGGACCGCGAAGACCTCGGCCAGACCTTGGCCAAATGGGGATTTGGCCATGGTTTTTACCTGGTCCTGCCCTTCAGGGGTGGCAGCAGTCTGCGCGATGGCCTGGGCAGTGCGGGTAATACCGCCATGAACCCGGTGTACTGGGACCTGCATAACGATGCCATTATTGGCATTAACATCGTCAGCGCGGAAATTGCCCTGTCCCTGGACCAGGATACCTACGAATCCTTCTATGACAGCGCCCTGGACCCCTATATCTTCTTCCGCAGTGCCTACGTGCAAAACCGCGCAGGCAGCGTCACCGAGTAAACGCTTCTTTTTTCACAGAATTCTCGTCAAGCTTGTGTTCAGCTTCAGTCTTGTAGGCTAATACTGTCCGGGTATAATTCGCATCCCCGAACTCAGATTGGGATATCACTATGAGTATTGTCAGGAAACCGTTTTTCACCAGTGCAGGCCTTGTAAAAGGCCTGGTGTCGAAACTTGGGGCTTTTATTGCCCTGGGCCTGCTTGTGCTGTCGTTCCAGGCCAGCGCCCAGAACACAACGCCCACAGAAACCGTGGAAACCACCGTCAACGCCATCCTGGAAATACTGCGTGATGACTCCCTGGGCACCGAGGAAGCGCGCGAGCTGATGCGGGCGGAAATCGGCAAGGCCTTTGATGCCCGCGCCATGTCCCAGAGCGTGCTGTCCACCAACTGGCGCAATGCCAGCAAAGAACAACAGGAGGAGTTCCAGGCCCTGTTCATGGCAACCCTGGAAGATACCTACATGGGGCGTATCGAGGCCTATACCAATGAGGTCGTGGAGTTTCGCGATGAAGAGATCAACAACAATCGTGCCACTGTAGATACAGTCATCCTGGACGGTAACACCGACATTCCCATCAATTACAAACTGCGTCAGCGCAGTGACGGCTGGTTTGTCTACGACGTGGAAGTGGAAAACGTCTCCATGGTGTCCTCGTATCGTGAAACCTACCGCAGCGTGGTCCGCCGTGACGGCATGGACGGCCTGCTGGCACAGATGCGCGAGAAAGCTGCCGGCAATTAGTCACCAGGCCAGGTTCCACCAAAATTCCTCTTTTTATCGCTGCCAGGCCCCCTTCCGGCTTGGCAGTTCACCGTATTCGTGTGGTAGAATGCGCGCCCTGATTTGGTCAAAGCGCCTGTTTTCGCGCCTGCCGTTTCGCCGCCAACCCCTTTAAAAGAAACCTGAATTTATTCAAGCATGGCCCAAGTATTAAGCCTTAAAGAATTACGCACCAGCAGTGCCCTGAAAGCCGAAATCAAGAAGCTGGAAGACGAAAAACAGGAACTCCTGGACAAGCTCGACCGCCAGAAAAAGGTAGAGCAGAAACTGCACCAGGACATAGTCGACCACAAGAAAGACTTCGAGCACCTCGAGAAACAGTTCAACCATTTCGCCGGCCTGGAAGCCGATTTCGAAGCCTTGCAGCAGGAACTGCAAATGGAAAGGCTCGAAAAGCTGGTTGATACCGGCAAGAAAGACAACCAGTTTGAAAGCCAGCTGAAAAAAGCCCGGGAAGACCTGGCAGAAGTCCAGGCTGAACTCAAAGAGCTGAAAAAACTCGACCCGCAACGACTGAAACGCCAGGTCACCGACCTGAAAAAGAAAAACCTGGACCAGGCCAAGGACAATAAAAACCTCAATACGGCGCTGGTAGCCGAACGCAAGGAAGTCCGCGAACTCACGGCCGACAAAACCCGGCTTGAGCAGGAACTGGAAGCGGCCAACAAGATGGCCGATCAGTTCTGGGTATCCGAGGATGAAAACTGGGCACTGTATGAAACCGGCCTGGTCCTGAAAAACGAGGAAGCCGGCGAAGAGTCCCTGAACCGCATCCTGTGCCTGAACCGGGAAACCGGCGTCAGCGTGGTCAGCACTGAACTCGGTGATGATGACAAGGCTGTCTGGCTGGGGGATATCGAGATTCCGGAGGATATCTCCATTGAAGCCGGCAAGCGCCTGAAAAAAATTGCCGCCGAAGCCGAAGAAGACGACGAGGACTGAGCGCCGCGCCGCATCAGTCCCTGACTACCCTTCACACCCCTTTCACACCCCGTGAACTCCCTCCTGTCACCGCCAATGCGCTGGACGGCCCCCTGCCGACTGTTTACCCTGTTCGCATGAACACTTGCACCCAATGCGTCCTTGCCCTGCTTGCCCTGGTCTTGCCCGGTGCGCTGACTGCCGCAGACCAGGCTGATCCTGCACAACAGGAGTTCATCCTCAGTGCCGAGGAACCCGGCAATGAAGACACTTACACCAATGCCGAAATTCTGCCAGTGCCAAACGGGGGTACCGTGTTTGCCCTGCGCCAGGATGACACCGGACCACTGTCATACAGCTTCAGCCTGACGGCAGTGAACCTGGTGGACTTCCTCGGCACACTGTCCCAGACCCTGTACGATGAACACGACACCGCCTCGACAATCGCCCACGGTGAACGACTGACAGTCTGGGACGTGGGCGCCCGTGAACACTATATTGATGTAAAGGCCGACAAACTGTCCCTGGCAGCCGTCCTGGATCTCGCCTCACTGGCCTCCAACTGCAATATCTTCGTGGAAAACCGCACCATCATCGTAGACCGCTGCGACAACTAGCCCACTATCCAACAAACACCGGACAAGCACACAAACAGAGCCCCCCTTTTATCCTTTTATCCTTTTATCCTTTTATCTTTTTATCTTTTTATCCCTTTT
>CAZROW010000042.1:0-21055 GCA_964601805.1 uncultured Enterobacteriaceae bacterium
GAATACCTGGCTTGTCGTAGGTCGGGATAGGCTCGCAGAGCCGTTTCCCGACGTTTATAGCTCGAGCATGGGTGATGGGAAAATGTCGGCAAACGCCCCGGAGGGGCTATGCCGACCTACGACTTGCCTCTAGTTGGAAGCTACCGCACTGCCCGCCGGTGCGACCGCTTTTTTCATGGTAAACGGCACCGAATTGACGATCCCTTTCACAATGGCTGAAAAGCGGTAATCCTCTTCCGCTGCCTCTTTGCGTATCGCACGCACCACGGGCATATCGAAAGGTTCAAGGCCGCGACCAAGCGCATAGGTCAGCATTTTCTCGGTGAAGTTATCGACAAAGTGTTCGGGTTTGGCCAGCAGTGCTTCACGCAAATCGCCAATGCCTTCGATGTCGGTGCCGTCGGCAAGCTGCCCACTGGCATCCACCATGCCACCTTCTTCACGAATGCGATAACGGCCAATGGCATCGAAATTCTCCAGGGCAAAACCCAGGGGATCGAGCACGTTGTGACAGCTTGCGCATACCGGGTCCTGCCGATGCAGTTCCAGGCGGTGGCGAATGGACATGACATCCGAACCCTGGTTCTCCACCAGGTCAGGTACATCCGGCGGCGGCGTTGGTGCCGGTGAGCCAAGTATATTTTCCATCACCCACTTGCCGCGAAGCACGGGCGAGGTGCGATTGGGATAGGAGGTGACAGTCAGGATACTGCCCTGGCCCAGCAGGCCCCGGCGCTGGCTGTCGACCTGTTCCACCTTGCGGAAATGGCTGCCGTAAATATTGGGTATGCCGTAATGGGATGCCAGGCGATCATTCACGTAGGTCCAGTCGGCCGTCAGCAGGTCAAGGATGGAGTGGTCATTGCGAAACATGTCGGTAAGGAACATTTCCGTTTCCGTGCGAAAAGCTTCTCTTAACTTGTTGTCGAAGTTCGGAAAGGTGCGCGTGTCCGGGTAGGTACTTTGCAGGTTGCGCAGGAACAGCCATTGCGCGGCAAAGTCATCGACCAGGGTCCTGGCGCGGGGGTCACCGAGCATGCGGTCGACCTGGGCATCAAACACGCTGCGGTCACTGAGCCTGCCAGCTGCGGCCACATCAATCAGCTCTTCGTCCGGCATGCTGCTCCACAGGAAGAAGGCAAGCCGCGAGGCCAGTGCCAGGTCGTCCAGCCTGTAGATTTCTCCCGGTGCAACAGATTCGGGGTCCGGTTCGCTGCGAAACAGGAACTCCGGCGAGGTCAGCAGGAAACGCAGGGCTGTCTGGATGCCTCGTTCAAAACCGCCACTTTCATAGCCATCCAGGTAAAAATCGGTGAGCAGTGACATGTCCTCATTGTCGAGCGGACGACGGTAAGCCAGCTTGCCCAGGCGACCAAGTATTTCGCTGGCACAGTCACTGTGTTCAACCGTGCCGGACGGGTAGCAGGAAAAAATCTTCTCGCGCGAGGCTGTTTCTCCGGCTCCGGTGACATTGTATGGACCGATAATGTCGACGTAATCCAGCGTCGGCAGGCCCGTCATGTTCTGCAGGTCGAGGTCGCGGGTATGCAGTTCCAGGGGCTCGTGGGTTTCGGCGGCATTTTTTTGCAGGAATGTCACTGCTACCCGGTGTTTGCCGGCAGACACGGGAACCCGCACTTTCAGGCGCTCATCAATGGCATCGGCAGCTTCGGCAAAATTGGTGTCCGACGCCAGGTTGTCTGCTTCACCACCGACCTGGGCCAGGAATACGCGTTCACCATCGATACTGATTTCAAACTGGTGTGGCCACTCCAGGCCTGTCATGTACCCGACGATGTTGCGGGTCAGGTAGGCATTAAAGTCATACTCACCGTCAAGGGGAAAGTTATGCTCGATCAGAATGCCGCCGCGCGTGCCCAGGGGCAGTCCCGGCAAGTGCTGTCCCTGGGGAGCGTCAGGTGCCACTTTATAGACCTTGGAAACGGCATCCTGGCGTGTGTCGCCCACGGCCAGCTCGGCAATTTTGCGGGAAGCAATCAGGTATTGCTCCAGCAGTGACGGCGAGGTGCGCAGCACATCGGCAATATTGTCAAAACCGTAGCCCTCGTCATCGGCGGGCAGGTATTCGCTGATATCCACATCCAGGGCCAGCAAGTCGCGAATGACATTGCCGTACTCCGTGCGGTTGAGACGGTGCAGGGAAGATTCTCCCGGATCGGGATTGGCCAGGGTGGCACTGTCAATATTGCCCTGCAGGTAGTCAACAAAGGCCTGGCGCTCTTGCGGGGAAGGCTTGGGCTGCCCCACTGGCGGCATCATGTTGGCGCGGAACTTGACCATGACCTTTTCCCAGGCCGCCGCATCGGCAACCGGGTTTTCTATATTCACCCCTTCCAGGTCAAGGCTGCCAGCCCAGTCCTCAAAGTTGTGGCATTCCAGGCAATAGGTTTCGACGAAAGCCTGCTGGTGGTCGGCATCCTGCGGTTGAGCAAAGAGTGTGCTTGCGGCAAGAACTGTTGCCAGGCCAACGCCCGCGCCAACGATGTCGCGATAAGAAATAGTCATGAGATCCCCTTGTGAATGCCCGGAAGAATAAAGGAGGGTGGGGGGTAATTCAAGAAAAGCCCGGGGGGCCTGTGCCTGAACCGGGGACTTCTTTGCGGACTTGTCAGCTCACATCGGGGAAATAAAAGTCCCTGGCGTTCTCACCAAAGATCCTGCGTGCAGCAAACTCATCATCGAGCAGGTTTTCCAGCCAGTTGATCGTATCGGCATAAACCAGTTCGTTCTCGTGGCCCACGAAGGGACAGTCACTGGCCCAGAACAGGCGCTCAGGGCCACATTCATCCAGGAAAGCGGTGAAATGTTCGTCGGCCACCGGGCCTATACGGTAGCCGCACGAGGCCTTGATCCAGGCCTTGCCCCGGTTGACGGCATCAACGATCGGGGCAAAGGCGGGGGCATCCTTGACCTGATGGGGTTCGGGCCGGCCCAGGTGGTCAATAACCAGCCGCGGACCTGCATTTTCCAGGTGAGGCAGCAGGTCGGGAATGTGTCGGCCTTCCACGTGCAAATGCACATGCCAGTGACGCTCGGCGAGAGCGGCAAACAATTTCTTGTATTCGGCCGAGCGTATGTCCGGCAGTTTTTGCAGGCCTATAAAAGGCAGGCGTATGCCCAGGATGCCTTCGCTGGTCATTTCATCCAGCGGATAGCTGTCCAGTTTCTCCGGGTGAAGGATGACTGTACCGCGCAGCCTTGGCGTCTTTTTCACGCATTCACGGGTGTAGTCATTGAAGTCGCCCCAGGGACTGGCCGCGGCAATAACGCCATGGGAAACCCCGTTGGCATCCAGTTGCCCAAGATAATCCTCAAGCGGGAAACTGTAGGTGGGACTATGCCGTGGGTTGTCGATCAGTGGCATGTCCAGGGTAAAAATATGGGCATGTGCGTCGACCAGCAGCGCAGGACGTTCAATGCTCATAAGGTGTCGATGCCTGCAGACTGGATAACCTCACGCCATTTTTCTATGTCTGCCAACAGGCGTTGCTGCATCTCTTCGGGACTGTTGGCACGGGCTTCCACGCCCAGTTCCTCGAAACGCGTCCTGATGTCGTCAGTGGCCAGCACGTTAGCAATTTCCGTATTCAGTCGGGCAATGATCTCGGGACTGGTGCCGGCTTTGGCATACAGGGCATTCCATCCGGTGACCACGAAATCGGCAATACCGGCCTCGGTGGCGGTCGGCACCTCCGGCATGGCGGGGTTGCGCACCTCTCCGGTGACAGCCAGGGGGCGGGCCTGGTTATTATCGATGGCGCCCTTGAGTGCCGTGTAGGCATCGATGACCAGGTCCACTTCGTTACGCAGCAGCGCACCCAGCACATCCGGTGTGGTTCGGTAGGGAATGATGGTGGCATCGACACCGGCGCGTGTCTTGAACAGTTCCGCCGTCAGGTTCTGCGTACTGCCGGGATTGATGGTCGCGATACGCAGGTCATCGCCCTTGTCGGCCAGCAGGGAGCCAAGGTCCGTATAGCCGGTGTCCGGGTTCACCAGCAGGACCAGGTCAAACCAGGCCACGGCGGAAACCGGAACCAGTTCCGCGGTGATGTTGTAGGGCAGGTCATCAAACAGGGTCTCGGCAATGGTGGTGCCGTTGGTCAACACGATCAGGGTATGGCCGTCGGCATCGGCATTGAGCATGGTGGTGGTGGCTGCAACACCGCCGGCCCCGGGCCGGTTTTCCATGACCAGGCGCTCACCCAGTGCATCGCCCAGCGGTTCGCCTGCCAGGCGCAGGGTGACATCAGCCAGGCCGCCCGGACCAAAGGGAATAATCAGCCTGACCGGTTTGCTGGGCCAGGATGCGGGATCATTGGATGCCGCCCCGTTGTCGCCGCCACAGGCAGCCAGCAAGCTGGTTAGAAAAAGAAACAGTAGTGTACGACGTGTCATCATGTCTGGGCCTGTGAAAGATTGTTAGTGCTGTTTTTGCGCCAGAAGGAATAGACCAGCAGGATGGCAGTCAGCAGGAGAAAGACCAGGCTGATCGGGCGCTGAACAAACGTGGCCAGGTTGCTGTCCGACAATACCAGGGCGCGGCGGAAATTCTCCTCGATCAGCGGGCCAAGTACAAACCCCAGGAGCAGGGGGGCTGAAGGAAAGCCGTGGCGGTTCAGGAAAAAGCCCATCACCCCAAATCCCAGTGTCAGCAGCACATCAACCGCGTTGTTGTTGACGCTATATACCCCGATACAGATCAGGAACAGCACGGCAGGAAAGAGAAAGCGGTAGGGAATACTCAGCAGTTTCACCCACAACCCGATCATGGGCAGGTTGAGAATCAGTAGCAGGACATTGCCAATCCAGAAACTGGCCACGACGCCCCAGAACAGCGCCGCATCCGTGGTGACCAGTTGCGGGCCGGGGGTAATGCCATGGACCAGCAGACCGCCGAGCATGACAGCCATGATGGCGTCTCCCGGGACCCCCAGTGTCAGGGTGGGAATAAAAGCAGCCTGTACGGAGGCATTGTTGGCCGCTTCCGGTGCGGCGATTCCCTCGACGGCTCCCTGGCCGAATTTTTCCGGTGTGCTTGAGAGTTTTTTCTCCCCGGCATAGGCCATGAAAGTGGCGATGGTCGGTCCGGTACCCGGCAGCATGCCGATGAAACTGCCGATCACGGAGCCACGCATGCAGGAATAACGGAATGCTTTCCAGTCATCCCGTGTGGGCATCATTTGTTTGAAAGTGATTTTTTCCTTGCCGGCCTGGGGGACTTTGCCCTCATTGAGGTTGTTGAGAATCTCGGCCACACCGAACAGTCCCATGGCCAGGGCCACCAGGTTGATACCGTCGGTAAGCGCGGGAATGCCAAAGGTAAAACGGAATTGGCCGGAGTTGATATCGGTTCCCACCATGCCCAGCAGCAGGCCGAAGGTCACCATGGCCAGTCCCTTCATCGGGGAACCCACGGACAGTGTCGAGGCGGCCGTCAGTGCCAGGATCATGATGGAGAAATAATCGGCAGCCGAAAAACTGATGGCAAAACCGGCCAGTACCGGGGCAAAGAACACCAACAGCAGAATCGCAAAACTGCCGCCAATAAAAGAGGCTATCGTGGTGATGAACAGGGCAATACCCGCCCGACCCTGGCGTGACATGGGATAACCGTCCAGGCAGGTGATAGCAGCAGGTGCGCTGCCGGGGACATTGAGCAGTATGGATGCCGTGGAGGAGCCGTACTGGGCGCCATAGAAGATGCCGGCCAGCATGATCAGGCCAAGCAAGGGTTCCAGGTGAAAGGTCAGGGGCAGGCACAGGGCAATGGTTGTCAGTGAACCTATACCTGGCAGTACGCCAATAAAGGTGCCCAGGCTCACGCCCAGCAGGCAGAACATCAAGGCTTCAGGGGTCAGTGCCTGTTCAAACCCCATGCCAAGCAAATTCAGTGTTTCCATGGCAACCGGCCCCTTATCCTATCGCCGACAGGGGCACGCCCAGTTGCATGACGAACAGCAGGTAACCGCCTGTTGCCAGCAGTACCGCCAGGATAATGATGCTGCGCCAGCGGGGTTCAGGCAGCGCCAGGGCGCTCAGGGCAACCTGGCAGATTGCCGCCGCAAAGAAACCGGCAGTCTCGGCCAGCAGGACCCAGGCCAGTATGCCAGCGGATACCGCGGCAAAGGGGCGCCAGGCAAAAGGGTGAACTGCCCCCTTCTCATCACTGGATGTGGTTTCCGGGGCTTCGGGTTCGCGCCAGAGAATCAACGCGCAAAGCAGCACCAGGATGATGCCAAGGGCCAGTGGAAAAAAGCCCGGGCCCATGTCCGTAAAACTGCCGACATCGTAGGTAAAGGCAGTGATACCCGCGGCAAGGCCGGTCAGTGCTAGCAGGAGAGTGGGTAATGTCGGTAATAACTGCTGTTTGAAAAATCTGGTCAATCGTCTTCCTTTCGGAACTGCTGTCAGGGACTGCAAGCAGGCCCTGGTACATCCGCGCCCTGATCTTGTGCCGGTACCGGATTATTTTTATTGATTGGATGTTTTAGCAGCGCCTATTAAATCATATTCTCCGTCTTGTGTCGGATTGAAATTAGGTGAAGCCTTACATATGCTAGCTGGACATACCATCCCGAAGAGGATTAACCATTGAACCTGCCACATCCCGTCCGCCGATTCCTGACAGCCTTGTTGCTTGTGCCCGTTACGGCATCTGCCCACCATGGCCTGGCCAATTTCAATCTCAACGTGGACATCACGGTCCGGGGCACCATTACCAACCTGGCCATGGTCAATCCCCACTCCTGGGTATACATCGATGCCACCAATGAAGATGGCACTGTCAGCAACTGGAAATGCGAGTTGCGTGGCGGCACGGTACTGCGCCGTTCCGGCTGGTCGGAGGATCTGTTCGAGACGGGCTCTACAGTAACCATCACCGGTTCGCCCGACCGTTTTGAGGAAAACACCTGCTATACCGGCACCATCACCTTTGCCAACGGGCTCAGCCTTGATCGCTACGAGCAGATTACCGATGCGGAAAAATACCTGCGCCAGGAAATCGAGATCAAACGCCTGCCCAACGGCGATCCGGATATCTCCGGTGACTGGGCAGCAGAGCAGGTGGTCATGACCGACCCGCGTGGGCTGGAAGGCACACTGGTGCCATTGAGTGTGGCAGACCAGTTTGACCCGGGTGAAGTCCCCGAGGGTGGGCGAGCCTTCCAGGGTTCACGGGGGACACCTGAATCCTTTACCGACGATCCCCTGTCCACCACCTGGGGCAGGCCCAGCCCTTACCAGTTGACCGAGGCCGGCAGGGCAGCCATTGCAGGTTTTGACGGCTCATCCACGGACAATCCGCGGCTGCGTTGTGAAACCACCAACATCCTGTGGGACTGGAGCTTTGATAACCCGGTCAATCGCATCGAACAGACAGAGGATGAAATCCGCCTGATTTACGGCACCATGATTTTCGAGCGCACGATTCACCTGGATGAAACAGAATTTCCCGACAACATTGAACCAAGCCGCAGTGGTTATTCCATCGGGCGCTGGGAAAATGATGTCCTGGTCGTCTACACCCAGGGCTTCCTGCCGGGCATTCTGATGGCTGATGCCAACACACCGCACAGTGACGAAATGAAAGTGATCGAGCGTTTCCGGATAGATCCTTCCAACGGCGCCCTGGTAAGGACATACGTGGCCGAGGATCCCAAATATTTTGCCGGCCAGCATCGCGGTAGTGACACCATGTTTATTTCCAATTATCCATGGGAGCCTTACAACTGTGATGACCGGTCCTACCGTTCTGACGTCTAGCCGCAGCGGACTTAGATTTCCTCAATACCTGCGGCAAACCGGGCCATGGCCGATCAGGGCCTGAAGGCGCAGCTCCAATTTCCCCTGCAACTGGAAGTCCTGTTGGCCCAGGGCATCATCATGGGGATAGCCATTCCGCTTTATCTTACCCGTGACACCTGGTACACCCTTGATGCCGGTCCCGCCAATATATGGATGGTACTGAACTGGACTGGCATCACCCTGTTCCTGGCGATGCTGCTGGAATTCGGTTTTTCCCTGATCGATGGCATTGTGCGCGGCAGCCGTCGTATCCCGGTTTTTTCCTTTGCCTTTTTGACCCGTGAAATCGGGGGTGAGCTGGCCGATGCGATCGGCAACCTGGTGGATGTGGCCGGCTTCAAGCTGTTCAAACAACAGCTCATGGTCATGGGTTTCCTGTGGCTGTCCTGGTACCTCCAGAGCCAGGATTTTGTGCTGGCCGGACGCCTGGTCATCGGTTTTTTACTGGTGGTGTTGCCGGCATCCATAGCCGTCAATGCCATGTCCGGACAGATAGTGGCATTTCTTGACCCGGTCAAGCTGATCCGGTTCGCCTGGGACCAGGGTGCTTGCTACTGGCATTGTGTCCTGGCCTTGCTCCTGGCATCGGCCTGCTTCCGCCTGGCGCTGGAGCACCATTTCAGTGTCTTTCTCCTGGCTTTGCCAGTCGGACTTTACTGTGCAGTATTCATGTTCAAAGTGCTGGGTGACAGTCTTTATGCGCGGCGTGATACCTACTTTTCTCAAGTCGACTTCAAGGCTGACAGGAAGGCTTTGGCACAACTCAGCAAGAGCCGTGAATTTCTTGACAGGCGATTACAGGCCATTCTGGGGTTGGTGCGAAACAGAAAAACAGACCAGGCCTGCAGGGAGCTTGAGCATTTCCTTGTGAGTAACCAGTGGCAGTATTTTGATACGGTTTTTGCGGTAATCTCCAACTGGCCTGACCGGCGCCCGGCACAGCATGTGGTGGCAGCCTACCTGCCCGTTGCGCTGGCAAGGCGTCAGTACATGCAGGCGCTGGAGTTATGTAAATGGCAGTTGCAACAGGACAGGGCATTTACCCTGAATGACAACGAAGACGTTCTGCTGCTGGCCGACCAGGCAGCAACCCCTGGGCAGTACCGTGTGTCCATTCGCCTGTTGCTGAACCGGGCTGACAAACCCGGGGTGGAAAGGAAAATCCTGCTGGAAAAAGCCGCTTTCATTGCAGGGGCGCGGCTCAATGATGAGAAACGCCTGGCAGAAATAATGACAAGAATGCACCAGACGTAATAACCTGCACAAAATAATCCGGGTTTGGTCTTTCAGATGATGGACGTTGCCGGAAATAATAACGTTTAATCAATACTTGTAAATCTATACTTTATAAATCAGGAAGAGGGGAAACATCATGTCGAATTCACCAGCCATTTCCGGTGCCCGGTACAACAACATCCTGGAAACCGTTGGTAACACGCCTGTTGTCAGAATCAACAAGCTGGGTCCCGAAGGCATTAATCTCTATGTGAAATCCGAAGCGTTCAACCCGATGAGTTCGGTCAAGGACCGCCTGGCGCTGGGCATTATTGAACATGCTGAAAAAACCGGTGAGTTGAAACCCGGGCAGACTGTAGTGGAAGCAACCAGCGGTAATACCGGTATTGGCCTGGCCATGGTCTGTGCACAGAAAGGATACCCGCTCGTGGTGACCATGGCTGAGAGTTTCAGTGTAGAGCGTCGCAAACTGATGCGATTCCTCGGTGCCAGGGTTGTACTGACACCGGCGCCGCTGAAAGGCACCGGCATGGTTAACAAGGCCGCTGAGCTGGCTGAAAAACACGGCTGGTTTTTGACAAGACAATTTGAAAATGAGGCCAACGCGGATATGCATTACCGCACCACCGGCCAGGAAATTGCAGCTGCTTTTCCCGATGGTGAACTGGATTACTGGGTCACCGGTTACGGGACCGGCGGTACACTCAAGGGGGTTGCCAAAGCCCTGCAGGAAAAAAGCCCGAACACAAAAATCATCCTGTCTGAACCGGAGATTGCGGCCCTGGTCAACAGCGGTGTGAAACAGGCCCGTAACGATGACGGCTCTCCCGCTGTCAGTCATGAAGCCTTTACCCCGCATCCCATGCAGGGCTGGACACCGGATTTCATTTCCAAGCTGACTGAAGATGCCCTGGCCGAGTACCAGGTGGAAGCGACCCTGAAAATTGCTGCTCCGGATGCCATGCGCCTGTCCCGTGAACTGGCGCAGAAAGAGGGTATCTTTGTGGGCATTTCAGCCGGTGCCACGTTCAGTGCGGCCCTGCAGGTGGCGGAAAAGGCAGAGAAGGGTGCCACCATTCTCTGCATGCTGCCGGACACCGGGGAGCGTTACCTGAGCACACCGTTGTTTGAGGATATTGCTGAATACATGACTGACGAGGAACTGGATATTTCCAGGTCCACGCCCGGTTACCAGTTCGAATCCTGATCCTGGAGATCAATCATGCAGGACATACATTCAAAACCGGGCTTGCTGGCTTGCCTGTTACTGGCTTGTCTTCCCGCCTATGCCGCGGATGCTGACAACCAGGGCAACACACCCTTGCCCTGGGCCTATGCCCTGAACACACCCGGTGTGGAGTTTCCCTTTGAATACAACGTCCCGCTACGGGTACCCGGCAGTGATGTGGAGTTTGTGTTTACCAATCCCCGTAACCTGTATGAGCCGCCTGACTGGCATCCGGAAGATCACCCTGCCATGCCGGACATCGTGGCCCGGGGCAGGGAGCCCGTGGTCTTTGCCTGTGGCTACTGCCACCTGCCCAGCGGTCAGGGCCGACCGGAAAATGCCAGCCTGACCGGCCTGCCGCGGGAATACATTATTCAGCAGATGGCTGACTGGCGAGCCGGCTTGCGTCGCAGTTCCGAACCCTTGCATGGACCGGCATCAGCCATGCAGGCGATAGGGGCAAATGCCACGCCGGAGGAAGTTGAGTCAGCCGCCGATTATTTTTCTTCCCTGGAACCCCGAAAGTGGATCCGCGTGATTGAAACCGACACCGTGCCGGAAACGGTCGTGGCCGGCTGGATGTATGTGGAAGCCCCTGGGGGCGGTGATGAGCCCATTGGCAATCGCATTCTCGAGATGCCCGAGGACCTGGAATTGACAGAAATGCGTGATGACCGTTCCGGTTTCATCGCCTATGTCCCGGTTGGCAGCATTGCCCGTGGGCAGGCACTGGCAGAAACCGGCAGTTGCCGCACCTGCCACGGGGATGATCTGCGTGGCCTGGGACCGGTACCTGCGTTGGCGGGACGTTCACCCAGTTATATCGCCCGCCAGTTGTATGACCTGCAGGCAGGAACCCGGCGTGGTTTGTGGTCGCCACTGATGCAGGATGCTGTGGCCAACCTGGACCTGGAAGAGATGGTGGCCCTGTCAGCCTACCTGGCCTCGCTGGATCCCTGAGGACTCCCGAACATGTCGAAGAAAGCAGTCGTTATTGGCGGTGGCCATAACGGCCTGGTGTGTGCTGCCTACCTGGCCAGGGCGGGAATGTCAGTCACCGTCCTGGAAAAGCGCCCCGTGCTTGGTGGAGCCGCCGTTACTGAAGAGTTTTATCCCGGGTTTCGCAATTCCGTGTGTTCCTACACGGTCAGCCTGCTGCACGCACAAGTCATCCAGGATCTCAATTTACATGCCCATGGCCTGAAAATTGTGCCGCGCCGTGTAAATAATTTTCTGCCATTGGCAGCCGGTGACAGCTTTGCTGCCATACCGGGGCAACTGGCTGAAGAAATGGCACGGCATGACAAGAGCGATGTTGAGGCATTGCAGCGTTACGAGGCATTGCTGCAGGCCATCGTCCCGGTGATCCGGGACATCATGCTGATGACGCCGCCTGATATTGACCAGGCCGGACTGGGAGACCTGCTCAGCCTGTTTCGGCTTAGCCGGCAATTTGGTGCGCTGAACCGCCAGCAGAAACAGTTTTTACTGACCCTGTTTGGTCGCAGTGCCGGTGACATCCTCGATGACTTTTTTGCCGCTGACCCCATCAAGGCCCTGCTGGGCTTTGATGCCATTGTCGGTAATTATGTCTCACCCTACACGCCGGGTAACGGCTATAACCTGTTGCATCACCTGGTCGGCGAAGTCAACGGCGAGAGTGGTCGCTGGGGTCATGCCGTTGGTGGTATGGGAGCCATCAGCGATGCCATTGCCGCCGAAGGCGCTGAGTATGGGGTCAGGTATCACACAAATTGTGCTGCAGAAAATGTCATCGTTGAGGCAGGCAGGGTGAAGGGTGTAGCAGGTGAAGACGGAAAGGTATTTGAGGCGGATATCGTAGTCTGCGGCGTTAATCCGGTCATCCTGTTTCAGCGCCTGTTACAACCCGAGGTCGTGCCAGACGATATCCGGGCGCATTTTGAGCAGTACCAGTGCGGCAGCGGTGCTTTTCGCATGAACGTGGCGCTCAATGGCTTGCCGGTTTTTGAAGGCAGGCAGGTGCCACACTGCCTGGAAGCGGGCATCATCATGGCCCCTTCACTGGACTACATGGACAGTGCCTGGCTCAGTGCCAGGCAACAGGGCTGGTCAGAAAAGCCGGTGGTGGAAATGCTGATTCCCAGCCTGGTGGACGACAGCCTGGCGCCGAAAGGCTGTCATGTCGCCAGCCTGTTTTGCCAGCACTTTGATCCGGCCCTGGGGCAACAGTGGGACAGTAACCGGGACATTGCCGCCGGCGCCATACTGGATACCGTTGAGCGCCACTTCCCCGGTTTCAGGGGCCTGATCGAAGGGGTACAGATCCTGAGTCCCCGTGACCTGGAACAGCAGTTCAGCCTGGTTGGCGGGGATATCTTTCACGGCCGCCTGTCCCTGGAACAACTGTTTTCCTCGCGACCTGGCCTGGGCTTGGCCCAATACGAGATGCCGGTCAAAGGACTGTATCTTTGTGGCTCGGGGGCACATCCCGGAGGGGGCGTTTCCGGTCTGCCCGGGCGCAATGCGGCACGCCGGATTCTCGGTAAGTGATCCGGGTTTCCCGGGCTAACCGGTTTCCATCGGCAGGTCGGGATCGGCAGCCCATTCTGACAGGGATCCATCATAGACAGCCACCTTGTCATAACCTGCGGCAGTCAGTGCCAGGGCATTGGCGCTGGCCGCAATACCCCCGCCGCAGTACGCGATCACGGTTTCGGATTCGGAAATACCACTGTCAGCAATCCGGGTTTTCAGGGTTTCCGGGTCAAGGTAGGTATTGGACGCGGGATCAAGCAGGGATTCGCAGTACAGGTGCTTGCTGCCCGGAATCCTGCCCGGACGACCATAGGCAACCACCTCACCGGTAAACATGGGCAAGGGCAGGGAATGCACGAGCTGCGCATCCTGTTCAGTACTCGCTGCCTTGACCCGTTCCTTGTCGACCATCATTTCAGGCCTGGCCTGCACGGTGAAGTTGTCCGGTATGGACCATGTGGGTGATGCGCTGGATTCGGGTCTGCCATCGGCCTGCCATTTTTTCCAACCGCCATCGAGCACAGCCGCATTGTCAAAACCGCAGGCTTTGAGCATCCACCAGACCCGGGCTGCCCAGGCGTGGTTACTGCGGTCGTAGCACACCACTGCCGTACCATCGCCGATGCCCCTGAGGCGAAAGGTCTCTGCCAGGGTGTCGGCTGGCGGCATCATCATGTTCAACGCATGGTCGGGATCGGAGAGTTCGGAACCCACGCCAATATGGGCACTTTTGGGTATGTGGCTTTCCTGCCACAGGCTTTCCCCGGGGACAAAGCCCACGCTGCCGTCTTCGTTGGGCTGCATGACCATGGAGCAGTCGAGAATCCGCAAGTTTGGGTCCTCAAGGTGCTGCTGGAGCCAGTCGCAGGAAACCAGTGGTGAGTTGATAGTCAGTGTCATGATGTGTCCTCTTTGCTATACGAGGATGATAGACAGGCGCGGACGACTTTGAAAGAGGTCTGGCAATCAGCCATAAAAAAGGCCGGACAAGAGTGTCCGGCCCAGGTCGTTCGTCGCGGAGTGGGGGATTACACTTCGGCCTCGAACGGATCAGTGACTTCATCCTTGCAGGCGCGAATGACACGGCGCAAATTGACCTGGTACTGCTGGTGTGCTGCTACTTCCTCCAGGCTGATCAGGCCATCGGCATTGGTATCGATACGGTCGAACAGGACATAGGCACGTTCTTCCAGGGCAGCACTGAGTTCTGCCAGGGAGATATAACCATCATAGTCGGTGTCGATCAGGTCAAAGCGGTCTTCCACTTCAGCAGGTCCTTCCCAGTCTGCCAGGGTTTCCCTGACGCAGGCGATCACCTCTTCGCGCTCAGTGGGTGCATGGTCGCGACGACGGGGTCGGCTGGCTTCCTCTTCGCTGAGCAGGCCGTCACCGTCAACATCACGGCGATCAAAATGATCGTCTATCCGGGCCAGGCGGGCATCGACAAATTCATACTCGTCGACAAAGCCATCGCCATCAGTATCCAGTCGGTCAATCAACATGGCGGGATTGCCACCTGGTCGCCCTGGACGGTGTCGTGCTGGTCCATGTCCCGGTCCACGCTGGGGGCGGCCTTCGGCACCAGGGGCGCCGCGTTCAAATCGTGGTTCGCTATCCTGTGCGGAGGCTGTCTGCATGATGGCAGCACTCAGGATGGCGCAGGTACCCAGTATTAACAGATTCTGGTATTTCATGTTCAGTACTCCTGTACTTGTGTGAGCAAAAATATAAATGCAATGAGTCAATGAATACCGGCCGGAATATTCGCTTCACTCCCTACAACGCTGTCATGGGAAAGCGGTTGACCGGCCATGCCAAAATTGTGACCTGGTTCACCCGGGTACAGGATTTGTCCCGGTGGTATTTGCGGCCTGCTTTGCGTTGCAATGGCAGGGGCCGCAGGTAGAATGTCTGCATACATCCAGTGACCTTGTCCGGAGTCAAAACGCTTGCCACTTTCTGAGTCAACAAGACGCGAATACCTTGAAGCCCTGGGTATCGACAGTTACCTGCCGCGCGTGCAATTACCCGGTGCCCCGCTGTCGCCACTGGCCAGGTTCAGTATGTCGGCCGCAGAAAGCGGCCAGGTCCTGGAGTCACAAGCTGACCCTGAAGTTAAAGCCCCTGAAGTTAAGACCAAAGCAGCGCTAGTGGTGGATGCACCGGCCAGGCCGGCACCAAAAGGGACGCCCGGGGGGAGTAAAACCGCAGTGCCAACCGCGGACACCGGGCTCAGAAAGGTCGAGGCAAAACCGGCTGCCAATGACCAGCCTGCTGAAAAGGCGGCAGTACCGCATGAAGTGCCCCGTGAAATGCCCCGTGAAGAGGTCAAACTGCAATTGTTATGTATTCGTGTAGGAGAGGGGGAAAAGGGAGCAGCCGTCATCGTGGCCATGCCTCACCTGGGACCGTCCCACCTGGGCACCGGGCACCAGGCGCTGCTGGCCAACCTGCTGCGTGCCTGTGGTCTTGCTGCCGGTGATATGGAAATCGAGGACAAGCCTTTCCGCTGGCCTATGGTAACGGGCCTGCATGTGGATAACAGCCGACGAGCGGCTGCCTCGGCCCTGATGGCCTACCTGCAACAAAAACGCGCCGATTGGCAGTTCAGCAACCTCCTGGTCATGGGTGAAACAGTGATCAGCGGCCTGTTTGCCGCGGATCCCGAGAAGGACGATGACAGGGCTCAGGTAAAGCATCTTGACCAGGGTGACTGGCATGTCATCTATACACGCAGCCTGGATGAACTCCTGCAACGTCCAACCCTGAAAAAAGAGGCCTGGTTACAGCTCAGGAAGGGCTTTTCCGGCAATTGATACCAACGGCATGATGGCAACTGGCAGGATGACCGATCTCACATTCAGGATGATGGAAAAAACAGATTTGCCGGCAATGGTCAAAATAGAAAATGACTGCCAGTCCCACCCCTGGTCATTGCTGCAATTTCTCGATGGATTTAATTCAGGCCATACCGGCTGGCTGGCTTGTCGTGAAATTGATGGCGGCGAATTACTGGTTGGTTTTGCCGTGGTGGCAAGCGTGCTGGACGAAAGCACGCTGCTGGATATCTGCGTGCGTCCTGCTTGCCAGAAGCAGGGCTATGGTCGCAGTTTGCTGGAGTTCGTGCTGGCCCGGGCGGCTGAAAACAAGATCAGGAAAATGTTTCTTGAAGTGCGGGCCTCGAATCTCGGTGCGATTCAGCTCTATGAAAGTGTCGGCTTTCAACGCATCGATGTGCGGCGTGACTATTATCCAGCCGTTATTGGCCGTGAAGACGGCCTGGTCTATCTGTTGTCCTCATTCGAAGAATCCTGATCCGGCTCCTCCCGCAAGTCACTCCAGTCATCCTCGGTTTCCCCGGTAAGGCGTTTTTTCAGAAATGCCAGTAATTTGAACACCGACACTGCAAACAGGGCGAGCAATACAATAGCGAGGATAAACAGCAGGGTGGTCACGATGAAATTGCGAATATCTTCTGCCGGAATGTCGGCAAAATTGATGACGGCATAAATCGAGGCGATACCGACCAGGATACCCATGAAGGTATTCCTGGTTTTCCTGTTCATTTTTTTCAATTTGACGGCCATTGCTCAGAGCCTGGCGATTGCTTGCAGCAGTTGTTGGTTCTCTTCAGGCGTGCCGATGGTAATGCGCAGCTTGTCCTGCAAACGGTCTTCCTGCTTGAAATAACGGACAAGAATGCCCTGTTCCTTGAGGGCGAGATAGAGGCCTTCGGCGTCATTACCCGGTGGCACCGTTGCCAGGACAAAATTGCTCTGGCTGTCAGGCACTGTAAACCCGGCTTTGCGCAGCGCCGTGGTGACTTCCTGGCGTTGCTGTCTCACCTTGTCCCAGGTACCGCGGGCGTAATCCTGGTCTTCAATGGCAGCCAGCGCCAGGTTTTGTGAAATCAGGTCAGTATTGTAGCTGTCCTTGGTTTTCATCAGCGGTGCGATGAGTGAAGGCGAAGCCAGGCCATAGGCCATGCGTAAACCGGCCAGGGAATAACCTTTGCTGAAGGTGCGCAGGATAAGCACGTTGTCATGATCCCTGACCAGCTGGGCAGAGTCGTAAGCAATATCGGGTTCAACGAAATCGATATAGGCTTCATCCAGTAACAGGACCCCGTTGTAGTCACTTGCCAGGCGGGCAATCACCTCGATCGGAATCAGGGTACCTGAGGGCGCATGGGGGTTGACCAGGAAAGACATCCTGGCTCCGGAGTTGTTGAGCAGGTCGCTGTAATGTTCCGGCAGTTGCCAGCTTTCATCCAGTTCGAAATTGATCATTTCGCAGCCATGAGCAGCGGCCAGCACCTGGTAAAGGGTGTAGGTTGGCCGGGCAACAGCGATGGCCTCGGAGGTTTCCACGAAAGTGGCTATGGCCATGCGTAACAATTCATCGCCGCCGTTGGTGACGATGACATTGTCATGTGCCAGGCCATGCCTGGCTGCAATGGCATCCCGCAATTTGCGCGCTGTCGGCGGTGGGTATTGGCGCAGTCGGGCGACATCACAATTGGCCAGGGCCTGGTTGACAGCCGGACTGGGCGGGTAAGGATTTTCATTGGTGTTGAGCTTGACGATATCAGGAGCGTCAATTTGTTCACCAGGTACATAAGCAGCCATTGCCTGAATATTCTTGCGTTCGTAAGCCATTAAAAGTCCGTTGCTTGCCGCGAGGGTAATGCGGGTTAATCGGGTAAATAAGTGTCCAGGCGATTGTTCCACCCGTTGAGCCAGCGTGATTCATTCCGCTGGATTGGCGCATTATCGACCCTATTCGCCAGGGTTTGCCGGGCAGACATCACGAATGCTGCCAGGGGGTCGTTATTCTGGGTCATGTCAAGCAGTACCTGCTTGAGTCCCCAGCCTTCTGTGTTATAGGTTTCGCGTTCGGAGACACCAATGCCCTTGAAATTAACATAATCAATTAATGCATATAACCCGTAAGGGGCATTGCTGGCCGCCACCTTGTAAAAGTTTTCCCGGACCCGTGTGGCCTGTTCCGGTGAGTCCATGCTCGCCAGTATCTCGTCCAGGGCATTATCAAAGCGGGAAATGATAAAGGCAGTCTGGATATCCATGGTCCTGGCCAGCAATTGCCGTAATTCACTCAGCCTGTTCCCGTCCATGTCATCGAGAAATTCATCGCGCGTTAGCCAGGGTGATTGCAGTTCGGAATCCTCTACCCAGGACGGCAGGCTAATACCATTTGCCTGCATGTAGCGTAGCAGGGCGGGAAAACTTTCCTGGAAAATGCTGTCCTGTCCCTGCCGGTACCAGATGAAATGACCGATGCCCATGGAAGGAAAATCCTCTCCGGCATTCCAGGATGTCAGGCAAGATAACTGGCGATTGCATTCGTTGGCAAAAATACGATCCCCTATCCAGGCAACCTGTTCACTGCCAAGTGAAGGATAGGAGGAATAGGGGGGGCTGGCACCGGGGTTTTGCTGCTGGGCAAGGACGCTGCCCGGGGAAAACAGCAGGATGCCGGTAGCGACAAAAAATGGTAGCAGGGCCGCAGCCCGACCGTTGACATCAATCCACGCCAAGGTGTGTTAATCTTTATTAAATTATTGGATACTGTGAAAATTCTAGCATAAAGTACTGTCAGTTCAGCCTTTTAATAATGAACTTTAAAGGAAACTGTGAAACCGTGATTCATGCCGGAGTTTTCCTGGGTAGCCCGACGGAAAGAACGACAGGAAGAATTCACATGCCAATCTCTTGACATGGTGTGGCAGTATCGGGATGTTGCGTGTATGCCGAAGCCGAATGTCTCTTATCGGCATGTTTGCCGGGGCGGTAATACCGGCAGGCATATCCAGGCAAAAGCAGAAGTTGGACAACTCACAACAATTAACCGTCGGACGACAATGAAACGGTCATAACAGTGGTAGAAAGTACATCAGAAGAAGTTGCTGCCAGTCCTGAAAAAAAGGATGAAACGGCAGGTATCCAGGCAGAAGACGCTTTTGTCCGTCAACTGGCGGCCTTGTATAAACAGCTCAAGTTTTCCAAGAACCTGAAAAAAGCCATGAAAGAGGTCGAGGGCACCATCCTCGAGCTTGTCGGCTGTAAAATGTTCACGATTTTCCAGAGTGTCGATAACGGCAAGGAAATCGTCGCCAGCTTCAAGGGTGATACCCGTCCCAAGGACCCGAACGAAAAAGATATCGAGATTCGGGTTCCCTTCACACCAACGTCCCTTGCCGGGTATGTGGCCCTGAGTCAACGTCCGCTGCTGGTGGAAGATGTCTACGATGCGGAAAAGCTGGCAGAAATTCATGCACGCCTGAAATGGGACAAGAGTTTCAGTGAATCCCAGGGCCTGTTTTTCAAGTCCATGATCGTGGTTCCCATCAAGGACGACATCCTGTTGGGCGTGGTCCAGTTGATCCGCTTCAAGGATGACCCGGTTTTCACCAGTACAGATCTCAAGCATGCCCAGATGCTGGCCCAGATGCTGGCCAAGCAGTTCCGTTCCGAATTCCAGAGCACTCAGGGGCCTTACGACTACCTGGTCCAGCAGGGCAAACTGACTGCCAAGGACCTGGATGAAGTCGAGAAGGGCGCTTCCCTTTACGGGGGGACTGTGACCAAGATGCTCATGGAAGACTACAAGATCGAACCCCAGGAAATTGGCAAGTCCCTTGAGCTCTACTACCGCGTGCCCTACATGGGTTATGACAAGGACATCACCCTGCCCATCGACCTGATGGAAAACCTGGGCGCCAGTTACCTGCGCAATAACCTCTGGGTGCCGGTTGCCGGCAGCAAGGAAGAAGTCACCATCCTGATCAGCGATCCCAGTAACTACCAGCGCATCATGGAAATCCAGGGCATTCTCAATGCCAAGAATTACGTGTTCCGCGTCGGCCTGCCGGAAGACATCCTGAAGTACCTGGGCGGTACGCAGGAAGAAATCGATGACGAGGAAGGTTTTGATGACGTCTTCAAGTCCCTGGAAGCCGAAGGCGGCATCGAGGTAGACGAAAGCGACGATGACAGTGATGATTCCGAAAGCGCTGCTGCCGCCTCGGGCATTATCCAGCTTGTTAACCGCATCATCATCGAGTCTGACAAGCTCGGCGGCTCGGATATTCATATCGAGCCGTCCAAGGACAAGAATCCGGGCATCGTGCGTGTGAGGGTGGACGGGATTTGCCGTGAGATTCTCAAGGTGCCGGCTGAGCATACCGGGGCGCTGATCGCCCGTATCAAGGTCATGTCGCGACTGGATATCTCCGAGCGTCGTCTGCCGCAGGATGGCAAGTGCAAACTCAAGATCCGGGGCAGGGCGTTGGAGCTGCGTGTTGCCACCGTACCGACGGTCAACGGGGAAAGCGCCGTGTTGCGTTTGCTGGCTGCAGGCTCTGCGATGCCGCTGGAAAAACTCAACCTCGCTCCAAAGAACATGGAAAACCTGCTGGAAATCTGCAAACACCCCCATGGACTGATCCTGGTGGTGGGGCCAACCGGTTCCGGTAAGACCACTACGCTCCATGCGGTGCTGGGCAACCTGAATACGCCGGATCGCAAGATCTGGACGGCCGAAGATCCGGTGGAAATTACCCAGCCCGGCCTGCAGCAAGTGCAGATGCAGCCCAAGATCGGCTTTACCTTTGCCGCGGCCATGCGTGCCTTCCTGCGTGCCGACCCCGATGTCATTCTCATTGGTGAGATGCGTGACCATGAAACCGCCCACATCGGTATCGAGGCGTCACTGACCGGTCACCTTGTGTTATCCACCCTGCATACCAACTCGGCTCCGGAAACCATTACCCGTCTGCTGGATTTGGGCCTGGATCCCGTCAACTTTTCCGATGCATTGCTTGGCATTCTTGCCCAGCGCCTGATGCGTACCCTGTGTCCGAAGTGCAAGGAACCCTATAAACCCGAGCAAAAAGAAATTGATCATCTTATAGACCAGTATGGCCGTGATCATTTCTCTACACTGGATATCAATCCCGATGAGGTCGAGCTGATGCGCGCAGTCGGGTGTGAAGAATGTGGTGATACCGGGTACAAGGGTCGAACCGGTGTGCACGAGTTACTGGTGGGTACCCATGAACTGCAGTCCATGATTTACAAGAAGGCAGACCTGTCAGATCTCACGGCGCAGGCCATAAATGACGGCATGCGGACCCTGAAACAGGATGGTATCCATAAAATTTTCCAGGGCCTGACGGACTACGAACAGTTGCTCCGGGTAGTTGCCGAGTAAGTTGCCGAGTAA
>CAZROW010000042.1:21155-27652 GCA_964601805.1 uncultured Enterobacteriaceae bacterium
AGTTGCCGAGTAAGTTGCCGAGTAACCAGGACTTCACTGTTTCAACAGCTTTCCACCTTTTTCTAAACGCCATCAGGCTGTCAAATATTGTCATCCCCTGACAGTGACCGGCATTAGCTGCCCTTTCTCGACCCTCCAGGATTCAAAATTGCAGATCAGGTCACACTTCGAGCGGGTCTAGTGTGAAGAAACCGGCAGACTTGATTTGGCAGCTTCCCGTAAAGTTACCCAACCACAATGATATTGCCCTTAATAGAGGGTGACCCATGGTTAAAACGGTTTGTATAGGACTTTTACTCGGTATGACTCTTGGCGTTTCAGTCGCCACAGAGTTGTTCAGCCGGATTGGCATGGAGCCAAAAACGTATATGCTCATTCTCACGGCGTTGCTGATGGCCATTCTCCTGGTCAACCGCGGCATTGCCATCATGGCTTCGGGAGTGCTGTTGTCCCTGGCCGTCATTCAGCCCGACAGCGTGCTCCTGGAGCATGGCTTCGACAAGGACATACTCCTGGCCACCCTGCTGGTCATGTTGCTCTACCCGGTCATGCACAGGATCATGTATTCCTGACCAGCCAGGCCGGATAAGGCGGGCTCACTGACTTGAGCCCGGCCATGAAAAGGAGCCCACCGGGCTCCTTTTTTTGTGGGCCATTTTCATGGATCAGGGATATACGGGCTGCAAGATTTTGCCACTTTATACTGTCCTTTCCAGCTTGCAGCTGCGAAAGCAAATTTAAGGCATTTTTTTGTGCGCCGCACCAGACCTGTAAACCCTGTAAATAACAGGATAAAAAAGTTTCCCCCTGCGAAATATGACAAAAAGCCCGGCAAATTATGCACAAAAAGCATGGCTCGCTGAAAAAGCCTAGAAAAACAGGGGTTTTGTTAAGGAAGCATGAAATCTAATTGTAACTAATTGAAATATATACAAAAAAAATTGATTAAAAAACGCACAATTTATACCCCGCTACGCAATTCCGGGGACTGTAATCGTTTGCGGGAGATTTATCCCAAGACTTATCCACAGATTCTGTGGACAAATACCGGGTGTTTCGACCCGATAAACCAGGCAGGTCCCTGGTATCGCGAATCCACCTTCCAGTGATATACTTTTTACCAGCCCGATGAAGTTTTTTCCGGGTTCTTTCAGAGACTTTTAATGATCGAAATCAGCGATAATATCCCTTTCCTCTGGCGCCTCAGGGTGCAGGATGACAGCGAGGGATTCTGCGTAGTATCCATGGTTGTGCCATTCAGTACCGGTGACAAGAACCTGGAGCACACCATTGAAACCGACATCGTGAGCCTGACGGCGGATTACAGTGGTGAAGACGAGGACGAAATCCTGGAATGGAATGAGGACGATATCAGCCTGTTCCTGAAACTCATCGCCAACAGCCCGACAGGGCAGTCCCTGGTCCCTGGCGGGACTATCAAGGTAGACCTGAGTGATCCGGATACCATCGAAATCGTCAATATCGTCGCCGCTGCCGGTTTTGGCCTGGCCCAGACCGGTGATAACTACCTGGTCGACACCGGCCCCACCGAGATGAGCAGCCACTGTGATATCGGGTCACAGATATCCCTGAGTACCGTTACCGGCTACAAGCGTGGCGTGGTGGTGGATATGGATGATGAGCATGTCGTTTGCGTCATGCTGGAAAGCATAGAGCAGGCCACATCCCAGCAGGACGACGAGATACTGCCCCATGATGTCTTGCTGGTGAAACGGCACCAGGTACTCGATCCGCTGTATACCCGGACTGAACCGGGACAGGCGGATGTGCTGCATTAGCTGAAGTTTGACTCAGCCAAACACTTCTTTTACGACTTTTTACGACTTCTTTTTCCACTTTTTAGTTTAACCAGCTACGGGATCTGTAGACAGTACATATGAGCCAGTTTGACAGTGAGGTGGCCAGGCGCCGCACCTTTGCCATTATTTCCCATCCCGATGCCGGTAAAACCACCATTACCGAAAAGCTGCTGCTGTGGGGCAAGCTGATCCAGAAAGCGGGTACCGTCAAGGGGCGTAAATCAGACCGCATGGCCACCTCTGACTGGATGACCATGGAGCAGGAGAGAGGAATCTCTGTCACCTCATCGGTCATGCAGTTTCCCTATCGCGACCGCATGGTCAACCTGCTGGATACACCGGGCCACGAGGATTTTTCCGAAGATACCTACCGCACACTGACTGCGGTGGACTCCGTGTTGATGGTGATCGACGGTGCCAAGGGCGTTGAGGAGCGCACCATCAAGCTGATGGAAGTCTGTCGTCTGCGTGACACGCCCATCCTGACCTTCATCAACAAACTAGACCGCGACATCCGTGATCCCATCGAGGTACTGGATGAAGTGGAAAATGTCCTGAACATCGAGTGTGCCCCCATTTACTGGCCGCTGGGCATGGGCAAGGAATTCAAGGGTATTTACAACCTGTACACCGACACGATCTACGTCTACGACCATCTGCATGCTGATGAAGTCAGCGAGGTGAAAACCATCAACGGCCTGGCGAGCGCAGAGGCAGGCGAACTGCTGGGCTCCTATGTGGAAGATTTTCGTGATGAAATAGAACTGGTCCGTGGCGCCAGCCACGAGTTTGATTTACAGGCCTACCTGGAAGGGCGCCAGACACCGGTGTTTTTTGGTACAGCCCTGGGAAACTTCGGTGTTGAACAGATGCTCAACGATTTCGTGGAATGGGCGCCGGCCCCGCTGAACCGCCAGGCGCAAAGCCGGGAAGTGGATGCCAGGGAAAAGACCTTTTCCGGTTTCATTTTCAAGATCCAGGCCAATATGGATCCGCGCCACCGCGACCGCGTGGCATTCATGCGTATCTGTTCCGGTGCCTTTGAACAGGGCATGAAAATGCAACATGTGCGCCTGGGCAAGGAAGTCAGGATCAGTGACGCGGTGACTTTCCTGGCAGGTGAGCGTGAAGCGGCCAAGTATGCCGTGTCCGGCGACATCGTCGGCCTGCACAACCATGGCACTATCCAGATTGGTGACACCTTTACTGCCGGTGAAGAGTTGCATTTCACGGGTATACCGCACTTTGCCCCGGAGCTGTTCAAGCGTATCCGGCTCAAGGATCCCCTGAAACTGAAACAGTTGCAGAAAGGGCTCAAGCAATTGTCAGAAGAGGGTTCCACGCAGGTGTTCATGCCCCTGAAGAACAATGACCTGATTGTCGGTGCCGTGGGGGTCCTGCAGTTTGAGGTAGTGGCCTATCGCCTCAAGGATGAATACAAGGTGGATTGCGTGTATGAACCGGTCAACGTGGTGACCGCGCGCTGGGTTCATAGCGAGGACAGGGCGAAACTGGAAGAGTTCAAACGCAAGGCGGGCGACAACCTGGCCCTGGACGGGGGGGATTACCTGACCTACCTGGCGCCGACGCGGGTCAACCTGGACCTGACCATTGAACGCTGGCCCGACGTGGAATTTACTGCAACGCGCGAACATTAAAACAGTCGTTGGCTTCCCGTGGCCAGTCTCCAGGAGGACTTGCAGCGTCCACTTGGTACTTATACTGGTGTCTTATTTCTTTCCCACAAATTCCCGGTAAATCAGCGGAAAAATCACCATCATGATGACGACTACGATGAGAACGTCCCGGTCCAGGTAATACTGATCCAGGAACTCTTCGGGCATGTTGATGGCCAGGCTCAGGATGAGGATGATGGCGATCAGTAATGCACCCCGAAATGCGACCAGGGCCGTGATGACCAGTGCACCAAGACCGATGAAAAGGTAATTGCGCTCGACACCAAACTGGTCCAGCAGGATCATGCTCAGTGAGATGCCGATTGTGATGAACACAAGAATGGCAATGGCTACCATTTTCATAATACGAGAATTTCCAACCGGGTTGCTTGAGGCACGCTTAAACTACTTCAGTACGTGCAATTAAACGACGAAAAGGCATTTGTACGCTTTTTCGCCATGTTGTAAAAGTATGTTGTCAAAGTATGTTGTCTTCTTCTTCGTCCGAGTCATCGCTGACCAGTGACAGGCCACCTGTGCGGTCGACTTCCTCTTCAGCATCTCCCCCTACCTCACTTTCAGCCAGGGAGACTTTCAGGCGCAGGTTGTTGGCAGAATCGGCATTCTTGAGAGCCTCTTCCAGGGAAATCCTGCCTTCGCGGTAAAGGTGGTAAAGGGCTGAATCGAAAGTACGCATTCCTTGCTGCTCCGACTTCTCCATGACTTCCTTGATTTCCTCGATCTTGCCGTTCTTGATCAGGTCCTGTACACGCGGTGTGCCCAGCAGTATCTCGATGGCAGCGGCGCGTTTGCCATCAACAGTCGGAATCAGGCGTTGTGATACAAAGCCCCGGAGGTTGAGCGACAGGTCAAGGTAAAGTTGCTTGTGACGCTCTTCCGGAAAGAAGTTGATGATGCGATCAAGTGCCTGGTTGGCATTGTTGGCATGCAGTGTGGACAGGCACAAGTGACCGGTTTCGGCAAAGGCCAGGGCATGCTCCATGGTTTCCTGGGTCCTGATCTCACCGATGAGTATGACATCCGGCGCCTGGCGCAATGTGTTTTTCAGGGCCTCTTCATAGGAGACCGTGTCAACACCGACTTCGCGCTGATTGACGATGGACTTTTTGTGCGGATGAACAAATTCAACGGGGTCTTCGATGGTAATGATGTGGCCATCGTTGTTGGTATTACGGTAATCGATCAATGAAGCCAGCGAGGTGGATTTACCGGAACCGGTACCGCCCACGAACAGGATCAGGCCATTCTTTTGCATCATCAGCTTGGTTAGGGTGTCGGGCAGTCCCAGATCCTTGAAATTGGGAATGTCGGTCTTGATGTTACGGGCGACGATACCGACTTCATTACGCTGCTGGAAGATATTGACACGAAATCGGCCAATGCCTTCTTCAAACAGGGCCAGGTTCATCTCCGGACTTTGTTCAAATTCCGCGATCTGATCTTCGTTCATGATCGAGTAGGCTATTTTCTTGGTATAGCCTTCGGGCAGTACCTTGTCGGTCATCGGTATCAGTCTGCCAAAGGCTTTCATGCTCGGTGGTGCACCGGTTGTCAGGAACAGGTCCGAGCCGTCTTTCTCGATCATTACTTTCAGAAGGTCTTTTAATTCCATGATGGCAGCCTTTAATTCAGGTCTCGTCGAAAATCATAGGTTATTCAAAACGTTTTTCTGTGTACCAGTTTACATTAACTGCAGATTTATGTACTTCATTCTGGACGCCCAGGGTCAGGACAAACAGGGCCATCCTGATCAGCACGCCGTTATCGGTCTGTCTGAAGATGGCCAGGCTCGGGTGCTGGTTCAGGTCGTTATCGAGTTCGTTGGCTTCAGCACGGGAATCCCTGGGTAAGGGATGCATGATAACGGTATTGGGTTTGCAATGACTAGTATAGATGGCCTGGTTCAGGCGAAAGCGGCCACGGTAAATATCGGCTTCCTTGCGGTCTTCAAAACGCTCTTCCTGTATGCGAGTCAGGTAGACGGTATCGCAGTTTTCCAGGCCCTTTTCCATGTCCTCTGTTTCCGTCACGGTGTGGCCATTGTGGCGCAGCTCCTCGACAATATCTTCCGGCATTCTCAGCTCGTTGGGTGAAATCAGGGTAAAGCTGATGTTGCGGTACAGGTTGAGCAGTTTGCACAGCGAATGCACGGTACGGCCAAACTTGAGATCCCCGACCATGGCAATCCGGGTGCCGCCAAAGTCATTGCCTATGCCCAGTTCTTTCTTGATGGTGTACAGGTCAAGCAGGGCCTGGGAAGGGTGTTCGGAAGGACCGTCACCGGCATTGATCACTGGAACTCGACTGGCACGGGAAAACTCATCTACGGAGCCCGCCACCGGGTGGCGCATGACCACGATATCACTGTAGCCGCTGATTACCCGCGCAGTATCGTACAGTGACTCGCCCTTGGTAATGGCGGAAGCCTTGATATCGGTGGTCTCGCGTACCTGTCCGCCGAGGAGGTTGAAAGCACAGCCAAAACTGACACGGGTTCTGGTGCTGGGTTCAAAAAAGAGATTGCCGAGAATAGCGCCGTCAAGAACACGTGTATGTTTCTCGCGGTGGGCATAGGGTTCCATTTCATCGGCTACCCTGAACAATTCATCCACATCACCCCTGTCGAACTGGCTGATGGAAAGGATATGGGAGCCCAGAAAATTCATGGGCTGCAATTATACGGGGTTCTCCACTCAAGTCATAAATAAATTGGATGCCCGCTATACGGATCGAGGGACAAGGGGCATGAAGCAAGGAAGAACTCGTTGGGCTTAAACGAAATGTCGATATTTTGTAGGTCGGATAAGGCCGCCAGGCCGCCATCCGACATTTTTACCATTGTTGAAAGCATAGGCCCAGGCGATCGGTGATCGCCATGTCGGATGGCGCTACGCTTATCCGACCTACAATAAAGTTCAGGATTATCCGTAAACCAGTTGACAGAAAACTTCCGGGAATCATCCTGCCTCTTGCCTCTTGC
>CAZROW010000043.1:0-26441 GCA_964601805.1 uncultured Enterobacteriaceae bacterium
TTTATCCCTTTATCCCTTTATCGCTTTATCGCTTTATCGCTTTATCGCTTTATCGTTTCTTCCCCATCATTCTGCAATACGCAGCCGGACATATTCGGCCACATTCCGCGTCTGCTCCGCACTATAAATAGCCCCGAACGCCGGCATGCTGTTGCGGCCATTGAGGATGGTGGTGACGATCAATGTGTAATCCGTGGTACTGGTCAGATCGACACCGCCATGACCGGTTTCGCCGTCCTCGCCATGGCAGGCAACGCAGGCGGTTTCGTAAATCTGGCGACCTTCCACCAGGTCAGCATTGCGACCCGCTTCCATCACCTGGCTCACGGTCAGTCCACCACTGCCTTCAGTGAGGACTTCATCCAGCGTGCCGTCCAGGCTGAACAGCCACAGGCTGTCGCCGTGCACTGAACCGGCCAGGGCATTGCCCGCCGAATAGGCCAGCACCATCTGCTGGCCGTCATGTTCAAACACAGTCACCGGTGCGTTCATGCCGCTGCCGGTCTGGAACTCCCAGAGTTTGAAGCCGGTGTCAGCATCCAGGGCCGTCAGGCGGCCATCATTGCGCCCGACAAACACCAGGCCGCCCGCCGTAGCCGTCATGCCGCTTGCGCAGAAATCCTGCAAATGCTGTTGCCACACCAGTTTGTTGGTGTGCATATCCACTGCGGCCAGCACCCCCAGGTCATAGGCCGTGCCCTTGAAGGCCCCGGCAGTGTAGTAATTGCCGGCCCCGGGGGACTCATCGGTGATGGGCTGGGTGCCGAACACGAAAGGCCTATCGGCGGCACACACGAAAGCGATACCCGAGGTCGGATCAACCGCGCTGGGCGGCCAGTTGGCACCGCCGCCCGCACCCGGCGCAATGGGAATATCGTCGGTCCAGTACGGCGTAAAGATTTCACCGTTGTTGACCAGGGTCATGCCTTCCGGGGCGATGCGAATTGATTGCGGAACAAAGGCATCGCCCACGGGAAAGGGCTGCGTGGGCGAGGTTTTCTGGCGCGCATCCTGGGGCACCGGGCGCTCCTCGATGCCAATCAGCGGCTCCCCGGTGATGCGATCCAGGATATAGAACCAGCCGGTCTTGCCGGCCTGGGCCAGGCCCTTGCGCAGTACACCGTCGATTTCTATATCAAACAGCATTACCGGGTTGGGGGCATCGTAATCCCACAGGTCATGATGCACTTCCTGGAAATGCCAGCGGTATTCACCGGTGGCAATGTCCAGGGCCATGATGGAATCGGTGAACAGGTTGTCACCAGCACGGTGGGACCCGTTGCTGTTGGCCGCGGCATTGCCGGTGGCAAAATAGAGCAGGCCCAGTTCCGGGTCGACAGCCGGCGTACTCCATACCGAGGCGCCGCCGTGTTGCCACAGCTCGTTGTCCGATTGCCAGGTGTCACTGCCGAACTCCCCGGGTGCCGGAATGGTATAGAAGGTCCATACCAGTGAGCCGTCATCGGCATCGTAGGCACGGATGCGGCCGCGAATGGCCATCTCCGCGCCGGCAAAGCCGGTGACCACCAGGCCGTTGATATATAAAGGGGCACTGGTGATAGTAAGACCTTCCTGCCAGCGTTCTGCCTGTATCGCCCACACTACTTCGCCGGTATTACGGTCCAGGGCTTTCAACTGGCCATCGAGCTGGCCGACGTAGACATGCTCTTCACTGATGCCGACACCGCGACTGGTCCAGCCACAACAGACTGTTTTCATGGCATCAGGCAGGTTGGCGGTGTAACGCCAGAGTTTCTCGCCGGTATCGATATCGATGGCAAAGACATCGTCTGCCCCGGTGATGATGTAGGCGACTCCGTCAACAACGATAGGCTGCGCTTCACCGGAATACTGGGGACCTGCCCCGGAGCCATCCAGGTGGATCTGCCATTTGCCCTTGAGTCCGGCAACATTGTCCCTGGTGATCTGTGTCAGCGGCGAGTAGCGCTGGTTATAGAGATTGCCGCCATTGGTTGCCCAGTTTTCACGGGGTAGTTGCAGCAAGGCTTCGGCAGTAAATTCCTGCTGGGCCAGGACAACCATTGGCTGTAAAAGGAAGGCTATGAGCAGAGAGGTCAAACGAGGCATAGGTGAGTTCCCTTGTTGTTCTTCTTTCAACCATTTTCACCGATTCGAGGGCCGTTGACCATGATGACAGGCGAAATCCGGAATATGGTATTCTGGCAAGCCCTCCAGAAAAATAACGACAGGGAACCGTGGTATGGCGAGAATTGTATTTGCCTTTATTTTGTCAGGCGTCCTGCCGGCCTTGAGCCTGGCCGCTGACAATACCTCATGCGACAGGGATTGCCTGATCTCAGTGGCCGATACCTACCTGTTGGCCCTGGCCGAAAACAGCCCCACATCCGTGCCCCTGGCCGATAATTTCACCTTCGTGGAAAACATCACCCGCCTGCAACCCGGTGAAGGATTGTGGGCATCGACAGAAGCTGTCTCTTCCAGTTACCGCATCGTTGTACCCGATCCGCGCCAGCACACCATCGGCATCATGACGGTACTGGTACGCAGGACTGCAGAGGGTGAACACAATGCCCTGCTGGCAGCACGCCTGAAACTGGATGGCCGACAAATCACCGAAGCCGAACACCTGGTCGACGAGGTACCACCTGTTGTCGAACCGGAAAGCCTGAATCGCCCACGCCCCGCCATGACCCGCACTGTGCCAGAAGACGAACGCATGGATTACCGGGAACTGGCCATGATCGCGGGCCGCTATTACGATGCCCTCAATCTCAGCGACGGCTCCCTCGCCCCTTTTGCCGATGATTGCGAGCGCCAGGAAAACGGTATGATCACCGCGGCCTATTATCTGGAACCGGAAGTGTTTGAGCAGGTGGATGTGAATGGCAACCCGCCACCCCCAGTGGTGCGTGATTGCACCGGGCAAATGGACTCGCGCCGCTTTGCCTATATCGACAGCATCGACAACCGTCGCATTTTTGCCGTGGACCCGGTCCAGGGCCTGACCATGGGCCTGTCCCATTTCCGCCAATCCATGGCCTACGGCCCCCATAAAATGATTGCTGCCGATGGCACTGAAGTGATGTGGGATGAACAACGTGAACCCTATGATTTACCTGCCGCCCACGTATTAAAGATTACTGATGGTGAGATACATGAAGTGGAAGCCATCGGCATATTCGTGCCCTACGATTCAAATACCGGCTGGGAATGAATCCCCACAACTAACCCCCTTTCGGGCTGCAATAATTTCTGCACACTCCTGCCCTGTAATTCTTGCCGATGGACAGTAACTGCTTTGTGAAGCATGTCCGGATTTATACTCGCCCTTGCACTATCCTGCTGATATGGAAGCAAATACTTGCAATGCAATTCACAACACCGCAACAAATGGCAATAAGCCCCAGGAGATGACAATGAGTTCTGCAACCCCGTTCCACAAAGCGCTGGTACTGGCACTGGCCACGTCCACGCTGGTTGCCTGCACCACCATCAACCCCTACACCGGAGAACAGCAAACCAGCAACGCCGTGAAAGTCGGAGCAGCCGGCGCTGTGATCTGCGGCCTGATTGGCGCCGGTGAAAGCAGTAAACGTGCCCGCAATGCCGCTGCCGGTTGTGGCGCCATCGGTGCCGGCATTGGTGCCTATATGGATTCCCAGGAAGCCGAGTTGCGTGAGCAACTGGCAGGCTCGGGCGTGAGCGTGCAGAGAAATGGCGACCAGCTGAGCCTCATCATGCCGGGTAATATCACCTTCCCTACAGATGGCTATGAACTGCGCAGTGATTTCAAACCGGTGCTCGATTCAGTGGCTCAGGTGTTATACAAGTACCAGGACACTCGCCTGGTCGTGGAAGGCCATACTGATTCCACCGGTGATGCCTCCTACAACTACGGCCTGTCAGAACGCCGTGCCAATTCCGTGGCCAACTACCTGTCATTGCAGGGTGTAGATCGCAATCGGGTTGTATCGCAGGGTTATGGTGAGGATCGCCCTATCGCCAGCAACGACACGTCTGACGGTCGTGCACGGAACAGGCGTGTGGAACTGCAGATTTCTGCCGTACCCGGCTAGTGTCCTGTCCCGTACTAGGCGGTGACGAGCTGCTTGTTCAGGGCAAACACAGACAGCGTAGCGGCAATGATGGAGCATAGTGCCACAGTACATACCAGTGGCACCGGGGTATCGTTGTACACCGCACTGACGATGGCGATGATAACTGCACCAACCACCATCTGCAGGGTACCGCCCAGTGCTGCGGCAGTGCCGGCAATGGGTCCGTGGTCTTCCAGGGCAAGTACCATGGACGTTGGCAGGATCAGGCCGAGGAAGGCATAGGTACAGAACAGCCCCGCCACCAGCACCGGAAACGATTCCAGTCCGGCCATGACAACCACGAACAACAGGCAGGCAAAGGTACAGTAGCCGGCAACTGCCCCCTTGATGACTTTCATGACCCCAAATTTTGCTTCCAGGTTGGCCGCCATCTGGCTGGCCGCAAAGAAGCCGAAGGCATTGAGTGCAAAGGCCAGGCTGTACTGGAACGAGGTCAACCCGTAATAGTCCATGTATAAAAAGGAACTGGTGGCCAGGAAGGCAAAAAAGCTGCCCATGCCCATGCCGCCGATCAATGTCAGCCCCATGTAGTGGGTATCACGAAACAGGACGCCAAAGGCCTTGAGCAACTGGCTGAGCTTGAACGGAGATCGGTTTTCCGGTTTCAGGGTTTCCGGCAGGGCAAACCGGGTCATGGTGAAACCCACTCCGGTGGCCAGCGCCACGGCAATAAAGACAGCACGCCAGCCGAAAGGCACGATCACGGCACTGCCCAGCAAGGGCGCAAACATCGGTGAGACCGCAATGATCAGCATGATGGTGGACATCAGGCGTGTCGCATCATTGCCGGTATAACAGTCGCGGATGACAGCACGGGGAATCGACATCACGGCAGCAGCCCCGATGCCCTGTATAAAGCGCATGGCAATCAACATTTCTATAGTCGATGACAGGGCACAGCCAACCGAGGCCAGGGCAAAGACTACCAGGCCGAAATACAACGGTGGTTTACGCCCCATGACATCCGTGGCAGGTCCATAGAAAAGCTGGCTGATACCAAACGAAATGAAGAATGCCATCAGGGTGGTCTGTGATGCCGACACCGATGCCTGCAGATCCGCGGCGATGACCGGCATGGCGGGCAGGTACATGTCGATGGCAAACGGGCCAATCCAGCTCAGGGAGCCCAGGATCAGGGCCATTTTCAAGATTTCTTTTTTCATGGAATGCCTGGACCGGCCAGGTGGAGTATGCGGTAAAGGGCGCCATTATAGCGGCATGAAAAGTTTTGTCAGTGCCGGATTTCTCCGGACAGGCTGTTAACCGGACAGGCCGGGGTTAATCGGCGTCCTCATTACCCTTGTTGTTCTTCCCGGCACCGGTGTCCGCCCTGCCCGGGCTCCCATCGCGCTGCCCGGAGAGGGTTTCAGCCAGCCGCTCACCTCCCTTGATACCAAAGTCCAGCGTACGGATGGGAAACGGAATGGTGATGTCATTTTCATCAAAGGCTTTCTTCAGGTTCATCACGGCAGCCGAGCGCGCCTTGAGAAAACTATTGTCACCGGGGTACTCGATCCAGATCTGCGCCACGAAATTGATGGAGCTGTCACCAAAGCCCTCAAACCAGATGCCGATTTCCTCATCCTTGATGCGATCCGGTACATTTTCCAGGGCTTCATAAGCGACTTTTTTCACCTTCTCCAGGTCATCGCCGTAGGACACCCCCACCATCAGGTCGATACGCCGTATCGGCGTGGTGGTGTAGTTGATGAAGGGCTGTGTGAACATGGTCTTGTTCGGCACCATGACTTCCAGACCCTGGAACGTGATGATGCTGGTAGTACGCAAATCAATCTGGCTGACTGTGCCCACCCAGCTGTCAATTTCCACGATATCGTCAACCTTGTAGGGTTTGTTGAAGGCAATGAAGATGCCTGAAATAAAGTTGGAGGCAATTTCCTGGAAAGCGAAACCCAGCGCCAGGCCGATAACACCGGCACCGGCGAGTAGCGAGGTCACGGTTTTGTTGAGGTTGAGAATGCCCAGTGCAGAGAACAGGCCAAAGCTGACAATGGCCACGTAAACGATATTCGTCAGGATGCGGTTGACGGCCACATTATCGGAATACTTGCCCAGCAGCCTGGTGATAACACGGCGGACGATTTTTGCGGCGATGACAAAAATCACCAGTACCACAATCGCCAGCGCCAGGTTGGGCAACAACTGGATTGCCAGCTCCAGCCAGCTCCTCAGTTTCTCAACAACAAGCTGGATCATTTCCGAAAAATTCATGGTCGGCCTCGATAAAAAGAGGTGCAAGGGTAACAAATACAGCAACACTGTTGTAATGGACAGGTTTAACTTACATTTTCAACCTGCACTGTAGCTTTCATCCCATTCGGTGCTTATATTAGGACTTGTCATTCCCAACCCGAGACAGCCAGGCAACGCAGTGAGCGGCAGCGACATTCCCTTTCAGGGCATACTCGGCATTATCGCCATCCTTTTACTGGCCTGGCTGTGTGGTGGCCGCCAGAAACAGTCAATGAAAATCATCACCACGGGGCTTGGCCTGCAGTTTATCCTGGCCATCCTGCTACTCAAGGTTGGCCCCTTTCGGGAAATCCTTCTGCTGCTCAACCGCGGCATCTCCGCCATTATTCGTGCTACTGAAACGGCGACCACTTATGTCTTCGGTTTTATTGGCGGCGGTCCCACGCCATTTGAAGTCACCGATCCGGGCGCCCTCGGCAGCCTGGCCTTTACGGCTTTACCAATCGTCCTGGTGACCAGCGTCATTGCTGCCCTGCTCTGGCACTGGCGCATCATTCCCTTCATCGTCAACGGTTTCAGCCACCTGCTGCAGAAAAGTTTTGGTCTCAGTGGTGAAATCGGTTTTGGTGCAGCCGTCAGTATTTTCTTTGGCCAGGTAGAGGCTCCCCTGTTAATCCGTGCCTACCTGGATACCATGTCCAGGGCCGAGCTCTTCATTCTCATGACCTGTGGTATGGCCACGGTTGCCGGCACGGTGATGGGCCTGTATGCCTCCCTGCTGACCGGGGTGATAGAAACTCCGCTATCCCATATCCTGGTGGCTTCGGTGATCAGTGCACCAGCGGCCATCATGCTGGCCATCATGATGCGCCCCCTTGATGAACCGGTTGGCATTACACTGGAAGATGCCAGCATGAAGGCTAACAAGGCCCTGCATTACCAGGGCAACATGGATGCCATTATGCAGGGCACCATGGTTGGTCTGAGAATGCTGGTCAATATCGTGGCCACGCTGATTGTTTTTATCGCCCTGGCCGCCCTGATAGACGAGATACTTTCCCTGCTGCCGGTCATCGGTGGTGAACCCGTTACCCTGGCACGGCTCTCCGGCATTGTCTTCTCCCCACTAATGTGGCTCATCGGCATACCGTGGGAGGAGGCTTACAGTGCGGGCCAGTTGATGGGCACCAAGACCATACTTAACGAGTTCATCGCCTTCGTGAACCTGCAAACCACGCCGCTGACCGAGCACAGCCGCCTCATCATGACCTATGCACTGTGCGGCTTTGCCAACCTGGGCAGTGCCGGCATCATGATTGCCGGTCTCATGACCATTTGCCCGAATCGCATCAAGGAAATCATGACGCTGGCCCCCTGGTCCATCCTGTCAGGCACCCTGGCCACGAGCATGACAGCGGCCATTGTGGGACTTATTCTCTGAAAGACCTCACAGGTTAACACCCAGGTCTTCATCGATCTGAATCACTTCATAGATTCTTACCCCGTTGCACGGCCCTTCCGGTGACAACAGGCAGTCACCATTGTGCAGGTCAAACAGGTAGCCATGCATCGGGCAGCGAATACTGCCATCGATTATCAGGCCATCCTTCATGGGGTAGCCGGCATGGGGACAGATATTATCCAGCAGCACCGGTTTCCCCTCGTGTTGCAACAACAACAGGTGGTAGCCGGCAAAACGAAAGGTCTTGCGATACTGCTCATGCAGGTTGGATTTTTTCTCGAGGACGTAAAAAGTCATATCGTCATCAATACAGGCGTCAGGGTTAAGTGCTTGATCGAGAGGCAACAGAATTTTTTTATTTTACCGGCCTGGTTCGGGTAGTCTACACAGGTGAATTGATAGTATTCGGTCAATTTGACATATTCGCGGCTAAAGCCGCTTCCTACGAGTGCACATTAGCTTGTGGGAAGCGGCTTTAGCCGCGAACAATGGCTACATCAATTTTCAACTTAAACCACAAATTGATTCACATGCTGATCAATATACAGATCGGGAACCACAAGACTATCGTATAGCTTGAACACCAGCCACAGAGCAAGAGAACGCCTATGCCAGACTATCCAGCCATCACCCTGCATTATTTCGACCTGCGCGGCCGGGGCCAGTCCATTCGCGCCCTGCTTACCCATCACCAGGTCCCCTTTACCGATGACCGCATAGTCCTGGCAAAAGACAACAGCAACTGGCCGGCCATTCGCGAAGACAGGACTATCTCCGGTGACTTCCAGAAATTGCCCTGCCTGCAATGGGGCGACCTGTCACTCAACGAAGCCCTGGTGATCCTGGAGTTCCTTGACCGGCAACTGGCAGATGCCGATGCCATGGATTCCCGGTCCTGGATTCAACACCGCCAGCTCACATCCAGTGCTTTCCTGGACCTGCTGGTGGGCTGCATCAACTTGATCTGGTGCGATATCTTTCATCCCGAAACCAATGTTGCCGCCGCAACCGGTATTCTGAAAAGACGCACGCAATTGCACCTGGCCACCCTGGAACACACACTGAAAGCATGGGACTGGTTGGGCCAGATGACAACACGCCCGGTGATGGCATCGGATGCCGTGCTGTGGGAAGCCCTGGATGTCATCAGGCTGACCTTTGATGAACACGTCAGCTTTGATGACATGGAAGTGCTGAGCACCTTCTACGATGAATGCCCGGGTGCCAACACCTTCAAGAAACTGCTTAATGAAAAACCCAGGAATATTACCGGCAGGCCGGGTGAACCTGATGCCCTGGCGATTATTCACGACAGTTTAGTGGAATAAAAGACAGTCCCTTACTAACGAATCAAACCTGAAGACATTACGGTGTTGTTGAGATCACGGTCGCCTGTTCTATCATCACAGGTTGTGTGTCCAGGGACTCCAGGTACGCCGCACCATCATTCCACAGGCGTCCCTGGTCCAGGCCGCCACCGGGATCACCAACCGGAATGAATTCATCCACAGCTTCCATGCCATCGACCACCTTGCCAAAGACTGTGAAGTTGTACTGCGGGTCCGCCAGGCGGTTGTTTTCCACGTAATTGATGAAGACCTGGGTTGAATTGGTATTGGGTCCCGCCTTGGCAAAAGCCAGGGTGCCGCGTTCCAGGGCAAACAGTGTCGGGTCGTCATTGAAGTTGTTTTCCTGCCAGGCCGGGTATTCGCCGCGCCAGTTGATGCCGAACTGTGCAACAAAGCCGGGCACTACACGAAACACCGGCGTGTTGTCATAAAAGCCGGCTTCCACCAGCTCCACGAAACGGGCAGCGGCATTGGGTGCCGCCTGGGGATAGATCTCAATAGTGAGATCCCCGGTACCGGTTTGCATCAGTATCGTGGTGATCTCGGTGATCTCGGGGACATTGCCTTCCATGCCTGGCAAGGGATTGAGGTCCGGCGCTGCCGGTTCGGGCGTTGGCATGACCACGTCATCCACGGCCATGGAAACCGGTTCGGCTTCAACCTCAGCAGTCTGCTCCGAACCACCACAGGCGGCGAGCAACAGGCTGATGGCAAGCATGCCGATGCGAAAATTCTGGTAACTCGATTCTTTCATGCCGGATGACGGCGCTTCGCACCTCTTCCGGCCTACTACATGATCAAAATTCACTTATTATTTCCTCTTGTCTCTAAACTCTCCATGTCGGCAAACGGCCTGCGGCCTATGCCGACCTACGGGGAATCGTTAAAGCTCAACGTGTTGTCCTTGTCCCTTGTTCCTTGTCCCTTGTGCCTTTTTTACTGCAGATAAACCCAGGTCAGCAGTTCATTGAGTAATTCGGCCCCGGGACCACGATCTGCCAGTTCATGATTGACGATACCAACCACCGTGTAAATAGTATTGCTCTGTGAATAGACAAAGCCGGCCACGGCCGCCACTTCATCGAGTGATCCGGTTTTCACATGCATGCGTCCGGACATGGTTGTGCCGCGAACCCGGTTGCGCATGGTGCCATCCAGACCGTTAATCGGCAGGGAGGCAACAAACTCCGGCATGTAGGGACTGGCCCAGGCACTTTGCAGCAGGCCGGTCATCAGGTCGGTGGTCACGCGGGTGTCCCGTGACAAACCGGCCCCATTGTCGAGACTGAGCTGGGTAGAATCCAGGCTTTTCAGTTCCAGGTAATTCTTCATCGCCTCGATTCCCTTGTCCACCGTCGCGGGAGGTCCCAGTACTTCTGCGCCCAGGGTCAGCAACAGGTGCCGGGTCATGACATTGTTGCTGTACTTGTTGATGGACTTGATCACATCACCCAGCGGAACAGAGTTCCACACCACGATGGGTTCGAGGTCATCAGGCACGGCACCGACACGCAATCCGCCCTCCAGCGTGCCGCCCAGTTCATTCCACAAGGTGGTGAACAACCCGAAAGTGTAATCCGGGGCATTCAGGACTTCGCGCACCATCTGGTAACGCGAACAGCGGGACGGAAAGGAGCCTTCAAAAATCACCTCGGTAGGATCTTCCGGATTCAGGTTGTAGCTGATACCACGCTGGTAACCGCCGCAGGAACGGTTGACCAGGCGCAGGCGGTTGGTGATCTTGACATTGGGCAGGCGCGGGTCGCTGTGAATGATGACATCCTGGCCGTTGGGATGCGGGTAGAAATAAAAGGTCATGGCCTGGAAGTTGGCGATCACCGCACTGGGGCGGGTGTTGTAGGCACGACCGGCCTGGTTGTCGATGAGTTCATCGCCTGTTACCGACGGATCAAAATAGGAACCGTCGAGTACCAGGTTTCCCTGGATACGCTCAACCCCGGCGCGCTGCAAAGACTTGAGCATGCCGCGTAACTGGTCTTCCACCAGGAACGGGTCACCGCCGCCCTTGACCAGCAGGTCGCCCCGCAATACGCCATTTTCAATGGGACCCAGTGCGTACAGCTCGGTCTGCCAGGTAAAGGCCGGGCCCAGGCTCTCCAGTGCGGCAAAAGTAGTGATGGTTTTCACGGCCGAGGCCGGGTTCATGGGTTTGCCCGCATTGAAAACGAAACGCGGCGCATCGGCACCCACGGCCTGCACATAAAAACTGAAGCTGGACTCGGGCAGGTTATGCCCGTCGATAATACGCTGGATGCGATCCGGAATGGGTGCGTTGGCAGGAAAATCCTGGGCGCTGGACACGTTGGCCAGTAACACGATGAGTAATGTCGTGGTGAATTTCATTGCCCTTGCCTGGCATAGGCGTCTGGCGCTTTTCAACATATTCTGTGTAATCCCGTAAACCGATTACCTGTTATAGCTGGCAATCGCCGTATCATCAAGTCCTACACGAGCCAGGAGCATGGTGTAACGGGGATCGCTTTCCAACGGTCTCATGCGTGGATCATTACGCAGGAATATCAGGCAATTAGAGCGATAGGACAAGGCCTCATCAAGCAGCTCAAACACCTTGTCGATAGCACCCAGGTTCAGATAGGCCACGGCGGTTTCATAAGGGCACATATAACCCCCGATGGCTTCGGCCTGGTCCAGTAGTGGCTGCACCTTGTCGACCTGTCCGGCCGCCCCGTAAATCTGTGCCAGTGTGATCATGGCGATGGGCGATTCCGGATCCATGGCCAGTCCGGTTTCAGCCAGGGTGATGGCGGTCTCATGATCACCGGCAATGGAAGCCGGGACACTGGAACCGGTGAACACAATGCCCACATTCGGATGCTGACGCATCTTCTCTTCTCCCCAGTACCGCGCCGCCTCAAGCTCGCCCACCATGGCCAGTGCCCACTGTCCCCAGTCGGCCAGCTCGATATTCAACGGATCAATACGATTGGCCCGTTCCACTGAACGGATAACATTGTCCCGGTCACCCAGCCCGGAGTAATAAAGTGCAAACCCCAGCTCGGTCAGGGCCAGGTCCGGATCGCGCTGTCTGGCCGCATTGAGCATGGTCCAGGCATCCTGCCAGCGCCATGCCAGGACATAGGCCATGCCCAGTGAGGACAAGGCCTGGGCCGACCCGGGATCCAGTGCCAGCGCATCGGACACCGAATCAACGACGGCCTGCAGCATATTGATGGGTGGTTCAAAGTAGGTCATCAGCATGCGGTTGGCATCGGCACGAGCCGCATAGGCGGAGATAAACTCGTTGTCCAGGGCGATCGCTTCATCAAACAGGCCGATGGCACGATGCAGGGAATCCTGGTTGAACAGATCCATCTGCTCCCTGCCTGCCACGTAGGCTTCGTAGGCATCCAGGCTGGTGGTTGGCAGCTCGCCCAGGGCCCGCTGCTCCTCATCAAGAACAACCACCTGCAGCGATTCTGACACGGAAGCGGCAATTTCCGATTGCACGCTGAAGAAATTGGTATTGTCGACACGGCTCTGGTACTGGGCATCCCAGACCAGGTCACCACTGGCCAGGTCTTCCAGTTCCGAGGTGATGCGTACCGAGTTGTCGGCACCAATACTCACGGCACCGTCAAGCACATAGCGCACCCCTGGCAGGCGCTGACGAATGGTCTCGCGTGTCTTGTCGGTGCTGAAGGCAAAGGCTGAAGGCGGCGGTACCACGCGCAAACCGGAAATCTTGCGCAGGTTGTAAATCACTTCCCGGGTCACCTGGTCGGCAAAAGAGCGGTCAATGGCCTCGGTCGCCCCCAGGATGTCAAACGGGACCACCAGGATATAAGGCGCCTGGACTGCGGGTGTACCAGCGATCTCAATAACCGGCTCCGTGCGTTGCACACTCTCGCGCAGGGAGAACGCCACTACCGATAATCCCAGGAAAAGCGCCACTGGCAGGGTGAAGTAATACCAGGGAATACCCGGCGGCTTCGGCATGCGTTCCCCGGCAGCAGCCGGCGGGGTAAGACCGGCAGGATCGACCGCCGACTCTTCCATCGTGCCGGCAGACACCGGCGCCACGAGGCGATAGCCCCTGCCACGCACTGTCTGGATGATCTGTTGCCTCTCACCGTTATCACCCAGTGCCTTGCGGGCACTCTTGATGTGGTTGCTCAAGGTGGTATCCGAGACATCCCTGCCCTGCCAGACCTCACGGAACAATTCTTCCCGGGACACGACCCGGTCCGGGTGCTCGAGCAGATAGACCAGCAGGTCAAACACCTTGGGCTCAACCACGACCTCCCCAACCGCGCCAGTAATGTTGAACTGGTCGGTATCGATAATCATGTCGCTGATGCGGTATTGCATGCCCTTTTCCTGATACTGCTTCCTGCTATTGCCTGGTGTTTCCGGATGCGCACTATAGTGAAAACTGCCGGAAAAACTACAGATATTACCGAAATATTACGTATTCGTTACCTTCAATTCATGTTCCCGGCGGCTCGATGCCGATAATGCCACTCCAGCATGACATACAAAAACCGAACAACATGGAGGGAATACTCATGCCAACACCACTGGAAATACTGCTGGACCCGATCTCGCTGGGCATACTGGCCCTCTACGCGGGCCTCATGGCCTGGGAAGCCCTGACACCGGGCAAAACCTTGCCCAGGATCAGGGGCTGGATACTCCGTGCGCTGGTCTCATTCGGGATCTACTTTTACCTGTCGTCCTACCTGCCCCTGCTGTGGGATGCCACATTGGCCGAATACCAGTTGCTCGACCTGTCCGACATGAACGTCCTCGCAGCCACCGCTGTCGGGATTGGCGTCTATGAACTCGGGATTTACTGGTGGCATCGCACCATGCACCAGACCAACTGGTTATGGCGTTCGTTCCACCAGATGCATCACAGTGCCGAGCGCCTGGATACCTATGGTGCCTTCTGGTTCAGCCCGCTGGACATGATCGGCTTTACCTTCATCGGCAGTCTCAGCCTGAGCCTGGTCGTGGGCCTGCCGGCACAGGCGGTGACCTACTTTTTGTTTATCACCATGTTCCTGGGCATTTTCCAGCACACCAATGTGAAAACACCGCAATGGCTGGGCTATCTTGTCCAGCGCCCGGAAAGCCACAGCCTGCACCATGGCCGCGGCGTGCATCGCTATAACTATTCGGACCTGCCGGTCTTTGACATGCTCTTTGGCACATTCCGCAATCCAAAAGACTTCCAGGAAGCCAACGGCTTCTACGACGGCGCTTCGGCCAGGGTGGGTGACATGTTGCTGTGGCGTGACGTCAGCAATGCTGAAGAACCGGCCACCACGAATATACAGGCGGCATAACCTCAGCAGTGTGTTATGGTCCGGGCTTTACCATCACACTCAATAATTACCGGAGGACACCATGCTGGTCACTTTCAAATGCCGACATTTCCACGACATCGTCATGTTCGGGGATGTCGGGGTCGCCCTGCTCAAAGCAATGGGTGAAAGTGGCCGTGTCCCCGGAGCCATTACCGGGGAACGCGTGGCTGTTGCACTGGAAAATTTGCGAACAGCCATGACCGGGCCAGTGGGCGAATCTGAAACAGGGAACGAAAAGGACGACAAGGAAGAAAAAAGGGGCGGCGGTATCAGCCTGCGCCAGCGCTCACTGCCCCTGCAAGAGATGCTGGAAGCCGCGGTGGCCAACGAGAGTGAGATTACCTGGGGTTAATATCGCGGCTTTGCAGTAGTCAGTCCGGCAAGGCAAAGGTGAACAGGGCGGTGCCTGCTGCAATGGCAATGTACTGCCTGCCACCAACTGCATAGGTCATGGGCGCGGCGTTGACCTGTCCGCCCAGTGATGCCTTCCACAACAGCTCACCCGTATCGGCATCCAGGGCAACAAAATAACCATCCTTGCCGCCACCAAAGACCAGGTTGCCGTCAGTGGACAGCACTCCACCCCAGGTGATGTTGCCCATGTCGAATTCCCAGACCGGTTCCAGCGTGTCCGGGTCGTAGGCGCGAATCACGCCCCAGGCTTCATCGTTATTGTTCAGGAAAGGTTCCAGGGCGACATCGCCCATGGTGGTCTGGCGCCGGTTGACGCCCAGGGACTGGGGAAACTGTCCCTCGATGGCCATGATGCCGGAGTCTTCCCAGTGGGCCACGTAATACTTGTCATGGGTCGGACTAAAGGAAGTTGGCGCCCAGTTGATCGCCCCGTGCACATGGGGCCTGATCACCGTGCCTTCCGGTGTCGGCAACATGCCTTCGGCACGAATGGGCCGGCCGCGTTCATCAAAACCGGTCATCCAGTTCACGGCGACAAACGGTTTGCCGCTGAGAAACTCCCCGGTAACACGATCAAGGACATACATCAGCCCGTTGCGGTTGGCCCAGTACATGAGCTTGCGCATTTCGCCGTTCCATTCCCGGTCGACCAGTACAGGCACCTGGGTAGAGTCGTAATCCATTTCGTCGTGGGGAGTGAACTGGTAATGCCACCGGATCTCACCGGTATCGGCATCAAAGGCCACCACGCTGTCGCTGTAGAGATTATCCCCAAGACGGGTGCGGCCATCCCAGTCCGGGGCCGGATTGCCGGTGCCCCAGTACACCAGGTTGGCTTCGGCGTCATAGGCGCCGGCATTCCAGATGGCAGCACCTCCGGTAAGCCAGGAGTCGCCTGACCAGGAGTCATGGCCGAATTCTCCGGGACCGGGAATGGTATAGGTTTTCCAGATTTCTTCTCCGGTGGCCACATCAAAGGCCGCCACGTACCCGCGAATACCCAGGTCGCCGCCTGCGGTGCCGATATAAACTTTATCTTCCACCACCATGGGGGACATGGTGATGGAGTACAGGGCATCGGCATCGGCCACTTCGGTATTCCAGATCAGGTTGCCCGCGCGGGCATCGATGGCCAGCAGACGCCCGTCCACGGTACCCATGAATAGGGTATTGCCCAGGATGGCCAGGCCGCGATTCACGCGTCCGCAACAGGTGCGTGACGGTGCGGGCTCATGGTGGTAGGTCCAGAAAATACGCCCGGTGGCCGCATCCAGGGCGACCACGTCATTGGGTGCCTGCACGGTATACAGGACGCCATCTACCACCAGGGGAGTGGCTTCAAATTTTTCCAGGGACCTGGCCTGCCAGACCCATTGCAATTCTAGTTCATCAACATTGGTGGCATTGACCTGGGTAAGGGGGCTGTGGCGCTGGTTGTCCAGGGAACGGGAATAGCTGAGCCAATTATCATGGTTGCTGGCTTCAAGTATGTCGTCAAAACTGACCTGTGAAAAAGTACCTTCACTGATCAAGAGTGCCAGCAGAAGAATACTGATACGCGTGTTCATGGCGCGGCTCCCCTGCGCAGTGTAGCCAGGTAGGCCACCAGGTCGGCAATCTCCTGCTCGTTAAAATTCTGCGCCAGTGACGGCATGCCGGGCGCGCTGAATCCCCAAGCCTGGAGATCAGTCCTGGCAAATGAACGCAGGCGCTCATTCTCATCCAGCAGTTGCACGGTAAAGGCATCATGATTCAGCAGCCGACCGCTGATCTGTTCACCATCATTGGTCTGCACCGTATAAAAACGGTTGTCCGGCTGCACCACGGCATCAGGCTCTACCAGCGAGGCTTCCAGTTCTGCTGATGAACGCACCAGGGCAATACTGCTCAGGTCAGGCCCCAGGACCGAACCCTCGCCATTGACCATGTGGCAGTCCATGCACTCTCCCCGCCCGGTGAACAATGCCCTGCCCCGGCCAGCATCGCCACTTGTACCTTCATCGTTGTTATCTCCCAGGCTGCGCAGGTAAGCCACCAGCATGGCGGCCTGCTCTTCGGTCACTCGTGGCGTGGGCGGCATGGGTGTATTGGGTATGCCATTGAGAATGATGCCGACCAGTTGTGCGTCGGTGTAGGGCTGGCGGAAATTATTATGGCCCAGGTCAACCTGTGCAATAAGGTCGCCGTCCGGGCCATGACAGTTGGCACAATAATCACGGAACGCGCGCTCACCGCTGACCAGGTCAGAGGCAGTTTCATGCTGGGCGGCAAGTGGCAGGCTGAAGACCATGCCCATCCCCCCCAGGATGATGGCTAGAAGTTTGAGATTGCGCATAGAAGCGATTAGTCCAAACCAAACATTAACAGGGTGTCCCTGACTACCGGTTTTACTCGGCAGCTTCAGCCTCGGCACGCGAGGTGTAACCCATACCAACCCACTCTTTCCACTTCGGGCTCGGGCCACAGCCACCGTCATTGGGACTGTAGAACACACCATCAGCGTCAATGATGTAACCAACAGCACCACCGGGACGGCCATCATGCAGCGGGCAATAGACCACCTGGATTTCCTGGCCGGGCTGAAAGGTAAAACCGTTCATGGAGGGTGAGCGGGACATCAGTGAGGGTGGCGCTGCACCTTCAAAGCTGTAAAGCGTGCCATCTTCTGTTTCCATGTACATGGCGATATGCGGACTGTTGAAGGCCCAACGCACGACCTTGCCGGACAGCAGGACTTCCGAGTCACGATTGAACATCGCGAAACTGTGATGGGCAATGGCACTTTCCATGGCGGTAAGCAGCAAGCACCCCAGGACAATCATTCGACTTGTTGTTTTCATGTTTTTCTCCTTGAATTCCAGGGCTTACTGGACTGATTCACTGAATATGGGACTTTTTTCCTGACCCACCAGGTCCGGTGGCAGATCCGGATTACGCAGGCGGTTGAGCCCACGGGGATCAACATAGCCGGGTTCACCTGGCAGACGGTACTGGGTGGAGGGACGCCCGTCTTCATCAAACGTCAGGTAGGTATTGTCATTCTGGGCACACTCCCAGTAACGCATCCTGAAACCCTGCGCCTCAAGGTCAGGGCGCGGGTTATACACGTAGACCACGGTGATGGGTTTGACCAGGCTCAGTTCATCGTAAAAGGTGACATTATTCACCAGGCGTTTGGTGCCGTTATTCAGGGTTTCCATGCGCCAGACTTCCACGGTCTCGAACTGGTTGCTGGTCGGGGGTGTCCCGCGAAAGTAGTCGCCGGGAAAGATATCCACGGTATGCACGATCAGCATGTCATCCACCCAGAAACCGACAGAGTCGCCCGCGGCATAATGGGTGCCGTCAATATTCTTGTGTTCCTGGTTGATATAAACACGGCGCATGTCATTGCCCAGGTCATTGGTCCACAAGGACTGTGACGGCGTGTTGAAAAAATCCCTCACGTAGGGCTCCAGCAGCCAGCGCGGCATACCGGCAGGCTCGCAGGATGTCAGGCGGTCATAGTCCACACCCAGGTCACGGCGGTATTTGAATGCCGCTTCATATTCCGGTGTCAGCACGCCTTCCTTGATGACAACATTGTCACCACCGCCAAAGGGGCCCACGGGAGAACCATCAGTGGACTCGAGAAACAACTGGTTGCCACTATTGTTGCCACCAGCTTCCCACAAACCTTCCCATTTCGGCACACTCTCGTAGGTATGCTGTGTGCCGCCATTATGGTAGTTGTAAAGGTATTCGTAGTGTTCCGTGGAATTGGCAAACGGCCGCGGCGGCTGGACCACTTCCGGTAACGGCGCCCTGACTGGCGGCTGGGCCAGGCCAAGCGCAGAGACCAGGACCATTGCACAGGCCAGAGCTGTTTTTGATACAGCGCGGATCATTGTATTTCCCCTTCTTGCTAATCGTTTTTGTAATTATTATGACTTGTTTTGATTATTCTGTGACGGATCAGGTGTCTATTAATACCATTCACCGTCGCAGTCAGCCAGCATTAAATACAGCTAGAATACTGGATTTACAAACCCCCTTGCAAAGACTGAAAGCCAAAACAGCCGTATTGATACAATACCGCTTTGCCAATAATATCAGCCCACTTGGAAGCAGAGCCCTGGCATCCCGACAACCTGTAAAAAACGCTCACATGGAAGCAGGCGACTATGCCCGTCAAAACCGAGTATCGTAAAAATGGTGTCATCCTGTGGCACGAGGACATCGTCACTGGCGAGCAACTGATTGCAGTCAACAAGGAAATCTATAGCCATGAGTTTCAGGAGGATTTCCAGTTCCAGTTACTCGTCCTTACCGATGTAACCGAATTCAACGTGTCCTCAAGAGATATGAAAACTCTCGCCGATATGGACACAAAGGCCGAGCGTGATTGCAAACAATATGCCTGCGTTGTCGCCAGGGATGATTTTCTCTTTGGCATGTCCAGGATGTGGAACATCCAGGCTGATGAAGAAAATTTTGAATCACGTGTCGTCAGGGAAATGGATGAAGCGCTTTCCTGGCTCAACTCGAAGGGTATCGAGGTGAAAATCTGAGCCCGAGGCAAACGCGTTAACGGTATTCCTCTATGGAGACCCGGGTCTTCAGGTCGGTTTTGCAAAAGGCATGCAAAAAGCAGGTCTGTTCCGAAATATCCAGCGCCCTGCAGGCAAAATCATCATCCTCTCCTGTCACCAGGTAGACATGGGTTTCGATGGGATCAGCTGTCCCTGCCTTGCCAGTTCCACCACTGGCGCCCCCTTTTGAGAAATGGGCATCCTGCAATATCCGGTACTCCTCCAGTTCCTTTTTCACAATCTTTGCATAACGGCCGAACTGGGTCATGAAGCAAAAGCCGATGCCCGCGGAGATATAGCTCGCGGCATCCGGTGCCAGGCCCTTGCCGCCATTTTCCGGTGCCTCGTCGCACAGGAAATAGAAAATGGAGCCATGAGGATTAAACAGCTGTTGCTCAACCTGTTTCACACCATCTTCACGCAAGGTGCAGATTCCGCGAACATGCAGAATCCGATCCTGCTCTTCCTTGAGACTGTCACCGGCCAGCGTCACGGTTTCTTCAGACTTGGGCGTCAACCCACCCTTGCGTAACAAGCCACTCCAGTCATCCTCTGTGGGCAAGGCCTTGTCAAAATGATCCCCGGGGTCTGCTTCTGCCGGCTTGCCGACCGGCAAGGCCCGGTCAGTGTCAATTTCACTGCCGTTGTGACTCAGGGTAAACAGGCTTTCCAGTGCACCACGCATCAGACCGTTGAGCGGTGATGCGGCCACCGCATCAAGCACCAGTTTATTCAGCGTTTCACGATCAGCTTCACTGTCAATCTGTACTGCCAGCTTTACATCCTTTGCACCGCCGGTCATGGTGCCTTTCAGCGCCGAGCCTTTCATGGTGTAGTAATTATCCTGGACCAGGCGGATATTATTGATAGTGATATCCCGCTGACTTGCCAGGGCCAGGATTTCATTCATGTAGGAACAGACCATGCCGGTGGTCAGGAATGACAGGGGACACGGTGCAGCATCCAGGCCATCCAGGTAAGCACCTTCATCACTGGCCAGGCGCCAGACTGTTCCCGAACTGGCCGCTGCCACCAGCGCCTCTTTCTGCATGACCGACAGGGAGCGTACGCATAACCTGACCGCCTCACCCAGCCGATTGTCCGGCGCCGTGAATCCCACTACCTCAGGATTACCTACTTTAAAAAACAGCGGTTTGCCGCTGTCTACCAGCGGATTGGCACGTGTCTCGGCCATATCATGTCTCCGGTGCTAAAGCTTTTGATGAAGCGACAGGCAAGTTAATTCAAATCCCGGAGGATGGCAATCCAGGTGATCCTGCCTACAATGCTTACAGTCCGGCATGGACTCCGGCCGCAATTCCGGGCATTTCACACCCTGCAAGTTGCAGGGTAAAACCCGGTCTTTTTTTGTTAGACTGCAATTTCGCCGTTACAGGACCCAGATGCACCGGACCCCACATGTTTAAAGAAGTGACATTGTTAATAATCGCAGCCCTGATGAGCTATCCCGCTCTGGCGGCAGACAAGGTCGTGGATCTGCTGACCCGCGGCGAGGTGGATTCTGCCATGACCCAAATTGCAGCTGGTGCCGATGTGACTGCAACACGGCCGGATGGCACAACGGCGCTCATGTATGCCGCTTACCTGGGTGATGCCGAACTGGTCCAAGCCCTGGTTGAGGCTGGCGCGGATACCAATGCGGTGAATGACTACGGCACCTCGGCCATCCTTGAAGCAAGCATCATCGGTAACACTGACGTGCTCAGGGTGCTGCTGGAAAACGGCGCCGATGCCAACTGGGCAAACCCCGAAGGTGAAACCCCGCTGATGAATACTGCCCGTGCGGGCCTGGTGGAAGCGACAGAGCTGTTACTGGATCATGGTGCAGAAATAGATGCCGTTGAACACTGGGGGGGCCAGTCCGCCCTGCATTGGGCCGCCGCACAACAACAGCCCGCCATGCTGGAACTGCTTATCAGTCGGGGTGCTGACGTCAACCGTGTCAGCACTATCCGCAACTGGGACCGCACCACACTCAATGAACCGCGGCCACAACACCTCAATAGAGGTGGCTTCACGCCACTGCATTTTGCTGCCCGCGAGGGATGTACTGAATGTATCACCATATTGGCCGAGGCCGGTGCCAACCTGGATGCCCACGATCCTGAGCGGGTAACACCATTGAACATGGCCCTGCTGAACCAGCATTTCGCCACGGCAGCCGCATTGATTGATGCGGGTGCGAATATCGACAAGTGGGACATCTATGGCCGCACACCGCTTTTCAATGCCATTGACTTGCACATCCTGCCCACCGGAGGCAGGCCTGATATCCCCTCTTCCGACACCATCACGGGCTACGATATTGCCGCCACCTTGCTGGCTTCCGGTGCCAACCCGAATATTCAACTGAAAATGGTACCGCCGCTGCGCAATGCCATTTATGACCGCGGCTCCGACAAGGTACTGACTACCGGCGCCACGGCCCTGATGCGTGCAGTCAAAGGCGGGGATATCGAAAGCACCAGGCTATTACTGGACCACGGTGCCCTGCCCGACCTGCCCAACATGGAAGGGCAGACGCCCATGATGATTGTTGCCGGCATCGGGCATACCACTTCCCCGACCCGCGGCCAGTTCCGCACCCAGGAGCAGAGCATCGAAGCCATCAGGTTATTGCTGGAGGCCGGCGCCGACATCAATGCCCTGTCCGGTGATCCCGCCCTGCCACCCGGTGTTGACCCGGTTGACTACCAGCGTGACAAGAACCTGCATCCGGCCAACGAGGGCGAAGTGGTGGTACATGGCCAGACAGCCCTGCATGGTGCGGCCAAGCAGGGCTGGACCGAAGTGGCCCGCTTCCTGATCGAAAACGGTGCCCGCCAGCAGGTCGCGGACGAAGACGGCGATACGCCCTTTGACCTGGCCATGGGCCGTTATCCCCCGGCATACAACGACTCGGCCCCCTCACCCTTCTTCGACACGGCGCACTACCTGCAGGAAGAATGTGCGAAGATCGACAATTGCGTGATACCTGACCCGATCAATGTTGATAATGCTTTGTTGAGCGACTAAACAGGTTGAGTGACCAGGCAAGCCCGGATTGCCTGGTAACGCAACTGACCAATCGTGTTAAGTTGAAATCCCTGCTGAAAAGAACGCTCGTAACGCTGGCCTCGATCAGCGTATTCACCTATTGCGCGGCCATGGCCTATCTTTACCTGCGCCAGGAAGCCCTGCTGTTCTTTCCCGATCCGGAAAACGCTGCGGATGCCGCAGTGTTCAGCGAATTTGATACCACGTTCAGTGTTGACGGCCAAACCCTGGATGGCTGGTACATTCCCGGTGAGTCCGGGCTCACTGTCGTCTATTACGGCGGTAATGCCGAAGAGCTCTCACGCCGGATTGATAACATCATCCTGTTTGGCCCCCACAATTACCTTTTGATCAACTACCGGGGGTTTGGTGACAGTACTGGCAGTCCGGGCGAACAAAGCATGAAGACTGATGCCCTGGCCATTCTTGACATGGCCAGGATACGATACGGTTTTGATTATGCCGATACGGTGATTATCGGCAGGAGCCTGGGCACCGGTGTGGCCACCCATGTAGCAGCCTCACTACCGGTCAGGGGACTGGTGCTGATCACTCCCTACGACAGCATCCGCGCCGTGGCCCAGGGACGCTACCCCATTTTTCCTGTAGGCCTGTTGCTCAGGCACCATTTCGATTCCATGCCCTACCTGGAGGCCATCACCGCCCCCGCACTCATTATCAAGGCAGAAACTGATCGCGTGGTTCCCCATGTGCATACGGACAACCTGGTCGCCGGCTGGCAAGGGCCGCTCACATTCACGACATTACCCGGCAGTCATGGCAGCGTGGTCAACTCGGATATCTTCACTCAGCGCATCAGCACCTTCATTTCGCAATTGCCAGAATAAGAAAACCCCGCTGCGATTTACAATCACAGCGGGGTCTCCCGGGGTTTACAACTCTTGCTTACTCGATACTGTTACAGCGTCTAGAAGGTATACCTCACACCGACAGTGTAACGACGGCCAATCAGGTCAAACAGGCCGGAGTTGGTCTGGTTTGATGAACCACCAAACAGACCAAAGCTTGGTGTCACAGGTGGGTCTTCATCAAAGACGTTGGAGACATTACCAAACACTTCGATCATGCCCTGGTCCAGCTCAAACTCGTAGCGCATGTTCATGTCTGCATACAGGGCAGAATCGATGGTATTGTTATCAATCTCGACACCTTCTGTATCCAGTACATTCCTGACGCCTTCATCAATCCAGCGCAACTGGAAGAACCCGGAGAACGGACCATTGCGGTAGTTCATGCTACCGGTAATCTTCAGCTCTGGCAGTTCAAAACCCTGGGTCTGGCCAGCACGGTCAATGACCGGCGCCTGGAAACCCTGGCTGGAATTTTCTTTCAGGTAGCTGGAGAACACCCGGAAGCCCAGGCTCTCGGCACCACCCCAGTCAAAGAAATCCACTTCCGTGTTGTAAGCCACCTCAAGGTCATAACCGCTGACATTGGACTTGGCCACGTTCAGTACGTTGGCGGAAATAATATTGATCGTTCCATCCGGATTACGAACAATACGGCTACACAGGCCCTCGTCCCCTGCAAAGCACTGGTCCAGTACCTGCTGTACAGTCAGAGATGATATGGCATCTTCCAGGGACACGTCATACCAGTCCAGGGAAACCGAAAGCCCTGTCAGCCAGTTCGGTTGATAAACGAAACCTGCGGTAATGGTGTCAGCCTCTTCCGGGCGAATATTGGGATCACCACCACTGGTCTGGAAGATATTGAAGGACTGGTTACCCAGGAACGGATCATCGACGGAGGATGCTCCCCCAGTCTGGTCATAACGTTCGGACAGGGTACCTGCACGCACGTCGTGCGAACGGGTGACACGCAGGCGAAGCTCTTCAGTCACCTGGGCATCGATACCCCATTTCCAGGCCCAGATGCCGCCTGAACCGGAGTAGTCGGCACGGCGTGCAGCAAGCGAGCCATTGACCTGCTCAATGGTGTCATTGGCCAGCAAGGGCACCAGTAACTCACCGTAATATTCGCTGACATCCATGCCACCTTCGATATTCGGCACCTTGGAATACTGGATGGCTACCGAGTTGTTGACATCACCGCGGGATTGCCCACGAATCCCCAGGGCCGGGTCATTGGCCGGTACCGGACGACCGTCATCCAGGTTGCCGTCAGGCAGAGCCGGGGAACGCATCAACTGGTACATGCTTTCTTCGCGCCAGTGATAACCAAAGGCACCAAGCACGGGACCGGCGCCAAAACCTTCCCAGATTTCACCGTTGAGGTTGAACTCGAACACTTCCTGTTCGATATCAGAGCGAATGACCTTGGCGGCCTCAGACACGTAATCATCCGAGTAGCCCTTGGAATAACCGGACTGGGTGAAATACAGGTTAGGGACTGTGACATGCTGACCTGGATCAAAACCGGTAACCCAGTCGATGGCGGCATCAGTCATGTTGCCACGACCAAACGGATTCAGGGGTACACAATCAGGATACAAACCGGACACTACGGTGACGTTACACGCCATCTGGCCAGTAGCGGGATCAATCACTACATCATGGGCCATGTGGATACGGTCGACACGAATACCACCATGCTGGTAGGCATCGGTATCACTCTTGCCTTTCTGGTAATAACCATCGACCTGCCAGCCATCAAAAAAGCCATCGGCGTCTATTTCCAGATCAAAGCCGACTGTACCGGAGTTCATGGTGATGTCCTGCTGGGTAGCAGCACCGCCCTTGGCCAGGTCGGAGGAATGACCCATGCGGTTCAGGGTAAAGGAGGCTATTCCCTCATCATCCATGACCTGTTGTACAGAAGGCGGGAGGAAGGCATTACCACTGTAAATGACCATGGGTGAGAACACGAACTGGAACTGGCCGGCGCCATTGGTCGCCCAGCGATCCGAGTTGCCATGTATGCCCTGGAAAAAGACATTCAGGTTATCCGTCACATCATAGTCGGCATAGACAAAGTAGTTCTTACGCTCAAAATCCGGAGACACCGTGGGACGGTCTGCCCCAAACAGGTCGCCACTACAGCCGCTGCCCGGAGGGGCAGAGTGTCGTGCTGCGGGCCCAACTCCGGCCCCGGGGCATTCCACGAATGGCGAAATTGCATTACCGGCATCATTGAATTCCTGGCGATGCAGGGAGGTGCCCGGGGCAGAAATCACGCCATTGAAGGTTGCCTGTGTGGACTTCACGTAAGGCGCGACTACTTCAGAAGGGCCGCCCGGTGTATTGACCGTGCCCCAACCCTTGTACCAGTCGCGGCCTTCATAGGTGAAGATGCCGTCCTGTTCGTATCGGTCTGCGGACAACAGGATATGCCCTTTTTCTCCCACATCCATACCAAAAGTAATGGACGCTTCGTTATTGTCACCATCACCTTCTGCCGACGTACCCAACTGGGCATGGGCCGTAAAACCAGTGTAATCAGTATCCAGGATGAAGTTGGTCACCCCGGTAACTGCATCGGTACCGTAGGCCGCCGAGGCACCACCGGTCACCGATTCCACGTTACGAATCAGGGCTTCCGGAAACAGATTCACATCGACACCACCAAAACGTGTGGATGAGGCTACCCGCTTGCCATTGAGCAGTGTCAGGGTCCTGTTGGTACCGAGACCGCGCAGGTTCAGGTTACCGGAACCAGGGGTGGCAAAAAAGTTACCCGAATCCTCGATCGAGGTACTGCCATAAAATTGTGGCAGCTGGTTCAACGCCATGATGATCCCGCCAGGTGCCATGTTGGAAAGCTCTTCCGAAGACACGGAAGTCACCGGCGTTGGTGTATTCATACCGGAACGCTCGATACGCGAACCGGTAACAACGATTTCCTCAAGGTCTTCCTGGGCAAAAGTTTGTCCAGAGACGCCAAGGCCTGCTGCCAGCATGCAGGAATAGGCTAGTGGTTTTAATCGTGGTTGAAAATTACGG
>CAZROW010000044.1:0-12355 GCA_964601805.1 uncultured Enterobacteriaceae bacterium
GAATATCTGGCTAATTCAAATGCAGTAATGGTCCATGTCACTGATGACTTCAGCCACGCGTCGCATCCTGTTTTTCCTTTCACTCTGCCCCATTGCCACACCCGTGCAGACGGCCGACCCGGACAACCAGGGCGGTGATCGCCTGGACCTGGGAGTTGGCCTGAACTCGATCTGGACGGGTAATCACCGGGTATCCCTGGAGTATGAGACCACGATCAACCAGGATGTAAACGGCGTCCAGATGGAAATGGAGTCCATGTTGACCCTGGGCTACCAGCTGGCCTTTGAATAGTGCCGGTTCTCTCAAGAGGCCCAGTTTTAAGTTTTCGTGGCTAAAGCTGCATCCCACGACAAATCTTCCCCCTGCAGGAAGCGGCTTTAGCCGCGAACAGACTTCTCAGCATTTTGTGAAAGAGCCACTACCGGATTTCCACAGGCATTGGTCGCCTATCCGGTTTCTGAGAGAATAGGCGCCTTTCCAACAAGACAGGCAAGCGCTTTGGCAGACTCCCGCTTCTTTCCGCTGGCAGCATCCCAACACAACCTGAAACGTCTTTTGTTAATCAGGTTGATCGTGTTTGCCTGCCAGCTTGTTGCCCTGATCTACGCGAGAGTGATTCTTGAGCTGTCCCTGAGTTACTTTGCCATCCTGGTGGTCCTGGCCCTGGTCGTGGGTGTCAATGGGCTGGTTATTTACCGGGCCAGGCGGCAGACCAGCATCAGTGACAAGGAGTTTTTATGTCACCTGCTGTTTGATGTGCTGGCCCTGTCGTTACTTTTGTACCTGAGCGGTGGCGCCAATAACCCCTTTGTCTCGTTTTTCCTGGTTCCCATCACGATTTCGGCGGCAATTTTGCCCTGGACCTTTACCTGGGCAGTGGCTGGTATTTCGCTGGCTGCCTATACCTTGTTGTTGTTTTATTACCAGCCTTTGCCCGCACTGATGCCGGCTGACATGGACATGCATGGCGGTGAAAGCCAGCTGACCCTTCATGTCGTGGGCATGTGGTTCAATTTCCTGGCCAGTGCGGTGCTGATCACCTGGTTTGTGGTGAAAATGGCGGCTGAAATCCGTACCCAGGAGGAATCCCTGAATCATTACCGGGAAGAAAACTTGCGTAATGAACAGATTCTTGCCGTTGCCACCCAGGCGGCAGGGACTGCCCATGAACTGGGTACGCCACTGAACACCATGGACTTGCTGGTCAATGAAATGACAGAGGATTATCCGGGTAACCAGGCCTTGCAAAAGGACCTTGAAACCCTGTCCATGCAACTTGATGCCTGCAAGCGCTCTTTGAAGGACCTGGTCAGCCGGGCCAATCTCAAGGAAGGAGGAACCGCCCGCCCTGGCAGCGTGAATGATTTTATTGAACAGATCACAGAGCAGTGGAGCCTGCTGCGTCCAGAAACCACCCTGGCAGTATCGATTACCTCTGCCGGTGAATCACCGGTAGTCATGGTTGATGCCACCTTGCAGCAGGCCATTGTGAACATGCTCAATAATGCTGCCGATGCCAGCCCGGACAAGGTTGACCTGGAAGCCGGATGGCATGAGTCTTCCTGGTTTATCAGGATCAGGGACTACGGTGAGGGTATTCATGAAGAAGTTGTTCCCTACCTGGGCTCTGCCATTGTCACGGACAAGGAAAAAGGCATGGGTGTTGGCATGATTCTCAGCCAGGCCAGTATTAACCGTATGGGAGGGCGGATTCATATTCTCTCCCATCCAGAGCAGGGTACTATCACTGAAATCGTGCTGCCTTTGGAAGTAGCAGGTACTGTGCAGTGACCGTCTCCGGCAAAATATTACTGGTGGATGATGACAGTGTTTTCCTGGAAACCCTGGGCAGGGCGCTTGAGAAGAAAAATTTTGCTATCTATAAAGCCACGACGATTTCAGAGGCAGTTCAACTGGCCTCGACTCATCAGCCTGGTTATGCCGTTATCGATCTCAAGATTGAAAGAGAATCCGGCCTAGATTGCCTGGAGGCCTTGAAAAAGATTAACCCGGACATTCGCATGTTGATCCTGACCGGTTATTCCAGTATTGCCACTGCTGTCAACGCCATAAAAAAAGGGGCGGTAAACTATGCCTGCAAACCGCTCAATGTCGATGAGTTGCTGGCGCTGCTGGTAGAAGGGCGGGAACAGGAGGTGCTACCAGGGGATGAGCCCATTTCGGTGGACAGGCTGGAATGGGAGCATATCCAGCGGGTGCTGGATGAAAACCAGGGTAATATCTCGGCGACAGCACGAAGCCTTGGTATGCATCGGCGCACCTTGCAGCGCAAATTGATGAAGCGTCCCGTGAAGCGTTAGGTCATTCTCATTCGAAGCGCAAGGCTTCAATAGGATCCAGGTTGGTGACCTTGGCCGCGGCATGATGCCGTTAGCCAGACAAAAGCCACGAATGGCTGGAGAGATCCATGGTGCGTTTTCAAGCAAGGTTGAGCTTCCGGTTTATTCTCAATAGCTGGTACTGGTAAGCTAAGCCTATGGTCAAATTGAATTTTTTCGTACCGGAAAGTCACCTTGAGAGCGTCAAGCAGGCCCTGTTTGACGCCGGGGCTGGCAAAATAGGCGACTATGACAGTTGTTGCTGGCAGATTCTGGGGGCTGGCCAGTTCAGGGGACTGGACGGCAGCGACCCTTTCCTGGGTAAAAAGGGCGAGGTGGAATCTTTCCCCGAGTACAAGGTCGAAATGGTGTGCGAGGATGACCTGATCAATGCTGTAGTGGACGCCTTGAAAGCGGCGCATCCCTATGAAGAGCCGGCATATGATGTCACACGCCTGGAAAACATTTAGCCGTTCCCGGGCACCAGCCATCCCGTGACTACGTGCATCAAACTGGTTATGCTGTATACACTATGGTCATCCTTTCATCTGTCGCCGTTGCATGAGATCACGACTGCTCAATCTCCTGATATTACCGGCCACGTTGCTGGTTTCTACCGTCCTGTTAGCCCAGGCACCTGATGCGGACCGCAAAGTGGAAGCTGAATTTCACATGGCCCGCATGGTGTATGCAGACGGTGGTGCTTCTGGCAGGGGACGTTTCGGTTTTCGCCGCGGCTGGTGGGCTATTGATTACCCGTCAGCGGAGTACCACTTTACCCGTGGTGTCAGGCGCCTGTCGAATATCAATGTTGCAGAAGACAGTCAGCACGTGCAGATCATGGATGATGACCTGTATGACTATCCCTGGCTTTTTGCCCAGCAGGTAGGGCAGGGTGTCTGGTCTCCCACGAATGAAGAAGCGGCAAGACTGCGGGAATATCTTTTGCGTGGCGGCTTCCTGGTAATCGATGATTTTCATGGTACCTATCAATGGTCCATCGTGGTCAACGCCCTGCAAAAAGTATTGCCCGGTTATCCCATCGTTGACCTGGATACTGACCATGCCATCTTCCATGCGCTGTATGATCTTGACCAGGTCACCCAGATTCCGGGTGAACGTCACCTGTTTTATTGCGGCGCCACGGAAGCCCGGCTCGAAGGCCCGCAGAAGTGGGCAGGTATCTATGACGATGAAGGCAGGATGATGGTGGCGATCAATTTCAACATGGACATGGGCGATGCCTGGGAACATGCCGATGACCCCTGCTATCCGGAGCCGATGACGGCCCTGGCTTATCGGTTCGGATTAAACTATGTGATTTATGCGATGACGCACTAACCTTATTCTCGAATTCTTCAGAGGCTTTGTTTAGGGTAGCAGGGAGGCGTCAGGATTTCAGGGAAAGAGTATAGGTTTGGATAGGATTCGGGATTTTATGAAAGCGTGAGGTTTTTATGGCAGTTGGAATACAGCAGCACCAGACTCTGTCCCGTGGATTGACGCGTTCGCGTCCTTCCGCCTGCGGCACCTTCGTTCAGAATTTACTGATGCTGCTGGTGTTTTGTGGTCCTGTTTCTGCGGCGGAATTTGATCCTGCCTATGAAAAGGGTGATGTGATCAGCCCGGAGATATTCGTGGCGGACAAGACCGGCAGCCAGGTGCATTTGTCGTCATTGCTGGCAGAGTCCGAATCTGGGGTGAATGTCCTGTTTATCTTTGGCGGTGGAGACCTGGGCAGTGGACAGCCGGGACACCTGTGGTGTCCTGATTCATTTGAAGATACGCATATCCTGCGCACACTGCACGGCAAGTACGCCGATATGGGGGTCAATTTTATTGCGGTGGGCGTGGCACCGGTTTACCACTCTGAAATGCTGGGCCATAAGCAGGGGGTATTCCTCATCGATGCGCCGGAATCCAAGGACTACCAGTCAGCGCACCAGGCTTTCGTTGACAGTACCATGGCTGCCTATGACAGCGGCATCCTGCCTGTTGAGCCCTACCTGGATGCCGGCTTCCGGCTTATGTTCAATCGCTCACCCGACCTGGCCCCGCGCGCTGAATATGGCGAAGTGTTCAGTTGGCAGGGCGCTTTTCGCAATCCAGAGGAAACACAGTTCTATGGCGTGCCAGGATTCTGGATACTGGATGATGAAGGCAGGGTGCTTGCGGCTCCTTTTCGCGGCAATATCTACCATCCCCATGGCGCCGATGTGACAATCAACTACACCTTTGGCGATATTGATAAAGTTCTGCAGGGCCTGTTATAGGCGGGCTGTGCCCCTGTGCCCCTGCTTGTAAAGCGGATTGTTGTCATTTAATCTACCCGCGTGAAACCCTTCGCTTTCAGTATTTTTATGCGTCAAATACGTCGTTCGGTAAAATTGACTGTGAAACAGTGTGTTCAGTCTATTTTATTGATTTTATTGGCAAATTTATCATTTTCTGCCCTTGCGGCGAGCGCTGATTTTCCAGTTCCCGACAATATCCGGCCGGCTATCAATTTCTGGATCAAGGTCTATACCGAGGCTGACACCCAAAGCGGCTTTCTCCACGATCCCCACGACCTCTCCGTGATTTACCGCAAGCTGGATCGTGACCGTGCCACAATCAATTCTGTCCGTGAAGACATTCGCAAGGATTTGCGGGTCCTGGCGTCCGGGAAACGATCCGGTTTGACTGCCTCGCAGCAGCAATTACTGGAACTGTGGGGAAGTGATACTTCCAATGAACGCCTGGAGCAGGCAGCTGAAAATGTGCGCTGGCAACTGGGACAGTCTGACCGTTTTATTGCAGGCATGAAACGGTCGGGCGCTTACCGCGCTCATATTGACGCGGTGATTGAAAGTAAAAATCTGCCACCCGAACTGGGTGTTGTGCCTCACGTGGAATCCTCATTTCATCCCGGAGCCTATTCCCGTGTTGCTGCCACAGGCATGTGGCAATTTACCCGGACAACGGCACAACGATTCATGCGTGCTGATTACGTCGTGGACGAAAGGCTGGATCCGTATTCTGCGACCAACGGTGCCATGGCGCTGCTGGAATACAACTATAACGCCCTGGGCACCTGGCCACTGGCCCTGACCGCGTATAACCATGGTGCCAACGGTATGGCGCGGGCAGTACGTGATGTCGGTTCAACAGATATTGGTCGTATCATCGCAGAATATCGTGGTCCCCGTTTCGGGTTTGCCTCCCGTAATTTTTATCCGCAATTCCTGGCGGCCCTGGAAGTGGATCGTCGCGCAGAAGAATTTTTTGGCCCTATCGCCATGGACCGTGCTCCCGATTTCACCAGTATCACCATGGACTCATTCGTGGATGCCACCACGGTTGCGCGCACCCTGGGTGTCAGTCTGAATGATTTGCAGCGGGACAATCCTGCTTTGCAGCCGGCGGTATGGTCAGGCACCAAGCGCATTCCGAAGGGCTTTGAGCTGAAAGTCGATCGCGCCTCGTTTTCCGGTGACCTGGTTGCTGGTATCAACGCCATTCCCCTGACCGCGCTTTACAATGAACAGGTACCAGACGTCAGTTATACCGTCAGAAGTGGTGATAGCCTGTCGGTTATCGCCGAGCGCTACAAGACATCCATTTCCGAGTTGGTGGCCATCAACCAGTTAAGGGATCGCAATACCATTCGTATCGGCCAGACCCTGTTGTTACCGCAACCGGATGGCTCGGTACCCACCCTGGTGGTTAACAGCAATGAGCCTTTGCCAGTGCCAGAGTCCGGGGAATACGAAGTCCGGCGCGGTGATACGCTGTCCCTGATTGCCGAGCGCCACAGTGTGCCGCTGGCTACTGTGATGGCGCTGAACAACCTGGATAGCAACGGGACTATCTTTCCCGGCCAGACACTGGTATTGAAAGCTCCCTCCGGGCCATCTACTGCCGACACCGTACCCGCTGCAATGGTGGCAGCCAGTGAACAGGCGGTTAACGAGCCGGATGATGATATTGCCATGAATGCCGGGGAGCAGATGATTGAGGATGAAGCACCGGTATTGATCGACACCAGTGCCACTGCCGTTGCCCCCAATGCCATGGAAGAAGAGGAGCAGTTACTGGCCGACCTGCAATCTGACCCTTCCGATTACAGCGTGTCAAACAACAGCATCGAAATCCAGGCTGCAGAAACACTGGGGCATTATGCCGAGTGGCTGGGCATCAGGGCCTGGGATATACGCCGTCTGAACGGCATGCAGTACCAGGATCCTGTCATCATTGGCGAGCGCCTGAAACTGGATTTCAGCAATGTGGACATTGCTGAATTTGAACAACAGCGTCGCGAGTATCACCGCAACCTGCAAACCGATTTCTTCCAGAGCTGGCGTATTCGGGAAACCGAGCAGCACAGCATCAACAGGGGCGAGTTCCTGGTCAACCTGGCTCGTCAGCGCTCAGTGCCCATGTGGCTGTTCCGGCAGTACAACCCGGAAGTGGATGCAGCACGCATACAAATAGGCCAGGTGGTTGTCTTTCCCGTCGTGGAACGGGTTGAAATCTGATTTCCCTGCGAGTCACAATCGTCGCACTGGTCAACCTGTCTCCTTGACGAGCGGTACCCCTTTCAGCCCATGAACAAATCAGTCCAGATATATATCGTCGAAGACAGCGTGCCCAGTGCACTGCTGTATCAAAGTTACCTGGATACCATGGGCTATGACGTCAGGGTATTCCATACCGGTTTGGATGCACTGGCGGGACTTAATGACAAGGTGCCCGATATTCTCATACTGGATGTCCAGCTGCCTGATGTGAGCGGGATGGACATTCTCAAGGAAGTCACCGAAGCTGGTTTGCCCACGCGAACTATCGTCATTACATCCGAAACCGAGCTTGATTACGCGGTGGAAGCGACCAAGCACGGAGCCTTTGATTTCATTGAAAAGCCCTTTACCAAGGACCGGCTGCTTGTCACCGTCACCAATGCGCTGCGTGAGTTTGACCTGACAAGCACGTTGAGGGCATACAACGACGCCTTTGATGCAGACGGTTTTGGTGACTTCATTGGCAGTTCACCGGCTATGAAGCTGGTGTACCAGATTATCAATAATGTGGCCCCCAGCAACGCCAGTGTTTTTGTCACCGGCGAAAGCGGTACGGGCAAGGAACTGTGCGCCTCGGCTATTCACCAGGTGAGCAAGCGCAGCAGCGGCCCCTTAATTCCAATCAACTGCGCCGCCATTCCCAAGGATCTGTTTGAGTCCGAGATATTCGGCCATGTCAAAGGAGCTTTCAGTGGTGCGGTCAAGGATCGCACCGGTGCGGCAGAACTGGCAGACGGCGGCACCCTGTTCCTGGACGAGATATGCGAAATGGACCTGAACCTGTAGGCCAAGCTGTTGCGCCTTATCCAGAGCGGCACCTTCCAGAAAGTCGGTAGTGAGCAGCAACAATCAGTGGATGTCCGGTTTGTCTGTGCCACGAACCGGGATCCGTTGGTGGAAGTCAGGGAAGGGCGCTTCAGGGAAGACCTGTGCTACCGCCTGAACGTGGTGCCCATTGACCTGCCACCATTAAGGGATCGAGGCCAGGACGTACTGCTGATTGCTGACAAGCTGCTGGGCAAATTTAACAAGGAAATGGGTAAGTCATTTGCCGGCTTTACTGATGACGCCGCAGAGCAGCTGCTGAATTACAACTGGCCAGGCAACGTGCGTGAGTTACAGAATGTCATCGAGAATATTGTCATCATGAACACAGCTGCCGAGATCACCTCACACATGTTACCCGAGGTGATTCGTCGTGGTGGTGAAAACAGGGACGCCAGCAGGGGCTGGGTTGAGCGGCGCAAAAACAACCTGACCATGCCGGACAGGCGCAAGGCGGATGCAGCCCTTCATCATGCCGTACCTGCGGCTACAACGGCATCACCACCACTGCATCTGGTGTCACTGGACCAGATTGAACCCTTGTGGAAAACCGAAAAACAGGTCATCGAAGAAGCGATCCGCGTGTGTGACGGCAATGTTCCCCAGGCGGCTGCACGGCTGGGTGACAGTCCTTCCACCCTCTACAGAAAAATCAAAAGCTGGGAAAAAGCCAGCTAGACCACCATACAACAACTCCACCTCATCAGCCTTTCGCGGCTGGCAAATCAGACCCGCCCCAACCTTTGTAATCGCAGGAAGCCGGCCTGTCATTCATGAACCAGACGGCGGCCTATTTCTCTTCCCAGGAGTTCAAGGTGAACACTTACAACCTGTTCAACAACACCTTGTTTGCCTGGGGTGAAAACCGCTTCTCCATGCGTAGTAACCTGGTGTCGGATGAAGGCTTTGATATCGATACGCTGGCGTTTATGAGGGAATCCAGGGGCAAGGATTACCGGCTCGGACTGATGCGGGAAAATGCCAACGGTTTCAGTTTCATGAATAACGAGCGCTTTGCCGGGGCATCCTTTGCCAGTTCCTTGCTGACCCGTGCTGATCTTGAGCGTTCACTGGGCACAGAAATCGAACTGTATTTTTCCACGCGCAGCCGCGTGGAAATCTACCGTGAAGGACGCCTGATCAGTTCCGAGTATTACAACGTGGGTAACCAGTTACTCAATACAGCCGATTTACCCAATGGCTCCTATACGATTGAACTGCGTATTATCGATGCGGCGGGCAAGGTCACGATTGAGGAACGCTATTATTCCAAGACAGCTAATATTCCGCCGGCGGACCAGCCTCTGTATTTCATTCACGTCGGGCGCCTGGAGAATGACCTGGATATCAATCGTCTTTCCCGTCTTGGTGAGGATGAACTTATTGTCAGGGGAGGTTACAACCTTCGCCTGGGGCAGTCACTTGGCGGCAGCCTCGGTTTCTCGGTGGTTGAGGATACCAGCTTCATGGAGCTGGGCCTGTTCAAGCAGGGCCAGAATTTCGAGTTGCAGGCCAACGCCGCCTATGAGAATACCGGCGCCTCGGGTGTGGATTTCCGTATGCGCTATCGCAATCCGGGGTACAACATCATGCTGAACGGTAGGCAGGTATTTAATGGCCTGGAAGAAAGCCAGATTGGCCTGGATTACCAGCAATACAATGCCACGGTCGAATTCCCCATGCGTAGCGGGTTTTTCAGCCTGTTTCACCGGCATGTCGAGCGTCCAGTCACTGGCCGCCTGGTGAACAGTGGTATTCGCTACCGAACCCTGAATACACAATTGCCGGGCGGCATGCTGGGCAGTACTTTCGAGCTGTCCAAAAATGAAGATGAAATCCTGGCGCTGTGGAACTTTTCCTGGTCAATGCAAAATGATCGTCGTTCGACTATTTATTCACCCACACTTGCTTATGCCAATGAGGCTTCAAGCAGGGATAGCGGGCTGTATGGCAGCTATGAGACCAACTGGTACAGGGGACAGCAAACTGGCAATGAATATACCTATTCCCTGCGTGGTGACTACGACACGCGCAGTTCCCTGGAAGCACGCATGGCGGCAGACACTACCCTGGGTACTGCCAATATTACCGGACGCTATAATGAAACCAGTGATATGGTGGAATTCAATGGTCGCCTGAGCACCAGTTTTGCCACTTCAGGCCGTGCCAGTGCCATCGGCGGCAAGCGCCGTTCGGAAAGTGCATTCCTGGTCAGGGTGGAAGGTCAGTTTGATGAGGGAGCGCGTTTCAATGTCCTGGTTAACGGCTCGGTCCGTGGCCAGTTGAGCGCCAATGATACTTTGCTGATATCCGTGTCTCCCTACCAGATCTACGATGTTGAGTTGCGGGCCGTGGGTGATACCCTGGTGTCCCTGGAAAACCGGGTATACCGGGAAACCATGTACCCGGGCAACGTGGTTAACCTGAGCTGGTCATCACAAGTGATCAATATCGCCATCGGTCGCCTGGTGAGGGAAGATGGCTCACCCGTGGCCAATGCCGTGATACAGAATGTCGTGGGTATCGCCATGACCGATGACAACGGTATCTTCCAGGCCGAGGTGAATCACGAGACCGAACGCCTGCAGGTTGTTCAGGGCAGTGAAAATTGTGAAGCCGTCTTCGACAATCCCCGTGTCAGCGAAACGGTCCTGCCACTGGGCACATTGGTGTGCCGATAGGACTTCCACTGTTTACCCGAGTCGCCTTGTTTACGCGGCCACTTCTTTCCAGACAAACATCCTGATCGACAGCAACAGTGCGAGTACTGCCCAGACCAGCATGCCGATGATGGATGGGATCAGCTCGATCAGGCCCGTACCGTTGATGGCAATTTCCCTGAGGCCTGTCGAGATGAAACTCAGCGGCAGAATATTGGCCAGCGGCTGGACCATGTCGGGGAGGGACTCAATGGGGAAGAAAATACCGGAAAGAATCATCTGGGGAAACGTCACCAGGTTGCCAATGGCAATAATGGCTTGCTGGGTTTTGGCAATACTGCCCAGGCAAAAGCCGATGCACAGGAAAATGACAGTACCAACCAGGATGAACAGGTAGAGCGACAGGATACTGCCGACGAAAATCACATCAAACAGGAAAATGGCTGCCAGGATCAGGCCGGTCAGTTGCACCAGGCAGATGACCAGTCGGGACATGACCAGCGAGGTAATGAAGTCCCGTGGCATGATGGGCGTCACGAACAGCCTTTTCAGTATGCCCTTGCGACGGTACTCAACGATATTGAAGCCACTGCCGGCAATGGCAATGTTCATGATGCTGAAGGCGAGCAGACCGGGAACCACGAAATCCAGGTAGCTTTGTGTACGTGACTGCACATCCTCGATCTCCAGTGAAAACAGCGGCTCGGTATTGCGCAACTGGCGCTCGACATCCACCAGGGCACTTCGCAGCACTGGTAAAACTACACCCACCTGGCGGACCTGTGAGGCATCAATCAGTACTGTCAGGTCGGAAGGGGTGCCATTGTCCTGGAAGTTTTCGGGCAGAATCAGTACCACGGTCTTGTCACCGTTAATCAGGTCTTCGCGTAGCGAGTCCTCATCGGCGATATTGATGTTGAACAACAGCGTGCTTTCCAGCGAGGCAATGAAATCGGTGGCCATGTTGTTGTTGGCATTGTTGACGATGCCCAGTTCAATGGGCTCGGGATCACCACCGCTGGCGAAGCTGATAATGAACATGAACACCAGCGGAAAAAACAGGGAAAAGAAAATGGCCTGGCGATCACGGGCGTGAATCTTGAGCATGACCCTGGCAAGGTTGAGAATCCTGTTCATTTTTATTCCCTCAACTCATGGCCGGTCAGCGTCAGGAAGACATCTTCCAGGTTGCCGTGCAAAGGGACTGCAGGTGGTTCCGGGGCGTACTTGAGGATCAGGTCACCGGGCTCACCTTCGGCAATGATCTTGCCATGGTCCATGATGGCCAGGCGGTCGCAAAGGAATTCAGCTTCTTCCATGTTATGCGTGGTCAATACGATCGTCATACCGGCTGCATTCAGTGTTTTTACCAGGTCCCAGAGATTGCGCTTGGCTTGCGGGTCCAGGCCCGTTGTGGGTTCATCCAGGAAGAGCACCTTGGGGTCATTGACCAGCGCGCAGGCTATGGAAAAACGTTGTTTCTGTCCGCCTGAAAGGTTGGCCGGTTTGGCATTGGCCTTTTCTTCGAGGTTGACCTTCTTCAGCAATTCCACCGGGTCATCACTGCGGTCATAGAGGTTGCTGAACAGGGCCAGCAGTTCTGCCAGTGACAGGCGATCAAAATATTCATTGGCCTGCAATTGCACACCAATGATCTTCTTCACAGCAAAAGGATGGGTAGTCACGTTGATATTGTCGATCAGTGCCTCACCACCATCAATATCAGTGAGGCCTTCGATCATTTCCAGCGTGGTGGTCTTGCCGGCACCATTGGGACCCAGTATGCCGTAAATCTGGCCTTTTTCGATACTGAGGGAAATGCCGTCAACGGCATTGAAGAATTCGTTTTTCCTGTCCGGTCTCGGATATTTCTTGGCCAGATTGCTGACTGCGACGATTGCCATGGATTCTTCCGTTGAATATACCGCGGGTGAATATACCGCGGGACATCATACCGCAATGAAGTAGTAC
>CAZROW010000044.1:12455-26423 GCA_964601805.1 uncultured Enterobacteriaceae bacterium
TGAATATACCGCGGGTGAATATACCGCGGGACATCATACCGCAATGAAGTAGTACGTAAAGTCAGACTGGAATGTGACCGGAGATGGTCGGTTCAGGTGTTACTGAATGGCGTTCGGGTTGGCGAAGTCGACCGGGTCATCAATGCTGCAGTTGTCATTTTTCATGCATTCCTCCTGTAGCAGCTGTGCTGTGGCCAGGTTGGGGTCAGGAGGAGGCTGCAGGAATCCGGGTGAATATCGGCCCATGGCCAGGTCAAAGGGGGTGACACCAGCCTCATCTTCCACTTCCTGGGCAATGCCCTTGTCGATCAGGAACTTGATAATCTTGTTCCAGCCCACCTTGGCAGCAGCGTGTAGTGCTGTCTGGCCATCGGCGAAGGCACCCCGGTAACGGTCACCCGACAAATCCTCGGCGTTGAGCTGCAGGGAAGGGCGGATGGCAGGATCACCGGTCACAGCATTGATATTGGCGCCAGCTTCCAGCAATACCTCGAGGGTTTCTATGCTCTCTTCCTCTGTTTTGAAACGGCCGCGGGTGGGATCTGCCGGCCACTGGATGCCGGACACGATCAACAATGGGGTATGTCCGCTGGCATTGGGTAAATCAACCAGGGCGCCATGTTCCAGCAAAAGCCTGACGGAGTCGGTGTCGGCCGATCGTGCGGCCCGTATCAGGGGTGTTGCACCGTTTGACAGGGGATTGTCGGCACCGCGGTCAAATACGGCATTGCGGTAGGGCGGGCGCAGCTTTAGCTGCATGTTCGGATTGGCGCCTTTTTCGAGCAATACCCTGGCAACATCATAGCCCGTGATGACATCTTCAGAGGGAATATCGGGCCTGCCGCCGACTGGCATGGTGTTCAGGTCAATGGCGTTGTACAGGGGAGCCCTGCCAAAAATATCCCACTGGTTGATATCGGCACCGGCCTCTATAAACGCCATGGCTGTTTCGAAGTGCATGTTGATGAGCGCCAGGTTCAGGGGGGAGACACGGTCCGGATCCACGGCATTCAGGTCGGCGCCGGCTTCGGCCAGGACCCTGACACATTCAGTGCAGTCTTCCCGGGCAGCATAGTGCAAGGCAGTAAAACCGCCGTTGTTCATGTCCTTGGGGCGCGGCTCATTCATCATGGTGTGGTCCCAGATGCGTGCCGCGCTCTTCATGTCGATGTCGGCGCCATGTTCTGTCAGCAATGCCAGCATTTCATGCTGGCCATGGGCTGCTGCCCACATGGTTGCTGTCTGTCCGCCCCACTGTTCCCGGGCATTGATGTCGGCCCCATGTGCCAGCAGTAACCTGGCAGCCTCAAGATTGCCGGCGCGGGCTACCACCATCAGCGGTGTTTCGCCTTCCAGGTTACCCTGGTCAGGATCGGCACCCTGTTCAAGCAGGATTTCCAGTATGGCGGGATCGCCATGCATCGCCGCCTCGCTCATGATGCTGGCACCGTATTCGTTGCGATGATTGACATCAGCGCCTGCATTGACCAGTGCCGAGACCAGCTCCTGGCCACCCAGGTAAACCGCATAGAGCAGGGCAGAGGTGCCGTCGGACTGCGCGGCATTGACGTCTGTGCCTTCGGCAATCATCTCAAGGGCATGCTCGCGGTTGCCTTCGGCTACCACATCGGCAAGATTGCCGTGGGCAAAAGCCACTGCATTGAGCAGGCACAAGGAAATAAATAACGGTAGGTGCAAACGAAGCATGATGGTGTGAGGGCTGAGGCTGATCAGACTTCAGACAGCTCGCCGGTGGCATCGCCAAAGCTTTCCTGCTCCACGCCGGCCCGGTTGAGCAGGGTCAGCAGCAGGTTGGCGTGCGGTGTATTCTGCTCATAGGCCAGGTGCTGGCCACCGCGGATAGTGCCGCCGCCAAGTCCGAAGACCGCGTTGGGTAACGGGTCCTGGTTATGCTTGTCACTGTTGCTCATGTTGGAGCCGAACAGGATGATCGAGTTGTCGAGCACGGTACCATCGCCTTCGGGCATGTTGTCCAGCCTGTCCAGGAAGCGGGTGAAAACCTGTGTGTGGAATGTCTGTACCCTGGCCAGTCGCTCTTTCTTGGCCGGGTCATCGCCGTGATGTGACAGCGGATGGAAAGCCTCGGTAACACCCAGGTTGCCGTAGGTGCGCATGCTGACTTCTTTTTCCATCAGGAAGGAAGCCACATTGGTCAGGTTGATCTGGTAAGCCAGGGCGATGAGATCAAACAGGATGTTCAGGTGATCCTCGAAATTACTGGGAATGCCAACCGGTGCGGGTGGAATATCCACATCGGACAGGTCCTGGCTTTTCATCATCTCCACCCGGCGCTCGACTTCACGAACCGATTCCAGGTAGTCGTCAACCCGGGCTATGTCCTGGGCGCCCAGTTTCTTTTGCAAGGATGAGGCATCGCCCATGATGGAGTCCAGAATACTGCCCGTCTCATTGACGATGGCAGTTCGCTCGGCGGCGTTGTCACCCTGGCCGAACAACTGGAAAAACAGCTTCCTGGGATTGTTTTCAATGGGCAGGCCTACATCCGGTGACGGAAAGGCAATGGAGCTACCGAAGGAGCAGGAAAAACCGGGTGCACAGGGGCCGCCCGTGGGAGTACCCACCTCGATGGAGGGGAAGGTTGTTCCCTGGCCGATTTTCTGGGCGGCCAACTGGTCGGCAGTGATGCCCTTGGCCGGGTCACTGACATCATTGGGAGCAACACAACGCAACCAGGTACCGACAACGATGCCGTGGGGATCATTGCTTTCCGCCGGCTTGTTACGCAAACCGGAAACAATGGTCATCTTGTTCTTGTGAGCCGCTGCCGGGGAGAGAATTTCGGAAACTTCGAAATCGGTACCGGTGGTTGTCGGCATCCAGCGTTCCATCACCGCGCCATGGGGAAAATAGACGAATCCCAGACGTGGCTGGATGTTGGCAGCAGTTTGCGCCAGGGCGGTGCTGGCGGGCACCATGGCATCCAGCAACGGCAGGCCTACACTGGTGCCCAGGCCCCGCAAGACGGTACGGCGTGAAAGGTGCTTTTTGCTGATAAACATGGTGGTCTCCCTTGAGAATTTCTGCACCCTCGTACAACGGGTTGCTACGGGTGCTTCACAGACATCAGATACTACTGAAATCCGGGTTTTTTTTCATCCACGAACCCGGATATTGCGCAATATTTCCCACATTGACCGTCCTGCTTTCCTGTCCCTTGCACACGCGGGGCAAAAAAGAAAAATATTGAATCAAATCAACAGGTTAATTTTTGGAAAGCTTGCCGTAAGAAGCACTGGCAGTTTTGTCAGGCGTCAGGCGTGTAATGGGGCACCAGGCTCTCATGGGAGCGGCGCACGAAGGACTCGGGATCGCCATAGATCGCATTGAATTCTGCCGTGGGTGCTTGTTCCAGGGTATCTTCAACACTGTTGGCCGCCCTGAAGCCTTCACTGATGCGCTGGAAGATGGTGTTGTACATATCCCGCATGGCCTGTAGTTCAGCCTTGCTCATGACAGCGCCGGAGGCCGGTATGATAATGGTGTCGTCATTGGCAATTTCCAGCAGCACTTCAAGGCCGTTGACCAGGCCGCCTATCCAGCCCCCTGTCCACCAGTCGACCAGTGGCCAGCCGTCATTGGCGATGACGCCGCCGGCGTGAAGAATATTGTCTTCAGGCAGGTAGATATACATATCCCCGTCAGTATGGGCCTGGCGCAGGTAACCATAGAGAACCTCGGTGCCGCCGGCGTCCATTGTGCCATAGTGAAAGAAGGTTTCGCCGGGCTGTGCCGACACGGGCAGCGGTTCGAATCGCCGGTTTTCCCAGGGCCTGGTGATGTCGGTGGTGAGCCATTGGCGCGTGTTTTCATGGGCAAAAATGGTGACACCACGTTCAGCCAGGACGCGGTTCAGCCCGGTTTGTTCAGGATGCCAGTGAGTATTGACCAGCAGAGAGATGTTGGCATCTCCGGTAGCCTCATTGATAGCGGCCAGGGTCCGGGATGCATATTGTTCCAGCCCGCCATCGACGACCAGTGCAGAGCCGTCTGCAAGCTCCTTGACCAGTATATTGGTCCCTGTCCCACTGATCAGGGTAAGGTCATTACCCAGTGACTGCGAAGAGACCTCCTGGGCCTGCAACACGGGAATGGAGCCGGCCAGGCCGAGCAGGACAGTGGCGAGCAGAGTGGCCAGTTTTGGGGGGGTCAACGACGAAAAAAGCTTCATACGGAATGTTTGCCGGTCTGCCAGTATTAGGAAGCGGGGGAGTATAAAGTAGCCTCGTTGAACATTCCACAACCCCGCCCAAGGCCACAGATTCCTTGTCTTGTGCACACGGGTGCATTATCCTTCAGCGGTTAAACCGGTTCCAAAAACAAGAATATCCGGTTAGTTTCAAAAATAGTTTCAAGAATTTAGTACGCCATTAAATATTAGGGCATTTTTTTATCCTAAACAGGGGACAATAGTTACCATGAATAATGCTACCGATCCACGCCAGATTCTCGACCAGGGCGAGATGAGCAAAGCCATGATAATCGTGGTGATCATTACCGTATTCCTTAATGCCATGGATGGGTTTGACGTATTGGCCATCAGCTTCGCGGCACCTGGTATTGCCGCAGAATGGGGTGTGAGCCAGACAGCCCTTGGCTTTGTCCTGGCGGCCGAACTTGTCGGCATGGCCATCGGCTCCATCGTACTGGGTGGTGTGGGCGACAAGCTGGGACGCCGTCCGACTGTCCTGGGCTGTCTAGCCGTGATGTCGCTGGGCATGTTCCTGGCCACAACCTCAGGGTCGCCGCTGGTATTGTGTATCTGGCGCGTACTGACCGGTCTGGGTATTGGTGGCATGTTGTCTGTGACCAATGCGACCGTGGCGGAGTTTTCAAACCTCAAATGGCGCAGTCTTTGTATTTCCATGATGGTGATCGGTTATCCACTGGGCGGCGTGTTCGGTGGTGACATTGCCCAGAGATACCTCCTGGTGAACTTTGACTGGCGTTCGGTATTCTATTTTGGTGCCATCGTCTGCGCCGCGCTTATTCCTTTTGTCTATTTCCTGGTGCCGGAGTCTGTCCACTGGCTGACGCGCAAGCAACCTGAGAATGCCCTGGACAGAATCAATCACTCCCTGGCCAAACTCGGCAAGAGTTCAATAGCCGCTTTGCCTGAAATTACCGATGATGATCGCAAGAAGTCTATCGGCGACATTTTCTCCAAGGGCCTGATTGTGACCACGCTGCTGGTCACTGCTGCCTACTTCCTGCACATCACCACGTTCTACTTTATTCTGAAATGGACGCCCAAGATTGTTTCTGACATGGGCTTTGCCGCGGCGGCAGCTGGCGGTGTCCTGAAATGGGCCAACGTGGGCGGTGCCCTGGGTGGTATTACCTTCGGCATCCTGACGGCACGCTTTGGCCTGAAGCCGCTGACAATTGGCATTCTGGTGCTGACCACGATCGGCGTAACAGCTTTCGGCCGCACACCAGAGGATCTTGATCGTATGGCCCTGCTGGCGGCCATTGCCGGTTTCTTCGGTAATGCCGGTGTTTCCGGTCTTTACTCCATTGTTGCCTACGCCTTCCCGACACATGTGCGTGCCACCGGCACGGGCTTTGTCATCGGTGTGGGCAGGGCAGGGGCTGTACTGGCACCAATTCTTGCCGGTTTCCTGTTTGATGCGGACAAAGGCCTGCCGACAGTCGCTTTCGTTCTGGCTTGTGGCTCCTTGCTGGCCGCGATCGTCCTCATCTTCCTGAAGCTGGATGATGACAAACCGATCAAGGCAAAAGTCTCGGAAACAGAACCCAATGCTGAAGGCCTGAGTGTTCCGGCGACCTGATCCTGACAGGACGCCAGACAAGACAACAGAACAAGCAGTAATCAGGTAGTTATACAAGCCAGCACCCGGCCAGCCGGGGCTGGCTCCGGTTTGGTCAACACCAATGGTGTGACATTACCGGGCATGCGATATGCTGTTACTTTTGCACAAACCCAACACTATGTTGATTTTTATGCGTATATTTCTTCCTCCCAGACTGGCCAGAATCACTTTAACAGTGATGCTATCTGCCTTGTCAGCAGGCCTGTTTGCCCAGCAAGGCGATACCCGTGATGCAGAGTCAACAAGCACTGTAGGCATGACCGCTGATACGGCAATTGAATCTCCCGTTGCAGCACCGGCAATGTCTTCAGCGATAGTCGACGGAGAAGAAACGGAAAGCGAGAACAAACTGGTCACGCAGACCGGGAATACCGTGATGACCGCAGGAACCTGCGTAGTCATCGATGGCTTTCTCAGGCAGTTTTGCAGTGCCAACCCTGGCGATATCAGCTGCCAGTTCCAGTAGTAACTATCCAGAATCCACACTTGTGCCTGGTGATAGCCAGACAGGGTTTAATTATTACCACTGTCCGGGCATCAGTTTGCACTTTTAGCAGTTTCAAAACGTACAACACAACTACATGAAACCAGTCATTTCAGTAAAGAACCTGTCCAAAACCTATGAATCCGGATTCCAGGCATTGAAGGATGTCAGCCTGGATATCAGGGAAGGGGAAATCATTGCCTTGCTTGGTCCCAATGGTGCCGGCAAAACGACCCTGATCAGCACCATCTGCGGCATCGTCAACCCTTCGTCAGGCAGTGTCACGGTCAATGGCTATGACATCATCAAGGAATACCGCCAGGCACGTGCGAGTATCGGCCTGGTGCCGCAGGAGTTGACCACGGACTCCTTTGAATCCGTCTGGAATACCCTGGCTTTTTCCCGGGGCCTGTTTGGCAAGGGACCAGATCCTGCGCACCTGGAAAAAGTCCTGAAGGAATTATCCCTGTGGGACAAGAAGGATAACAAGATCATGACGCTTTCCGGTGGCATGAAGCGCCGCGTGATGATCGGCAAGGCCTTGTCCCATGAGCCCAGGATATTGTTCCTTGATGAACCCACGGCAGGTGTAGACGTGGAACTGCGCAAGGACATGTGGCAGGTAGTCAGGGAGCTGAGAGAATCAGGTGTCACCATTATCCTGACGACACACTACATCGAAGAGGCCGAAGAAATGGCCGACCGTATTGGCGTGATCAACAAGGGTGAATTGATGCTGGTCGAGGAAAAACATGCCCTCATGCGCAAGTTGGGCGACAAGCGCCTGACCTTGCACCTGAGTGAGCCGTTGGCGGCCATACCCGGTGCATTGGATTCCTATGATCTTGAGCTGAAAAACGACGGGCTGGATCTTGTATATACCTATGACGCCCAGCAGGAAAGCTCTGATATTACGGCCCTTCTGGATGCCGTGGAAGAAGCTGACCTGAAGTTCAAGGACCTGGAAACACGCCAGAATTCCCTGGAAGAAATTTTTGTTAACCTGGTGAAAAAATGAATTTTTATGCAATAAAAGCCATTTACCGGTTTGAAATGGCGCGGACCTGGCGCACGATCGCGCAGAGTATTGTGTCCCCGGTGGTATCGACGTCACTGTACTTTGTCGTCTTTGGCAGCGCCATCGGCTCACGCATGAGCGATATTGGTGGTGTCAGTTACGGGGCCTTCCTGGTGCCGGGCCTGATCATGATGACCCTGTTGACCCAGAGTATTTCCAATGCCTCCTTCGGCATTTACTTTCCAAGATTCACGGGGACAATCTACGAAGTCCTGTCGGCACCGGTATCGCCGGCAGAAATCGTCATGGGCTATGTGGGCGCTGCCGCGACCAAGGCCGTCATGGTGGGCAGTATTATCCTGGTGACTTCGGCATTGTTTGTAGACCTGCAGATACTGCATCCGTTTTCCATGTTCGTTTTTCTTGTACTGACGGCAATGACCTTCAGTATGTTCGGCTTCATCATCGGCATATGGGCAGATAACTTTGAAAAACTCCAGATTATTCCCCTGCTCGTCGTGATGCCGCTGACCTTTCTGGGTGGCAGCTTCTACTCGATCACGATGTTGCCTGAATTCTGGCAGAAGGTGTCCCTGTTCAACCCGGTGGTGTACCTGGTCAGTGGTTTCCGCTGGAGCTTTTACGAAATCTCCGATGTCAACGTGGCGGTCAGCATGGTGATGACACTGGTATTCCTGTGCGTCTGTGTATTCATACTGCACTGGATATTCAAAACAGGTTACCGCCTGAAAAACTAGCAAGCCCCTGGAGCTGCCTCCGGGGGGTGCCTGGCATTGGCCTTTTACCGGCAGGAAATTTATACTTCAGCGCTTATATTTGCCGTACCATTCCGATAACGGCAAACAGAGAGGATCAACATGCAAGTAGTCAGAAAGGGGCGTTTCGCCCTGGCAGCAATCGCTGTTCTTTTCACCACAAGTCTCTCCCTGACGGGCACCTATGGCCAGGAAACGGCCCAGATGGATTTTGAAAGTGTCGGGCGTGGCTGGCCGCTGGCAGCTGATGCCAATGACTATGAAGTTACAGGTGCCACTTTTCGAGGAGGCTTTTTCCAGCCAGGTGTAGAGCGAACTTTCCTGGGCGGCGCCATGGGCGGGGAAGCGCCAGAGGGAGTCGAACCTCTGGAACGGGACCTGTTTACCTCCGATGATTTTTACGCTGACCGTGAACTGTGGTCGGATCCTCGTTATTTCCGCTGTAATTCCTCGGCTGCCATTGAGGATCTCTGGGGCGCCAATGCTACCGGCAACCAGATCATGGGTGACAATCCACCTGCGACCGCTCCCTGGGGCAAATGTGAAAACGATTATCCTGTCGAGGCCATTGTCAGCCCTTATCCTTTTGAAACGGCCCAGGAGCATTACGAAGCGCTGCTGGAAGAAACCAGGAGCCGCGGTGGCCCCACCCAACACACCTATGCCACGGTCCCGGGTGAATGGACTGGCATCTATGCGCATCCAGGCAGGACCAACGAGTACTGGTACAAGATGCGCTATAACCAGATGCCCACAATCCTGTCCCTGTTAACTGAAGAGTACCAGACCTACTACGTGCAGGAAGCCTATCACCATGGCAATACCAATGCCCCGCAATGGCAGTCACAGTATTGCTGGCCGGAAGGTTTTACCCGCCGTTTCCACGAGTTTGCTGTGTGGGAACATTACTTTACCGTCACACCGAACATGGTTCAGATTGTTGCCGGTGTTGCCCGCAACTTCATCACCAACATCTATATTGGTCGTGAATTCAATACCGAAGGTGTTGTACCGAGGTTGGGTGAAGATGTCCCACGCTGGTATGGTGAAACCATTGGCTTCTGGGATGGAGATGCCCTGATAACCTGGACGTCCAATATCCAGGGCTGGAAGAATCATGCCGCACCGGAACATTCCAGCAAGATGCAGACCATCGAAATCTATACGCCGAACCATGACGACGCAGGTAATTTTACCGGTCTGAACCACGAAACCATTTTCTATGATCCGGAAGTCTGGGTTAAGCCGGTCCGCATTGTCAGAAACCTGCAAAAGCAGAATGACTATGATGACCCGGATGCCACCCCCTATGTCTTCGTGGAGTGCATCCAGTCAATCTTCCCGATTGATGGCAGAGCAACACCCGTTTCGCACGGACAAGTGATAGAATATGAAATTCCAGATATGTATGGCCGCCCATGGGCACACTACTGGGATCAATATTTCGAACAGGACATGGAAAAGCCTGAAGAAGAGGATATATTCAGCTTCGAGTAAGTCTAATCAGGTGATAATAATGAAAACCATGGGGGAGAAGGAGTAAATAATGAAATTTATCAACAAGTTACACAAAACTATCGGTGCCAGCCTTGCAGTAGCGGCACTTATCGGCACTCCGGTGCAGGCGCATCATTCCTTTGCCATGTATGACATGCAGAATGTGCGTGTTTTCACCGGGGTTGTTACCCGTGTGGATCCGGCGCCGAACCATCTGGCGATTTTCTTTGCGCCCATGAACGAGGAACGCAAGAACGTCCTTCGGGATGAAAATGGTGAACCCATTATCTGGTCTGTTGAAATGGGCGGATCAGCCCAGATGGCACGCCAGGGCGTTTCAGTGAACTCATTTCCCCAGGGCACGGTATTCAGTGTAGGGATGCATGCGTTGCGAAATGGCGAAAATGCCGGTTCACGTGAAGGCGGCATGTTCAAGTGCCCGGAAAGAACACCACCGGCACCAGGCATGCACTGTGATTCCGTTGAAGGTTCCATTCAGATTGGTACAGAGCCGTTGGCTGAAGCCACGCTGGATTAAAAATCCGACTGAAAATCCGACTGAAAAAAAGGAGCTCAATTGAGCTCCTTTTTTTATTCCGCTAATAAATTTTTCTTTCCTGATTATTCCTGTCTTGAGTTCAGGCCAAAGCCTTGTTGACAAGATTTTCACTGAGTTCCCGTAACTTTTCCCAGGCAACCGGGTCATAAGCCTGGTCATCGGCGCGCGCTTTTTCCTGCATGTCGAAATACTCGCCGCTGACATTCTCCAGTTCAGCAGAGGTTACCAGGTACTCCAGGGCATTCGCGCCGTCATCGACTGTGGTCATGCTGTCCGGCAGGGCGGTGGAGTCCAGTACCATTTTGGTGTTCATGAGGGTAGCAGGGTGCAGGCTGTTGGCAGTAACACCGGTTGCCGTGAGTTGCTGTGCCAGATCGCAGCTGTGAAGAATCTGGGCGAGCTTGCTCTGGCGGTAGGCCAGCCCGTCGCTGTAGTCATTTTCCAGCATGGGGTCATCAAATTGCACCGGTGCCTGGGCGAGTGAGGCGACGTTGATTATTCTAGCCGGCGCCGATTGTTTAAGCCGGGGTAGCAGTTCCCTGACCAGGAGATAACCCGCCAGGTAATTCACGGCAAAAAACAGCTCGATGCCATCCTTGCTGAGCTCGCGTGGTGAATCGGGTGTGCGTGGACCGATGCCGGCATTGTTCACGAGCACATCAATGTTCTCACTGGAGTCCAGTACTTCCCGAGCCAACCTTTTAACGTCTGCCAGCGAAGACAGGTCAGCATTGAAATACTGCAGAGACTGATTGCCGGACTCAGACCGTAATTCCTCTAGAACTGTGTTGCCCTTTCTGGCATCGCGGCCATGTAACAGGACCGTCCAGTCCTTGGCAGCCAACCTGCGGGCCACTTCTTTGCCGAGTCCATCCGTTGAACCGGTGATCAGGATTGTTTTATTCATGGTTCTAGTTTAACAGTGTCCTGGTGGAAGTTAAGAATCAAAAATGGCCTTTCCGGGAGCTGTCATCACACGCGTAATGAGCAGTCACGAAAAGGCCAGATTGGTTGAAGCTGGTCGGTTGGAAAAACCGGTATCAGTCCGTGTTGGTAAAACCGTACAGACGATGCGGGTTATCAACCAGCAGGCGCTGCTGGGTGGGTTCATCCGGCGCCATCAGGGGAATCAGGTCCACCAGGTCGCCATCGTTGGGCATATGTTCCTTGATGTTGGGATGGGGCCAGTCTGTTCCCCACAGGACACGGTCGGGCGCTACTTCTATGATGGCCTTGGCAAAGGGCATGGCATCAGTAAACGGCGGTCCCATGGAGGAGATGCGTTCTGAGCCACATACCTTGATCCAGCAATTGTCGCGACGGGCAAACTCCAGCAGGATTTTGAAAGGCTCCTGTTCCAGCCCGTCTTTTGTTGGCACACGGCCCATGTGGTCAATGATGTAGGGTATCGGCAGATTATCCAGCAGGTCCTGGAATTCAACCAGGTCAATGGCATCAAAATGCAGTACCACGTGCCAGCCAAAGCCTTTTATCTTGTTGATTATACTATGGAACTTATCCATGTCTGGTATGCCGCCGAGGTGCCTGACAAAGTTGAATCGGCAGCCGCGACACCCACCTTCATGCAGTTTTTCAATATCGGCTTCGGTGAAGTCGTCATTGATATTGGCCACACCGCGATAGGCACCGCCACTCTGGGCAATGGCATCAAGGATCGGGTCATTATTGGTGCCGTGGCAGCTGGCATTGACCAGCACGGCACGGGTCAGCCCTAGAATGCTTTGCAGCTTCTTGAAATCATCCAGGCCCGCATCCGGTGGTGTATAGGTGCGAGTCGGTGAATAGGGGTATTTATCGCCTGGTCCAAAAATATGGCAATGGGCGTCAGTTGCATTGGGTGGTAATTTGAATGCCGGAGTCCTGGTATCAGGATCAGGCGCTTTACACGTTTTTGTCATTAATCTTCTTCCCCAAGAAAACGGCATAATTGCAAAGCGCGCTAATTTATCACAATCGGCCTGCAGGGAGTAATGTTGTGTGCAATTTATGATGCTTTGCAGCATAGATTTGCTCCGGTCTCTCCTGTCATTTTCATCATAAATCGAGTACGATTTTTTTAATCCGGTGTGAATAATTGCACGCAGGAGTAAATGGTATGAATCGATTATCCAGGATTGTTGAATCCGCCTTTTTTGTTGTCATGATTTTTATTTCTCTTTCTGGATATGCCCAATCTCCGGCATGTGACAGGGAATGCCTGGAAAACTTTGTTGACCAGTATCTGGATGCTGTTATCGACAATAATCCCGAGGCTGTGCCGATGACTGCAGATGTCCGTTTCACTGAAAACGGACAGCGCCTGCTATTGCGCGACGGGTTATGGCAAACCATGGAGGGGCGGGGCAATTACCGTATTTTTGTCACTGATGTGCCTGCCCAGCAGGTGGCCTTTATAGGCAATATTTATGAGGAGCACCGGGACCCGACACAGCTGACACCGGCAATGCTGGCGCTGCGTTTGCGTATTGAAGATGGTGCAATCAGTGAAGCAGAACATTTCGTGGTCCGCAGCACCATGGCGGCAGAGCGCGTTAGCGATTTGAGACCCCGGTCCGCATTCAGGTCTGAGGTCCCGGAAAACCTGCGTAACACCCGGCAGGAATTACTCGAGATTGCCAATATGTATTTCGTTGGCATGCAACAAAATGATGGGCTGATGGATTATCCCTTTGCCGATGACTGTGACCGGATCGAAAACGGTATGCGCAGTACCAATGCACCTACTCCTGAAAGCAGTGTGCGTCCGGACCCATCAGACGCTTCAGTCTATTCATCCCAGTGGAGTTGCATGGAACAGTTTGAATCCGGGCTGATATTCTTCGTCAACTGGATTCGGGATCGTCGCTTTGTTGCTGTTGATGAAGAAAGAGGCCTGGTGTATTCCTTTGTGTTCTTCGATCATTCAGGAGGGGAATTCAGGCATGGCGTGACGCCTGCCGGGCGCGAAGTCACGGCAGGTCCGGTACAGCCATGGACCTGGGGTATAGCCGAGATATTCAAGATCTACGATGACAAGATTCATGAAATCGAGGCAATTCTTGAGCGCGTACCCTATGGCATGAATTCCGGCTGGTCTACCTGGGAGCAGGGGATGTCCTCGGAGTTGCAGGATGTGACGTTTTCTGAAGACTGAAAGATTTAGAGACGGAGCAAGAGAAGACACGTTGGGCTTTAACGAATGTCCGGGATGTTGTAGGTCGGGATAGGCACGAAGTGCCGTTTCCCGACGCGGGAATTCACTTCACGTGGAATATGTTTTGTCGGCAAATGCTTCGCTAATGCCGACCTACGAAACTCCTTGCTCCTGGACATGACACTCATCCATGATTCCCCTACAATGCTCTGCTTTGGCAGTAATCCGAGCGTAAATCCCCGATGTTTCTCACCCTGAAAACCATCCACATGTGCTGTGCCCTGATCAGCTTCACCGGTTTTCTGTTTCGCTCCTACCTGATGGTCATTGATTCCAAATGGCTCAATCACAAGCTGATCCTGGTCACTCCGCACCTGGTGGATACAGTATTCCTGCTCAGCGGCTTCAGTATGGCTTTCGTGCTCAATATGGGCCTTTTCGCCCAGGGCTGGCTGACCATGAAGATTTTCCTGCTGATGTTTTACCTGCTCTTCGTGGGTATTGCCCTGAACAGGGGGAAAACCAAGAGTGTCCGGATCATCTCTTTTTTCCTGGGGATTTTTACGTTTGTCTATATTGTCGGGATTGCGGTCAACAAGACGGCGAT
>CAZROW010000045.1:0-26122 GCA_964601805.1 uncultured Enterobacteriaceae bacterium
CAAGGGACAAGGGACAAGGGACAAGGGGGAGTGGCTGGATACGAAGGTAGGTCGGATAAGGCCCTGGCCGCCATCCGACATGGCGGACACAGTCCGCCTGAATTTGGGTATGCGTTCAGATTACTGTGAGCTGTTACAATACTCCGGTCTATCCGGCATGAAGACGTGGATGCATTACATGGAAAATAACGGCAACAACCAGACGCCCACCCAGGAAGCCATCTATGAAGTTATTTTCGGCTATGAATCACGCGCCGGCAAAGTCTTTGACCTGGTCCTGATCCTGGCCATCTTTGCCAGTGTCCTGGCAGTGATGCTGGATTCCGTGCCATCTATAAATATCGTTTACCACCCCCAGCTCTATTTCCTGGAATGGATTTTTACCCTGCTGTTTACCGTGGAATACGGCTTGCGCCTGTACAGCTCGAAATCCACCAAGGGCTATGCCTTCAGTTTTTACGGGCTCATCGACCTTTTCTCCATCCTGCCCACCTACATTGCCTTTCTCTGGCCGGGCGGTGTCTACCTGATTGTCATCCGTATTCTCAGGGTGCTGCGCATTTTCCGTATTCTGCGACTGATGCGATACATGGGTGAGGCAACCCTGCTGATGCGGGCTCTGTTGCAGGCGCGTCGGAAAATTTTTGTCTTCCTGTATTCCCTGATGACCCTGATCGTGATTTTCGGATCACTGATGTATCTGGTGGAAGGCACAGAGCACGGTTTCACCAGCATTCCCCAGAGTATCTACTGGGCCATTGTCACCATCACAACAGTCGGCTACGGCGACATCGTGCCGCAAACGGTGGCGGGACAAATGATAGCCGCCACCGCCATGATCCTGGGCTACGCCATCATTGCGGTACCCTTCGGTATTGTCGGTGCGGAGATTATCAGCGAAAACCAGAAGCTGCAGGCCACCAAGCGCAGGGACCAGCGTATCTGCAATAACTGCAACCACATGGGGCATGATGAAGATGCCAGCTTCTGCAAGAATTGTGGTGTGGACCTTGATAATGTCACGTAGGGGGAAGTTCAGAGGAACCCTGAAGAAACTGCAAATGCCAATTCAAACCAGGATTTGCTTATAGCGTTATTTCAACTATTGTAAAAGCAGGCATCAAACCATGACTCATAAACCAATGGGACATATCTGGGCAGAAATTTCATTAAGCAACCCAAGGGATCGGGATCTGGAACAAGTCGCTGTGAAGGCTTTGGCTGATACAGGTGCCATGATGCTTTGCATTCCCGAACATCTGGCCATGCAGTTAAAGCTTGATTTTGAAGTGACCAGGGAGGTAACACTAGCTGATGGTCAAAGTAAAAGTGTTCCCTATGTAGGGCCAATCATGGTGAATTTTGGGAAACGCTATTGCTATGTTGGTGCCCTGGTCCTGGGCGATGAAGTCTTGCTGGGAGCGGTGCCGATGGAAGACATGGACCTGGTATTGAACCCTGCGCGCCAGGAAGTCACCGTTAATCCGGCCAGTCCCAATATCCCTCATTCACGCGTTAAACGAGCGGCATAAATTTATCTGCCTTACTCTGTGCGGATAAACACACGTGTATCCATGAATTCTCTGAAATCTGCGGGATAGTCATTTCCCAGCACACTCTCCCAATAGAACAAGAGAAAAGGTTGGGTCTCAATGTCTATGTGATGTGCGTTGACCGGAAGGTAGTCTGGAGCGGAGTCAGGACAGCTGCTTTTTGACCAGCTGACTGACAACAGCCATGTCGGCCCGACCGGCCAGTTGCGGGCGTACCGCGTTCATGACCTTGCCCATGTCCTGCATGGAGGCTGCGCCTTCATCGGCAATGGCCTTGTCGACGATAGCGGTGATTTCGTCTTCGCTCATGGCAGCGGGCATGAATTCCTGGATGACTTCGATTTCCTGGGCTTCGGCAGCAGCCAGCTCGGGGCGGTTGCCATCGGTGTATTGCTTCACCGAGTCGCGACGCTGCTTGATCATCTTGTCGAGGATGGAAATGATGCGATCTTCGGGCAGGTCGATGCGTTCATCGACCTCGATCTTCTTCATTTCGGCAAGCATCAGGCGGAGTGTGGACAGGCGAGCCTTGTCCTTGGCCCGCAGGGCATCCTTCATGGCATCAGTGATGCTGACTTTGAGGGGATTATCCGCCATGGATTTATTGGATAGGAGTTTTAGTAGAGACGCTGGGTGCGACGATTTTCGCGAGATACTTTTTTCGCATGACGTTTTACGGCAGCAGCAGCTTTGCGCTTGCGCACAGAAGTCGGCTTTTCATAAAACTCGCGGCGACGGACTTCAGCGAGAATGCCTGCTTTTTCGCAGGAACGCTTGAAGCGACGCAGTGCGACGTCAAAAGGCTCGTTTTCTTTCAGCTTTACAATTGGCATCAATAAAGACCTGTTTTCTGGTTATTCCCAGGTTTATTCATCGGTTCCCCGGGTTCAAGGGCGCAGAATTGTAATGGCAAAGTGGTTGAAATGCAAAGTTTTCGACGGTTAAAAGTGTCTATTTTCGGGTTTCTTCAGGCTGGTTTTTGGGTAGACTAAGGCCCCTGAAAAACACCCCTGAATGACCGGGAACCCCATGAATCCACGCAAGAAAATCAAGGCATCGTACCTGGCAGGGTATTTCTCCCTGCTGGACTGGTCCTGACCCCGCTATTCCTCCTGTTTTAGCTGCTAACCGATAGTGCTTCGGTCAGCCTGCTTCATTTTAAATTCATTAATATCAATAAGTTAGCAATATAGTTTGCCAGAGGAATGTCATGAGTAACGAACAAGTCACAGTATCCGGTGAAGGCCTGAGCATTGACGAGGTGGTCAGCGTCGCCCGCAACAGGGCCCGGGTTGCCATCACCGATGATGAAAAGGTGCAGGAGCGGGTCCGCAAATCCAACGAATTCATCCTCAATGCCGTGGAAAACAACCAGCCCATCTACGGGGTCACCAGTGGTTTCGGGGCCATGGCCTACAAGGCCATTTCCAAGGACCAGGCCATCGAACTGCAGAACAATATTCCCTGGTTTCACAAGGTCGGTACCGGCAACCTCCTGCCGCAGGAAGATGTCCGCGCCGCCATCCTGGTGCGCATGAACTCGCACCTGCAGGGTGCTTCCGGCATTCGCATGTCCATGGTCGAACGCATGGGGACCTTCCTGAACAAGGGTGCAACACCCCAGGTGCGGGAGTTTGCATCCATCGGTGCCAGCGGGGACCTGTCGCCGCTGTCCTATATCACCGCCTGCCTGATCGGGCTGGATGAATCCTGGAAAGTGGATCTGGATGGTGAAGTACTCGGTGCACAGACAGCCCTGAAAAAGCTGGGCCTGGAGCGGGAAGAACTGGGGCCCAAGGAAGGCCTGGCCATGGTCAACGGCACGTCGGTGATGACGGGTATTGCGGCGAACGTGGTCCATGACACCCGCAACCTGCTGGCGCTGTCATTCGGTGCCCACGCCTTGTTGTTCCAGGGGCTTAATGCCACCAACCAGTCTTTCCATCCGTTTATCCATGAACACAAACCCTTGCCCGGCCAGGTGGCTTCGGCGGCCGCCATGCTCGATTTGCTCACCGGTTCACAGCTGATTGCTGATGAACTGCAGGGGCAGCACGATTTCCGTGGTGGTGATGAGCCGATCCAGGATCGCTATTCCCTGCGCTGCCTGCCACAGTACATGGGGCCCATCATCGATGGCCTGCGTTTGATTGGCGAGCAGGTGGAAGTGGAAATCAATTCCGCCACTGACAATCCGCTGGTGGATGAAGCCAATGGCAATACCTACCATGGCGGTAATTTCCTGGGCCAGTACATTGGTGTGAGCATGGACCAGCTGCGTTTCCATGTCGGGATGCTGGCCAAGCACCTGGATGTGCAGATTGCCATGGCGGTGATGCCGGCATTCAGCAACGGCCTGTCAGCCATGCTGGTGGGCAATACGGAACGGACCATCAATGGCGGCCTGCAAAGCCTGCAGCTGTGCGGCAACTGCATCATGCCGCAGTTGCAGTTCTACGGGAACTCGCTGACCACGCACTACCCGACCCACGCCGAAGGCTTTAACCAGAACATCAACTCCCAGGGATTTGGCTCGGCCAACCTGGCACGACGTTCGGTGGAAATATTCCAACAGTACATGGCGGTGAGCCTGTTGTTTGGCATCCAGGCCGCGGAGCTGCGCACCAAAATCGTCTGCGGGCATTACGATGCCAGCCAGGCCGTCTCCCCGGCGACCTTGCCTTTATATACCGCGATTTATGACGTGATTGGCCGGGAATTCGATGGCGACAAGGCGTTGATCTGGAATGACTACGAGCAGGCGATGGATGCTTACATTGCTGCCATTACGGAAGATATCAGGGCAGGCGGGAAGATCGTGCAGGCGGTTACCGGGATAAGAAATTCACTTTGTTAACGGAACCTGGTCCTGATTGTGCCGGAGATGGCCTTCAGCCATTTCCGGCCTGCAAATAACCTGGCCGATGCGTAGGCCGGAAATTGCGCAGCAATCTCCGGCATCCTCCGGCATCAAATCATCCAGCTAATATCAATTGATGGACAGGTCCTGTCCCGGAAAGATCAGGTTGCTGCGCAGGTTGTTCCAGCGCTTGATGTTGTCCACGGAGACACCGAAACGGCGGGCGATAATGCTCAGGTTGTCGCCCCGTTTCACACGGTAGGTAGTAACTGCCTTTGCTGGCACGGAGTGAATGGACAGTTCCTGGTTGATATAGATCGTGGTCCCGCGAATATTGTTCCATTGCTGCAGGTCTCTGACTGACACGTCATAACGTTCGGCAATCTGGCCCAGGGTTTCACCCCGGCGCACCTGGTGAATGGTTGGCACCATCATGTCATCGGCGACATCCGCACTGAGCGTCACGCCCATCAGCGGTTTTTCCTCGGTTGAACCATTGAGTTCCACCAGCTGGAACTCCTCACGCAGTTCAATAGGCCGGGTCTGGCTTTCACCGTAGGTGACAAACTGTCGTTCGCGGCTGGCCAGGGCAAAGTTGGAGGTAAATCCGGAGCCGGGGATCAACAGTTCCTGGCCGGGATAAATCAGGTGGCCGCTAATGCCATTGACCGATTTCAGCTCATCAATGGTGGTGTCCACCGAGCGGGCGATGGCTGCCAGCGTATCTCCCCGTTTCACGGTGTACTCGCTTGGTGCGATTTTGTCCTCGACAGGCATGTTGTCAAAAGCACGCACGAAACGGTTGAATGTGCCCAGGGGAATTTTCAGGGCGTAGGGTTCCGGCTGGTCGGGCAGGGTGGCCTTGATCAGGGAGGGGTTCAGGTTGCGAATGGTCGCCAGGTCCGTACCTGCGAGCATGGCAGCGGCTTCCAGTGACAGCATGCCGTTGACCTCAACAATGTCATAGGTAATTTCCTGGCCCAGGTCATCCACTTCGATACCATACATTTCATGGTTGGACACCAGCAGTGCCAGGGCGATGAACTTGGGCACAAAGTCACGGGTTTCCCGCGGCAGGAAGGGATAGATTTCCCAGTAGGTGGGATTTTCTTCAATGGGCTTGCCGGCACGGCGCGCGGCACGGGAGATGCAGCGGTAGCTGCAGTTGTAACCGGCCAGGACCAGTTCCCAGTTGCCGTTATAACTTTCATAAAGTTCCTTGAAGTGACGGGCGGCTGCACGTGTGGACAATTCCGGGTCACGACGTTCGTCCACCCAGGTATTGATTTCAAGACCGGCGGAGCGGGCGGTGCCATACATGAATTGCCACATGCCCACGGCACCGGCAGAACTTCTGACAGTGGGGCGCAAACCACTTTCACCCAGTGCCAGGTATTTCAACTCATCAGGCACTTCTTCCTCGGCAAAGATTTTTTCAATCATGGGGAAGTAGGTCTGGCTGCGTTCTGTCCAGATGCGCAACTGGGTCTGGCGGTTTTGCAGGTAATCGTTGATCGCTCTTTCCACCACCCGGTTGGCGGTCATGTTGATCGTGGGTTCGAAGGGTTGTGGCTCAGTGTTTTCTTCGGTGAGCGGGGCAGGCAGGCTGTCGATATCCACATCGCCCAGTTCGCCTGCTTCGGTGACCAGGGATTCGACGATCTGTGGCTGGCTGGCAGTGCTTTGTGAACTTGCCTGTTCGGGCTCGAGTGCAACGGGATCGGTAACCGGTTCCGGCTGGATCATGCTACAGCCGGCAAGCGTGGCCAGGGCCAGTGCGGAGAGCAGTGATTTGAAAATTACCCTGAAGATGTTCAGGCTTTTGTTGCTGGAATCAAAATGACGTCTGGTACGTTTTCGGGTTGGCACAAACAAATCTCACCATTGAAAGGTCAGCAAGCATTATCCACAAATTTCAGATGATATATAAATAAAAATTGTGATTTTTTTACAAACGCTTAGATGAACTTGTTAAAGGAAACAGGCAAAAGTTTTCCTAACGGCAAAACGATTGCTACTTAAGAATATTCTGCGAAGACTGAACAAGATTCAGTGCGGCAGGTCGCAGTTTTGACAGACGTTGTTCCCGATAGTTCAAGGTAACAGGAACAACGTTGTCAGAAACTGGTTTTAGCCGATATTGATGACGACCTTGCCAAGATGGGCCTGGCTCTTGAAGTGCTTGATGGCTTCCAGGGTGTCGTCAAAATCAAACACTTTGTCGATCACCGGATGGATGTCGTTGACCTCGATGGCCTTGTTCATTTCCTCGAACATGCGGCGGTTGCCCACGAAAATGCCGTGAATGGCACTGCCGGTCATCATCAGGTTGCGGGGATTGCATTCGCCATCCGGTCCGGCCAGCACGCCGATCATGCCAATCTTGCCGCCCAGGGCCAGGCATTCCATGGATTTGTTGATCGTACCGACACCGCCGACCTCGACAACGCAGTCGACACCCTTGCCGTCAGTCAGTTTCCTGACTTCCTGCTCCCAGTCGGGGTGGTCCTTGTAATTGACCAGTCCGGTGGCACCCATGGCCTCGGCCTTGGCCAGCTTGTCATCGCTGGAGGAGGTAATAATGACTTTGGCGCCAACGGCCCTGGCAAATTGCAGGCCGAACATGGAGACGCCACCTGTGCCCAGCAGCAGCACGGTGTCACTTTCCTGAACCGGTTTGCCGGCTTCCATCATGGCATGCCAGGCCGTCAATGCGGCACATGGCAGGCAGGCACCTTCCTCGTAGCTCAGGTTTTGCGGAATAGCGACGGCATCGCCTTCCTTGAATACCTTGTATTCACACAGTACACCGTCAGCGGAATGGCCCAGTGCGGGATTGACCATGGGATTGGCCGGGCCGTCAGCCAGGTCCTGGAAAAAAGTACCGGCAATGCGATCACCTGGCTTGAAGCGGGTCACGCCTTCACCTACTGCCTCGACCTTTCCGGCACCGTCTGAAAGCAGCACGGTATCGCGCTGGACCGGGCCACCAAAGTATTTGCCGACAATAATGCCCAGGTCACGAAAGTTCAGTGAAGCGGCTTTCATCTTGACCAGGATTTCACCGGGGCCCGCCTCGGGCTTGTCCTGTTCCACCTGTTGGATATCGTCAAAGGAAGTGCCACCGGATTTCAATACAAATGCTTTCATGATATTTCCCTACAGAATTTTTGGCCTATGATAACACGGTGTTTTACGCAATCGTGGACATGGCAGACCAACTGCGCTGATTGCCTGTGTTATTATGCGCCACCCCGGAAAAAAGTGATCCTATGAAAGTACTTGGTATAGAAACCTCCTGTGATGAAACCGGCATTGCGGTGTACGACAGCGACAAGGGTTTGCTGGGTGACGCCCTCTACAGCCAGGTGAAATTGCACCAGAAATACGGCGGTGTCGTGCCCGAGCTCGCCTCCCGCGACCATATTCGCCGTACGCTCCCCCTGATTCGTGAAGTCCTGGAAAAATCCGGCTGCACGCTGGCCGATATGGACGGGCTGGCCTATACGGCCGGTCCCGGTCTTGCCGGTGCCCTGCTGGTGGGCGCCTCGGTGGGTCGGTCCCTGGGAATGACTCTGGGCATACCTACGATCGGTGTGCATCACATGGAAGGTCATTTGCTGGCGCCCCTGCTGGAAGAAAACGGACCGCAGTTTCCCTTTGTGGCCTTGCTGGTTTCCGGCGGTCATACCCAGCTGGTGGAAGTCCCCGAGATAGGCACCTACAAGCTTATCGGTGAGTCCGTGGATGATGCCGCCGGTGAAGCCTTCGACAAGGTGGCCAAGATGCTTGGCCTGCCGTATCCGGGCGGTCCCCATGTGGCGAAACTGGCCGAGCAGGGCACTCCCAACCGTTTTGATTTTCCACGCCCCATGACCAATCGTCCCGGACTGGATTTCAGTTTCAGCGGGCTGAAAACCTTTACCCTGAATACCGTCAATGACCACACACAGGACGGCAGCCTGGATGAGCAGACCCGGGCCGATATCGCCTGGGCATTCCAGGAAGCGGTGGTGGATACCATGGTCATCAAGTGCCGCCGTGCCTTTCAGCACAGCGGCATGAAGCGCCTGGTGATTGCCGGCGGTGTCAGTGCCAATACCCGGTTGCGAGAAAAACTTGGCGAGATGGCCCGCGCCGAAGGCGGTGAACTGTTTTATCCCGGCTTTGCCTACTGCACGGACAATGGCGCCATGATTGCCTATGCCGGTTGCATGCGCCTGATGGCAGGGCAATCAGACGACCTGGCTATCCAGGCCAAACCGCGCTGGAACCTGGAAAGCCTGCCGGCTATCGGCTAGGTGGCCAGGATCAGGGCAGCTATGAACCCGATAACCACTTTGCACGTACTAGAGTCTTTTTAACCAGAGTTGGAGAATTATGGAAATCGTTTATATCCGCGGCCTCGAAATCAAGACCGTTATTGGCGTGTATGACTGGGAGCGGGAGATCAAGCAGCGCGTGACGATCGACCTGAAGATGAAGTCGGATTTCAGCAAGGCAGCCGAAAAAGATGAAATTGAGCATGCCCTGGATTACAAGGCCGTTGCCAAGCGCCTGACATCCTTCGTTGAAGAAAGCAGTTTCAAATTAATGGAAACCCTGGGTTCACGCATAGCCGATATCGTGCAGAATGAATTCGGTGTGACCTGGTTGTACCTGGAGCTTGGTAAACCTGGCGCTGTCACCGGCTCACGTGATGTTGGTGTGATCATTGAGCGTGGTGTGAAAAAGGATGGGGTCAGTTACTAGTGACATGGGTGACACTCAGCCTGGGCAGTAACCTGGATCCGGTGATGAACCTGACCAGTTGTCTTGATGCCCTGTTGTTACAGTTCAATGACCTCAGCCTGTCCTCGGTATTTGAAAGCGAAGCCGTGGGCTTTGAAGGCGATAACTTTCTCAACATGGTGGTGGGTGTCGACACTGAACTGGAACTGGCAGCACTGTCAGCCACGCTCAAGGATATCGAGGACAAATACGGACGGGACAGATCACAGCCCAAATTCAGCGGCAGGACCCTGGATATCGATATCCTCACCTATGACAACCTGGCCGGGGAATTCAACGGCATCCGCCTGCCCCGCGCCGAAATTGAAACCAACGCCTTTGTCCTGTGGCCCCTGTCGCAGATATGCGGAAAACAGAAGCACCCGGTACTGAAGAAATCGTTCGCAACAATGTGGGAGGAATACGACAAGGACAAGCAGCAGTTGTGGCCGGTTGATTTCAAGTGGCATGGGCGGATGATATCCAGGCGATAAAACGATAAATCGATAAAGCGATAAAGGTGTAGGTCGGCATAGGCTCGTAGAGCCGTTTGCCGACGGCTTCGATGGGCTTTTCGATAAAAGGATAAAAGGGGGCTCGTTATGAAAATGGTGTTTACGCATACCAATCCTGCACTGGTCGGGCTGGCCAAATCCATGCTGGAAAGTGAAGGTTTCGAGGTCATGCTCAAGAACGAGTTTTCCACCGCCGGCATTCCTCCCTACAACCTGGACCAGGAGCTCTGGGTAATCAGGGACAGTGATGCTGCCAGGGCGGCAGAGATACTGGAAGACCTCGACGAACAACACAACGACTGACGCATGGAGATTGTCACTACCCAGGTCAAACATGCCGCAGCCCTGTCGGACTATTACCTGAGGAATGCTGAACGTTTCACGCCCTGGCAACCCCATGTCAGTCCCGGTCATCACAGCGTGGTTGCCTGGCAGCAGCGTTTGCAGGACCGGGAACGTGATTACAGGGAAGGCAGGGCAGTCCACTTCATTGCCCTGGATGGCGACAGGGTTATCGCGTCCTGCTCACTGACCAACATCATTTACCATCCTGCCTGCTACTGCCACCTGGGGTACTCCGTTGATGCCCAGCATGAAGGCACAGGTAAGATGTCGCAACTGGTCAGGCATGCAGTCGATTACGGGTTCAATACCCTGCGCCTGAACCGGGTATGCGCCAGTTACATGCCGTCAAATACCCGTTCTGCCAGGTTGCTCGAGCGCCTGGGCTTTGAGAAGGAAGGCTTTGCCCGCCGTTACCTGCGCATCAATGGTCGTTGGGAGGATCATGTACTGACCGCGCTGATCAATCCCGAGTAGGCCGGAAATGGCCCAAAGGGCCATCTCCGGCATGGAGATGCATGATGCCGTGGACCTGCCGGAGATTGCTGCGCAATTTCCGGCCTACATAATCTGGACCCACCCGGTTGTTCCCTGAAATTTTCCCCCTTGACCCCTGCCATGATAAATGGGAACTTTAAACACCTCTCCCGCAAGACTTTCGATACTTAATTCCGGACAACGACACAGGTGAATCATGAACACCCGAACCTACAGCCATCTTGCTTTACTGCTGATACTTCCGGCCCTGCTGGTTTCCTGCTCTGATAACAGTGATCAGGCCGCCCAGCAAACCACCATGCAGGATACCTCGCAAACACCCACCATGACCGATACCGAAGACACCGCAACACCCAACCCGTTTTTTTCTGTAAGCCCCTTGCCCCTGCAGTATCCGCCGTTTGACCAGATCAGCACGGATCATTACCTGCCGGCCTTTGAGCGCGGCATGGCGGAGCACCTGGAAGAAATTGCCGCGATCGTGAACCAGGCGGAAGATCCAACTTTTGAAAACACGATGATTCCACTGGAACAATCCGGGCAGTTACTGGATCGGGTTTCCACGGTGTTCTTCGCCATGTCTTCAGCCCATACCAATGATGCGATCAATGACATTGAAGTTGAGATAGCGCCAAAATTATCGGCACACACGGACCAGATCCTGCTGGATGCCGGCCTGTTTGCCCGCATCAGTGAGTTGTATGAACGTCGTGACAGTCTGGGACTGGATGCCGAAGCCATGCGACTGATCGAGGAGAACTACAAGGATTTCGTGCGCGCTGGTGCACAGCTTGATGTGGAACAAAAGGAGCAGCTCAAGGCCATCAACCTGGAGCTTGCCGAGCTGTCCACCAGTTTCAGCCAGAATGTCCTGGATGAAGTCAACGCACTGGCCATTGTCGTGGATTCCCGGGAAGAGCTGGCCGGTCTGAGTGATGCCCAAATCCAGGCCGCTTCGGACCGGGCCGAAGCCGATGGCATGCCCGGCAAATTCATCCTGCCCCTGGTCAACACCAGTGGCCAGCCCCCGCTGGCCAGCCTGGAAAACCGGGCATTGCGCCAGCATATCCAGGAAACCTCCGTCTCCCGCGGTCATCGCGGTGGCGAATTTGATAACCGGGAAATACTCAGCCGTACGGCGCGCCTGCGTGCCGAACGGGCACAACTCCTGGGTTATGCCTCACACGCCGACTATGTGCTGGAAAACCAGACTGCCCAGACGGTAGCTGCCGTCAACCAGCGCCTGTCCGAACTCACGGCGCCGGCTATTGCGAATGCACAGGCCGAAGCTGCTGACTTGCAGGCCATGATAGAAGCCGAGGGTGAAGACTTTGACCTGGCCCCGTGGGACTGGGACTTTTATACCGAAAAAGTCAGGCAGGCCCGTTACAACTTTGATGCTTCCCAACTGCGTCCCTATTTTGAAGTGGACAATGTCCTGCAAAACGGTGTCTTTTACGCGGCCAGCCAGATTTACGGCATCACCTTCGAAGAACGTTTTGACCTGCCGGTGTACCAGGAAGATGTACGCGTGTTTGAAGTCTTTGACGCCGACGGCTCCACCCTGGCCTTTTTCATTCTTGATCCTTTTTCACGGCCCAGTAAACGCGGTGGTGCCTGGATGAATGCCTATGTCTCGCAGTCTGACCTGATGGGCACGCAGCCGGTAGTGGCAAACCACCTGAATATTTCCCCGCCACCTCCCGGTGAGCCGGCCCTGATGACCTTTGATAACGTGACCACCATGTTCCATGAATTCGGTCATGCCCTGCATGGCATGTTCTCCGATGTGACTTATCCCTCCTTTGCCGGTACGCGCGTGCCGCGTGACTTCGTGGAATACCCCTCGCAGGTCAACGAGATGTGGGCGGTGTGGCCTGATGTGCTGGAAAACTATGCCGTGCATTACGAAACCGGCGAGCCCATGCCCCGGGAATTGCTGGACCGTTTGCTGGAAGCGCAGAAGTTCAATGAAGGCTTTGCCACGTCCGAGTACCTGATGTCATCCATTGCCGATATGGCGCTGCACCAGCTGGCGCCCGATGACGTGCCGTCAGCAGACGAGATCATGGCCTTTGAAAACCAGGCCCTGGCGGATGCCGGTGCCCTGATGGAAGAAATACCACCGCGTTACCACCTGACCTACTTCTCCCACATCATGGGGGGGTACTCGGCCGGTTATTACTCCTATATCTGGAGTGAGGTGCTGGATGCCGATACCGTGGAGTGGTTCAAGGAAAATGGCGGCATGCTGATGGAAAACGGCCAGTACTTTCGCGATACCCTGTTGTCAAAAGGTGGCAGTGTCGAAGCGATGCAACTGTTTGAGAATTTCCGAGGCCGCGAACCGGATGTGACACCACTGCTGGAAAGAAGAGGCCTGACGCCGCAATAAGGCATCGGTAAAGGTATGCCGAATGACAACCTGCATACCTCGTAGGCCGGAAATGGCCCAAGGGGCCATCTCCGGCAATACTATCCATAATCTGGCCGGGATGCCGGAGATTGCTGCGCAATTTCCGGCCTACACCGATTATTAACAAAATAATAAAAAGAGATTTAAAAACCATGGCTATCCCTGTAAAAAATGCGGAACAGCGCTGCTCTGTATGGGACTCCACCCGCCTGAATGATTTTCCCTTTCGTGATGATGACATCATGATCGGTACCTGGTCGAAAAGCGGTACCACCTGGATGCAGCAACTTGTCGCCCAGCTGGTTTTCCAGGGCGACCCGGCTATTTATGGCCAGTCCATTTCTCCCTGGATTGAATTCAGGCCTGTCCCCAGGGAAGAGATGTATGCCATGGCCGAGGCCCAGGAGCACCGGCGTTTTCTCAAAACCCACTCACCCCTGAACTGCATTCCGTTCAGGCCCGAGGTGAAATACCTGTTCATTGGGCGGGATGCAAGGGATGTGACCTGGAGCATGTACAACCACCACATGCTGTTTACGCCGGCTGCCTACGAGGCCTTCAACAATGCCCCCGACCTGGCCGGGGCACCCCTGGAACCCCTGCAATGTGATGTGCACGAGTATTACCTGCATTTACTTGAAAACGGTTATTTCGACGGTTTTCCGGATTCACCGTTCTGGCCCTGCATCAGGAGCTGGTGGGATGCCAGGGACCAGCCCAATGTCACGCTGTTGCACTACAACAACCTGAAGGTTGATTTTGAGGGCGAGGCCAGGCGCGTCGCTGATTTTCTCGGTATAGAGGTTGCCGAAGCGCTATGGCCTCGTATCGTGAAGCACTGCAGTATCGATTACATGCGGGAAATGGCCAGTCAACTGGATACGCTGGATCTTATTTTTGAAGGCGGTGGTGCAAAATTCATCAACAAGGGCACCAACGGGCGCTGGAAGGATGTGTTGAGCCAGGAGGAAGTTGAGCGCTGTGATGTCATTGCCGAGCGCGAACTGGGTAAGGACTGCGCGCACTGGCTCAAGACCGGGGAGCTGAACTGAGCCCTAGAATTTCTCGATGTGCTGCCTGAGATCGAATGGCGGCGTTTCTTCCACCAGGCGATCCACCAGCTTGATGAATTACGGGTCAAAAGTGCCGGATAGTTTGTAGCTGTTCCACCAGTCCCGTGTCCTTTTTGAAGACAGTTGCTGGGTTACAACAAGGATATAGGTCTCAAATGTGTCCTTGTCCAGTAAACCCAGTTTGTGCTGGCGCCAGATATATTCCCTGAAACGCAAGGCCCTGAGCATAAACGAATGCAATCGTGAGCGTTCCAGGTCAGTCAGTTCCTCTTTCCAGAACATCAGCCAGATATCGGGATGCTGGATCAGGCTTTCCACTTCTGCGCCGGCTTGCTGACGTAAATCGGTACGTGTCTGGCTCTGGGAGAGTTTGTTTGAATGCCGGATTTGTTGCGCCAGGTAGATCAGGGAAATGATCACGGCAATGGAGGAAACGGTTTCGCTGACAGCGGAGATGGCATCCCAGTTCATGGTGCGACCCTGTTATTATTTTTTTAGATGGTGCTGTATTTTGGGGGTAAATACAATTCGTAAAGGAACGCTACTTGTCAAAGAAATCCTATCTGCCACCATCTACATGCAACACCTGCCCGGTGATATAGGTGCCTTTCTCCACCAGGAATAACACGGCGTTGGCGATATCTTTTGGCGAACCCATTTTCTTCAGACTGCTTTTCTCGATAATGGCCTGTTTCTTGTCCTCATCAAGTTCCTGTCCTGGCGGCCACAGAATGGCACCGGGGGCAATGGCGTTGACGCGTACCTCGGGAGCCAGTTCCCGGGCCAGTGTTCGGGTCATGGCCTCCAGGGCAGCCTTGGCCATGGTATAGATGCTGTGGTTGATCAGCCCGCGGCGGGCATAAAGGTCGGTTATGTTGATGATACAGCCGCGCTGCTCTTTCAGGACCAGTGCGACATGGCTGGCCAGGAATAGGGGGGCTTTGGCATTACTGGCAAACAGGTCTTCCCATTGCGCCTCGGAAACCGTTTCCACCGGCGTGGGAAAAAAAGCCGAGGCATTATTGACGAGCACATCGAGCCTGCCCCATGCACCAATGGCTGTCTCAGCCAGTGCCTTGACGGCTTTCATGTCTGATAAATCAGCCTGGCAGGTTTGCGCAGATCCCTCGCGTTGACTGTTCAGAGACTGGCAAAGATCATCGGCGGCTTTCAGGGAATGGTGACAGTGAACCACGACGTTATAGCCGTGGGCATGCAGCAGGCTGGCGGTTTCTGCTCCAAGGCGAACGCCGGCACCGGTAACAAGTGCCACCGGTGAGTGACTGTCTGTGGTCATGATGCCTCCTGTTGGGTTTGCAGGATGTCCAGGCGTTGTGCATGCAGTTGATTGCCAATTTCAGCATCCTTGAAACCGGCCGCCACGATGGCCCTGGTATCAACCTGGTGACACAGTGCCAGTGCCTTGCGCATGACATCAGCTTGTGGATAGGGGTTTTGCTCCAGGCCCAGGCGGCCGCGGGCATCGGCTTCACAGGCTACCAGGAATTGTTCAAAGCGTTCCGGTTTGCGAAACGCATCCATGGCTTCAAGCAGTTCGAGCCTGGCCTGCGCATCCACGTGGGCCGCTTTATGGCAATGGGTATGGTGCGCACTGGTGAGCCTGGCCAGGTCACGAAACTCATTGGGTGCCTTGATACGTTTGCAGGCGGCAGTCACCAGGTCCACACCCAGTTCTTCATGACCGCGCAGGTTTGGCCAGCGATCCCGGGGAATGGCACCCTTGCCGACGTCGTGCATGAGGGCGGCAAAGCGAATGACCGGATCGTCACTGAGCAGTGCAGCCTGTTCCAGGGACATGACGGTATGCAGCCCGGTATCAATCTCGGGATGGTATTTGGGTGGCTGTGGCACGCCGTACAGGTTGTCGACTTCCGGCAACACGATTGCCAGTGCACCGCAATGCTTGAGCACCTGGATAAAGACATGGGGTGAACGCTCACCCAGGGCATTGGCAAATTCGGTCCAGATGCGCTCCGGGACCAGTGCCTGGATTTCACCGGCGGCGACGATGTCACTCATGAGTGTCATCGTTTCATCGGCTACGGTAAAACCCAGGTGATGAAAGCGGGCGGCAAAACGGGCAACGCGCAATACCCGTAATGGGTCTTCTACAAAAGCAGGGGAGACATGGCGCAGTAATTTCTGTGCCAGGTCCTGGCGGCCGTTAAAGGGGTCAATGATGTTGCCATCTTCGTCCCTGGCCATGGCATTGATGGTCAGGTCCCGACGGGCCAGGTCTTCTTCCAGGGTGACATCAGGTGCCGCGTGCACGGTGAAGCCGGTATAGCCGGTACCGGACTTACGTTCGGTACGGGCCAGGGCATATTCTTCCTTGCTTTGCGGATGCAGGAACACCGGGAAATCCTTGCCCACCTGCTGGTAACCCTGGTCCAGCATTTCCTGCGGCGTGGCACCCACCACCACCCAGTCGGAATCCTGGACCGGAATGCCGAGCAGGTCGTCGCGTACTGCACCGCCAACTAAATAGGTTTTCATGATGGGGTCGGGTTTATGGAATGCATAACAGGGATTATCACAATAAATTCGTTGGTCTGGCGACAGTTTGTCAGGATAAGAAACTTGAAGGTGTAGAACGCAACGAGCACTGATCTATTGCATGCTGCCTCGCCAGCCTTGTCGGCAAACGGCCCTGTGGGCCTTTTATGCCCTTCAGGGTAATGCCGACCTACCAACCTATCTCTTTATCGTTTTATCGGTTTATCGTTTTATCGAAATTTTCAACGGAGCTGTCGGATGGCGGCACTACGTGCCTTATCCGACCTACGTGTTAATAGTCATTTTTCCTTGCAGGGCACACTGTAGCGTCGCTTGTCTTCCAGGCGCAAGGCGGTGAGCGTTCTGCCCCAGACGCAACCGGTATCCAGGGCGTAGACGTTGGGCCAGTTGGTTTCCCCTTCCAGGGTTGCCCAGTGACCAAACAGGATAACCTTGCTGGGTTTCAGGTCCTGGTATTCATACCAGGGCCGAAAACCTGCCGGGGCGGTTTTCGGGCCGGTTTTGATGGCCAGGTTGAGCTGCGTTTCACCATTACAGAAGCGCACACGTGTCAGGTAGTTGGTAATCACACGCAGGCGTTCCATACCTTTGAGTCCTTCATGCCAGATGTCCGGTTCATCGCCGTACATGCGATTGAGAAATTTCAGGTACTTGTCGCTTTGCAGTACCTTCTCCACTTCTTTACCGTAACTGCGTGCCTGCTTGAAGCTCCAGCCCGGGGCGATCCCGGCATGCACCATCAGGAAGGACTGTCGGCCGTCTTCGGTGTCGAGTTTTTCATGATGAATCATGGGCTGCTGGCGCAACCAGTCACAGTAGGTCAGGCAGTCCTTGTCATCGAGAACGTCTTTCAGGGTGTCTTTTTTGCCGTGGCGCTGGGCACCGGTGGCCATGGCTATAAAGTGCAGGTCATGATTGCCCAGTACCATGGTCAGGCTGTCGCCCAGGCTCTTGAGAAAACGCAGGGTCTTCAGGGATTTCGGACCGCGATTGATGACATCGCCGACGCTCCAGAGGCGGTCCTGTGCCGGGTCAAATTTGATTTTCTCCAGCAGTCGCATGAGCTGGTCATGGCATCCCTGGATATCACCGACAACATACGATGCCATTTGACTATTCCTGCCCGTCTAGAATTGTTGTGAATGTAAAAATGAGGATATTGCCGAAATAGTGTTAACAGGTCCTGGTCGCACTAGTGAATCATGTTCGGTATGGCCAGCACAAACAGGGGTATGGGGGCTTCAAACTGGTCACCGCTGGCAGATTCCATGGTGTAGGAGCCTCGCATGTCGCCAATTTCCGTGGCAATCAGTGTGCCACTGGAATACTCAAAGGAATCACCGGGCTGGATTAGTGGTTGCTGGCCAACCACGCCTTTGCCGGTGACCTCGTCGACCTTGTTGTTCTGGTCCGTAATGATCCAGTGACGGCTGAGCAGGCGCACGGGTTCATCACGATGATTGACGATGGTAATCGTGTAGGAAAATGCATAGGAGTTTTTTGCGGGATCAGACTGCATTTCCAGGAAACGGGTCCTGGTACTGATTTCTATGCCACAGTCATTCTCGGGAGTACTGCTCACGTTGGGTTGATTACCTGTCTGGAGTAAATGCTGTCGGGAATGGCGTCGACGACGTTACCGGTTCAGCGTATCGCTGATAGTAACATATTCAGCAAGCGAAAGTGTTTCCGGACGGCGACTGCCGTCAATACCCAGGTTTGAAAGTGCCTGTTTGTCGATGAGTGTTTTCAGGCTGTTTTGCAGGGTTTTACGCCGTTGGGAAAAGGCGGTTCTTACCACGGTTTCCAGGTTGTCCGTGTTGGCGGCAGGAAAGGGCAGATCTTGCCAGGGTGTGAGCCTGACGATGGCAGAGTCGACTTTGGGTTGGGGATGAAAGGCAGTGGGTGGCACACGGAACAGTTTTTCCACCTGGCAAAAATACTGCGTCATGATGCCAAGGCGGCCGTAATTCTTGTTGCCCGGGGCTGCACTCATCCTGTCGACCACTTCGAGCTGCAGCATGAATACCATGTCACTGAACAGGTGCCGGTGTTGAAAGAGCCGGAACAACAGTGGCGTGGAAATATTGTAGGGCAGGTTGCCAATCACCCGGTAGCCCGCCTCGCGTGTCGGCAATGCGGTGAAATCAAATTTCAGGACATCGGCAACATGCAGGGAAAAATTGGGCCGGTTGTCGTAACGCCACTGGAATTCGGCAGCCAGGTCGCGGTCGATTTCGATGACATCCAGGTGCCGGCACTGGTCAACGAGCCGGTCGGTCAGTGCTCCCTGGCCGGGACCGATTTCGATAATGCAGTCATCTGCTTTCGGGTTGATGGCAGTAATGATGCGTTCAATGATGTTGGCATCCTGCAGGAAGTTTTGCCCGAAGCGTTTCCTGGCCCGGTGTTCAGACATGATCCGGGTTCCAGTGTTTTACCATTTCCAATGCCGTCTGGATGGCATAGTGAAGGCTGCCGGTTTCCGCCTTGCCAGTGCCTGCCAGGTCCAGGGCGGTGCCGTGGTCCACGGAAGTACGGATGATGGGCAGCCCCAGCGTGATATTCACGGCATGGCCGAAACCCTTGAATTTCAGCACGGGCAGGCCCTGGTCGTGGTACATGGCCAGCACGGCATCGGCCGTATCAAGATGCTTGGGGGTAAACAGGGTGTCTGCCGGCAGGGGACCGATGAGATCCATGCCCTGGTGGCGACAGGCCTCCAGTACGGGAATGATGGTGTCCTGTTCTTCTTTTCCCAGGTGACCGTTTTCCCCGGCATGGGGATTGAGCCCGGCAACGACAATACGCGGTGTGGCAATACCGAATTTATCCCGCAGGTCCTTCTCCAGGATAGTGATGATCTGCTTCAGCAGGGATTGGGTGATGGCCCCGGGTACAGCAGTCAGGGGCAGGTGTGTGGTGGCCAGGGCAACACGCAGACCTTCGGTGGCAAGCATCATCACCACGTGTTCGCAATGACAGCGCTCGGCAAGATATTCCGTATGGCCGGAGAAAACGATGCCGGCATCATTGATGATGCTTTTCTGGACGGGTCCTGTGACCAGGGCGGAAAACTCACCGTCAAGACATCCGTCAGTGGCACGATCCAGGGTTTCCAGGACATAGGTGCTGTTGGCACGGTTGAGCTCTCCCGGCCTGGCCGGTGATTTCATGGCAACGGGAATGACATTCAGGCTGGCTGCTTGCGGGGGGGACTGGCTGGCATCATGCACCGGCAGTGAATAGCCCAGTTCGCTGCATCGCGAGGCCAGCAATTCCGGATCGGCAATCAGTACAAGCTGTTCACCCACATGGGGGTTGGCAGCAATATACTGGATACAAAGGTCGGGGCCGATACCGGCAGGTTCGCCCGGTGTGATGGCCAGGGGTGCGGGGTTGCTCAAGGTTCTTCGAAGTCGATCTTGATATCCACGTAAGCGGTATCGCGCATTTCGGTCAGCCAGTTTTCCAGTTCGTTTTCGAACTTGCGCTGGCGCAGGATCTGTTCAGCCTGGTAGCGCATGTTGTCCTGGGTGACATCCTCCAGACGTTTGTCCAGCAACTCGATTATGTGCCAGCCGCTTTGCAGGCGTACCGGTTCTGTCATTTCACCGACCTCAAGTTCCTGCACGGCGGCCAGGAAATCCGGGGGCAACTGGCCAAAGGTGATCCAGTCCAGGTCGCCGCCTGACACCATGGAGCTTTCATCATCGGTGTTCTGGCGCGCCAGGTCGCCCAGGTCCTCGCCATCCTGGATGCGCTGGTAGAGTTCATTGATGAGGGCTTCTGTCTGGCTTTCCGTGCGGATTTCATTGGGTTCTAGCTGGATATGACGGACATGGAACTGCTGGATTTCCAGGTTGGCGCCACCACGCTGGTCCTTGAGCTGCACGATGTGCCAGCCGCTTTCACTTTCAAAAGGCGCGGTGATCTCACCCAGGGTCAGCTGTGGTACCACGTCCCTGAAAATAGTGGGCAGGTTTTCTGTCTTGCGAAAGCCCATGTCGCTGCCCCGAACGGGAATGCCGCTGACCTGGCCGGCGGCAATGAACTGGTCAATCTCCGCACCCTGCCTGATCTGTTCGTAAAGAAAATTGGCCAGTTCCTCGCGGCGGGCATCGTCAGCCCCGTCGCTGTGCTCGATGAGTAACTGAGAGATTCGGTACTCCGGTGCAATGCGTTGCTGGCCGGTCTCTGAACGCAGGTAATTCTCGACTTCCTGGCGCGTGATGTTAATACGGTTGTTCACGGCGCCGTTTTGCAGTTGCTGCAACATGATGTCCTTGCGCAACTGGTCACGCGTGACGTTGTAAACCCCTTCACGTTCAAGAATCTCGCGGAATTGTTCGAAGGTCATGTTGTTCTGTTGGGCCACGTTATTCATGGCCGCGTTCAGCTGGTTGTCATCCACGCGGACACCGGCACGGGATGCCATCTGCATTTGCAGGTTTTCAATGATGAGCTGGTCGAGCAATTGCTGCTTCAGTTCGGCCTCATCCGGGCGAGGGCCCTGGATACTGGCGAGCTGCGCCTGGATCTGTTCCCAGCGCATGTCGAATTCACTTTTCAGGATGACGTCGTCATCCACGATGGCGATGACCTTGTCCAGGGAGATGACTTCCTGGGGCAGGGCGCAGGCAGGCCACAGGACAGCCAGCAACAGGGTGAGAACCGGCCAGCTCCCGGAAAATCGTACCTGCCTGTTATTGCTGCTATTGCTGCGCATATTCACGTTCTCTGTATCCATTGATGCCATTATTGAGAATTCCGCTGACATTACCACCTAAGACGCTGCCAAAGCCTTTTAGTTCAAATTGCAGGAAAACGCCGGTGTTGTCATCCACGTTGCCATAGAACAGGGCGTCGTTGTCAATCCACTGCCTGGCGATGATCCGCACGCTGTAGCAGCAGTTGCTGTACTCAAGCCCGGCGATGGTTTCCAGGTCGCGGCTGTTGGCATGGTCATAATTCCAGCGTCCGATCAGGCTCCAGTTCTGCGAGACGGGCCAGATGCCTGAGACATCGGTCTGCCTGATACGCCGGTCAAACCCTGAATTGTTGATGGGATTGCCCGCAACATCGCGATATCGGTAGCTGAAATTGAGGATGTGATTTATATCAGATTGATAGCGGAATTGAAAATTACCCACCTCGATATTGTTCTCGGTGGAATCCCATTCCAGGTAGGAATTGATGCGCCAGTTATCGGTGAGCCTGACATTAAATTCCGAGGCAATGGCCGAGCTGCTGCGCCGGTTCGACAGACCCGGCGCATTGCGCAGGGTAACCCGGCGGTCTTCAAAATACTGGATCTGGCCAATGCTGGCGCTGGCTCTTTCACGGCCACGTTCATTGAGGAAGCGGGTGGTGACGGCCAGGGTCAACTGGTTGGTGTCACCCACACGGTCCTTGCCGCTGAAACGGTCTTCGCGAAACAGCTGGTTGAAACTGAAGGTCATGTTGCTGCTGTCAAAAACCGGAATATCACTCTGGTCCTCGTAATCGCTGTAGACATAGTACAGGCGCGGTTCCAGGGTCTGGATCATGTTCTCTTCGTTGAACGCCAGGTCCCGTTCAAAGATCAGGCCGCTGTCCAGGGTGCCGACAAAGACGCCACGCGTGGGATCGTCGGTGTAGACATCGGTCGGGTCCTCCAGCTGGTAGGAGGCGTACTTGTATTTCACGGTGGGATTGACGAAGGCCCCGGGGCTGGACCAGGGATAACTGATTTCAGGTTCGATGGTCAGGCGTTGACCGGTCACCATGGCGCCACCGGCCAATTGTGCAGCGGTCAGCTTGTCGGGGTCGGTGTCGCGGTCAAAATTGACGTACTCGGTACTCACGCCGTACTCAAAGCCCAGGGGATGCTCGAACTCGCCGTCCACGTTAATGCGTGGCAGGCGTTTGTAGGGTTCGTTGAATTCGGAAATGGTGGGGTCCAGCAACTGGTAGCTCAGGGCCTGGAAACGAAAGCGCCAGTCCCGGTTGCGATATTGCACGCCACCGGTGCGGTTCAGGTAGCTCTGCGTGGTGGTATACAGGCCCGTGTTGCCCAGGTCCTGGAAATAATCAATGTCACTGACAGCCGCATAGTCCACCTGGCTGCGCAGGTTGCGCCCGAGCCGGGCGATATGATCCAGCGATACCTGCCAGCGGTCTTCGACTGGCGGGGATACCGGATCGGGCAGTAACAATTCCGCTTCATCGTACTGGTCGTCACCGGGCAGGTAATTCATTTGCAGTACATTGTCGGAAAGGCGGCTGCGATAGCGGCCCTCGACACCGAGCATCACGCCCCGATCCGTCATCACACGCGGTGTCAGCGTGGCATCGTAGTTGGGCGCCAGGTTCAGGTAATAGGGGGTGGCGATATCCAGGCCGCCATCACGGGTCGTTCCGAAGGTGGGGGCCAGGAACCCGGTGGCGCGTTCGTCATTGATGGGAAAAGTAAGCGCCGGTAGATACACCACCGGGACATTGCCCACACGCAATTTTACGTTTCGTGCCAGGCCCCGTCCTGTCGCCTGGTTCAGCACGATGGACTCGCCTTCCACCACCCAGGAATTGTCACCGGGTTCGCAGCGGGTGAAGATACCGTTGTCGATGGTGACAATACCGTCGGCATCAGTATAGACAATGACTTCCGCAGTGCCGCGTATATTATCCTCGTGCAGCACATAGCTGGCATTGTTGATGCTGCTACGCTCGCCTGCATTCTCGATACGGGCGTCAGTGCCCACCATCAACATGCCGTCCTGGCGCAACCGGATATTGCCTTGCAGGTCGGCATCAGCGCTTTCGGCGTCATAGTTGCCGGTGTCAGCACGCAGGTAGATATCTTCCTGGCGAATGTGAACATCGCCGGTCATGATGACCTGTTCATCGGCCTGGCCTTCCAGCCTGTCGGCTTTCAGGTTGGCGGAACCTGGCTCGCCTTCCAGCGTTGGCAGCAGTGGTGCTATGTACATGCCGCAGCAATTGTCAGGCAGCAGGGCCTGCTGTTCAGGCGTCAGATCTTCATAACTTACCCAGTCAATGTCACTGGCCTGTTCCACCATGGCAGGCTGCCCCAGCAGTGCCGGGCTGCAAGCCAGGCCGCAGAAAAGCAGGAAGGATTTCTTGTATGGGAATTTTGGCAACGGCAGGTTGAAGCGGGGGATCACTTCTCAATTCCCCTATGTGTAGGCATAATGCGGAGCATCGAAAGATTCTAGTTTTTATGGCCCAGCTAAACAAGCTGTCACGACAGCAGGCTGAGCATTCCGTCAAGGAATCGCCTGATCTATGGCATCACCTTCTTCAGTAAAAGCGCAATTACAACAAAGACAGGCAAAACTGCAAGCGTGGTTCCATGACCTGTTGCCGGAGCTTGAAGACAGTCATGAGCCTTCTGACTCCTCACACCTTCCCGGTCTCAAGCCCCTGAGTGGCGATGCCAGTTTTCGCCGCTATTTCACCGCGCAATCAGGTGGACAAACCTGGGTGCTGGTGGATGCGCCGCCCGACAGGGAGGACAGTCGCAGCTTCGTGGAGATTGCACACCAGTTTCAGCAAGCAGGTGTCAATGTGCCGCAGGTTTACAAGGCCGACTTTGATCAGGGCTTCATGTGTCTTTCCTGGCTGGGCGATACCCTGCTCGGGACCCATCTGCAGTCACTGAAAAACGACAATCACCTGGCCGATGTCAATATCGTGTATCGCCAGTGTTTCGATGTCCTGCTGAAAATCCAGTCGATAAGAGAGGGCAGCGACATCCTGCTGCCACCGTTTGATGGCAGCCTGCTGTTGCGCGAACTGGACCTGTTTCGTGAATGGTTCTGCAGCGGCATCATGGAGTTGCAACTGTCCAGGGCAGAGGATGGCATGCTCGATCATTTTTTTGGCAAGCTCATTGATGCAGCCCTGGAGCAGCCACAGGTATGCGTGCACCGGGACTTTCATTCACGCAACCTCATGTACCAGGCCGACGGGGATCATGGTGTGCTGGATTTTCAGGATGCCGTGATAGGACCGTTTTCCTACGACCTGGTGTCGTTGATCAAGGACTGTTATATCAGCTGGCCCCAATCCATGATTCGCGAATGGGCAGTGGAATATGCCAACCAGGCACAGACGGCAGGCATCATTGGGGACTTTGACGAACAGCAATACCTGCGCAGTTTTGACCTGATGGGTGTCCAGCGTCACCTGAAGGCCACTGGCATTTTTTCCCGCCTGTACCTGCGTGACGGCAAGCCGGGTTACCTGGCTGATATTCCACGAACACTGGCTTACGTCAAGGAAGTGCTGGCTGATAACCCTGAATTTTTTGAATTGAGTAAATGGTTTGAAACCCATGTATACCCGATGCTCTGGACACGTTTGAAAGCCATCCAGAACAGGAGCGGCCCTGAATGAAGGCCATGGTTCTTGCTGCCGGCAAAGGCGAGCGCATGCTGCCCCTGACCGCAACCACGCCCAAGCCATTGCTGGAAGCGGGCGGAAAAGCCCTGATTATTCACCAGTTGGAAAAACTGGCAGCCGCCGGATTCACCGACGTGGTTATCAATCATGCCTGGCTTGGCGAGCAGGTGGAATCCGCCCTTGGCAATGGCAGTGATCTTGGGTTGAGCATTCGCTGGTCACGGGAAAGTGAACCGCTGGAAACTGCCGGCGGCATTATCCAGGCTTTACCTCTATTGCTGGAAAAAGCTGATGGCCAACCCTTTGTCTGCGTTAATTCCGATATCTGGACAAACTTTGATTTTGGTCGCCTGCAGGATGCGTGTACCGATGACTGCCAGGCGTACCTGGTGCTGGTAGACAATCCGGCCCATCACCCGGAAGGGGATTTTGTCCTTGATGGGGGGTGCGTGCGCCAGGCCGGTCCCGGTGAATCCCGGCATACCTACAGCGGTATTGCCGTCTACCATCCTGACCTGTTTGCCGGTGTACCGGCAGGCAAGCAGTCAGTGGTCCCGCTGCTGAAACAGGCCATGGCGGCCGGCCGTGTTCGAGGAGAGTATTTCGACGGGCAATGGTTTGATATCGGCACACCACAGCGCCTGCAGGAACTGGATGACCTGCTGTCGGCGTAATGGTTAATCTTCTTTCAGATTCAGCGCACTGACTTCCAGTGCCTTGCCCTGGTCCAGTACCAGGATGGAATCTTCGTTCACGGCCTGCCAATGCTCGGAATCCATTAACGGTTCCGAGGCAACAATCGTGGCACCGTTATCTTCATGGTAGAACAGGGTCGGCGGCGGCTTGCCGGTATCGGAACTGAAGCGGGTGAACAGTGACATGCTGCCGTTGGTGACGGCGAAATTCATGTGCGCCTCGGATTCGCATCCTGCCTTTTCACGAATCTTGATAATACGCCTGATAGTGTTGCGCATGGCGACTACGGCATGGGCTGCATTGGCAGGCATGATGTTGCCCTGGTCATCATGCCCGATTTCATCAAGAAACAGGGCAAAGCCATGTTCGGAATCCGTATTGCCCGTAATCATGTTGAAGGAGGCATCGGACAGTGCCGACAGGAAGTCGCGCCGACTGCGCTGGAAATCACCAAA
>CAZROW010000046.1:0-16090 GCA_964601805.1 uncultured Enterobacteriaceae bacterium
TTTATCCTTTTATCAAAAAGCTTATCGAAGTCGCCGGATGACGGCACGATGTGCCTCTTCCGGCCTACATCGATTTTTCATCAGTGCGACATCGCATACACCGCAATATTAACCGCCAGGCGCAGCCCCAGGTTCACTTTTTCCGCCGGGTAACGCGGATCATCCGCCCATTGCCAGGAATCGGCGACATCATTGTTAAAGGCAATCAGGACCATTAGCCGGCCGCTGTCATCCATGATGCCGCGCCAGCGTGGCTCCCTGCCATCGCCGAGCCAGCCGCCGCCTCCCCGCATCAGGGAATTGAAATTGGGAATCTGGGTTTCTGCCAGCGCGGGGATATCATAGACCGTGTGGAACACCGGGTGATCACCTTCCAGGTCGACAATGAGGCGATCAGGAAAGATGCGATTCATGCCAGCCACAAATCCTGCCCAGGAATTGGAATCAAAAAAGCTGTCGCAAAACAGGAAGCCACCTCGTAACAGGTAGTCCCGCAGTTTTGCTACCTGCGCATCGGTCAGGTCCCAGTAACCTGCCAGCCCGACCATGAGAAAGGGCCAGTAATACACATCATCGCCGTCATTGAGGTTGACGGGCTGCTCAACCGAGCGGGCATTGATGGTGGAAAAGCGCCTGAGCAGGCTGACAAAGGTACGATCGCCCTTAGGGTAATCAACACCCCAGCTCGTCCCGCCCTGCTCCCAGCTTCCACCTCTCCAGCCCATCCGCCCCGACGGGTACATGAGACGACCACTAACAAATTCACCTGGCTCATCCCAATCTGGCGGCAAGTGACGATCCGGCTCATATTCGAATCCGGGATACTCGCGAAACTCCCGTTGCGCTAACAGCACATTACTGGATAGCACCAAAATCATAAACGACAACAACACGCTTATTTTGTGCAACGACTTTGTAATTAAAATATTCATGAGGCCCATTATAGGCATGTTGCGCATTAATTTGGGACAGTCAGCGATAGATCAATGTAGAATTTCTGCATGGAGAAACGGGCAAGACGACGAAAAACAAGGAAGAACTCCACGCTCGGAAAACTAAACCGGCTGGGAACACTTAAACCTGATACCCGGTTTTGTTTCAGGCTGCCCGGACAGCATGCGGATGCTTATTCCCGGGTGTTGTCGTTTCCCAGGTACTGGCCAGCCATTTTGGTACTGGCTGGCCTCACCGTGGCCTTCGCTATTCCCCTTTTTCAATTACCCATGGACATTGGTGGTGCCGAAGACCTGTTTGACCTGACCTCATCGCTGTTCATGCTTTTCTGGGCAATGGGCTGGTCAGTAGGTGTCCTCGCCATGGTGAGTGCCCTTTTGCTGCTCCTTTTTTCCCGGGAAGTGGTCATTGTGGAACCGGAAAGTATACGCCTGCGCCTGGAATGCTTCCGTTTTGGCATGGAAAGCCGGTATTCACTGTCACGCCTGAGTAATCTACGTTACCAGACAGAAAGTCCCGACAAGGGCAGCAAATGGCGCCGCGAGCACCTGGTGTTTGACTACCTGCAGGTTCCCGTCAGCTTCGGTTCACGCCTGGAAAGAACCAAGGCACAACAACTCATGTTCGATATCAACCGGGCGCTGACACATTCCATACCAGCATCCCTGTCCGCGAGCATGCTGAAGACACTCAAGGAACAACAGGACAACCCGAAGACTGTCGCGGAGCCGGTTGCACCTGCTCCTGTTCAAGTCGCTGAGAGGGAAACGGCAGCACAAGGCAGCAAGCTGTCATTGTGGATCTTGCTGGCCGCAAACGTGGTGCCCCTGGCGGGAGTCTTGCTGCTGAACTGGAATGTCGGCGAAATCATGCTGCTGTTCTGGCTTGAAAGTGCCATCGTCGGTTTTTTCAATATTCTGAAAATGTTTCGTATTGCAGGCCCGGTTGCACTTTTTTACAGCCTGTTCTTTGTTGGCCATTTTGGCGCTTTCATGGCGGTGCATCTGATGTTCGTCTTTAGCCTGTTTATCGAGGAAGAAGGTGCATCGGCATCCCTGCAGGAAGTGGCATTATTCTTCAGCAACCTGTGGGTGGCCATATTGGCCCTGTTCATCAGCCATGGCTTTTCCTTTGTGGAAAATTTTCTGCGTAAACGGGAATATGAAACCACCGACATCAAGACCCAGATGCACAAGCCCTATTCGCGCATCATCACCATGCATGTCATGTTGATTGTGGGCGGTTTCCTCATCCTGGCCCTTGATGCGCCGATACTGGCACTCAGTCTTTTGATCATCCTGAAAATGGCAGCAGATGCCACTGCCCATGTGAAAGAACACAAAAAAGCCTGATCAACTATCTCAGGAAAAAATAATCCCTTCCCGTTTCATCAGGCGTGAGGCGCCATAAACAAAAACCAGGGAGTAAACCAGCGCTGCCAAGCCAGCCATCACGAAATCCGGAATCGCCGGTGTTTCACCCCGGACCACATCAGCCAGCAGCATATGTTGTCCCAGCATGGGAACGAAGTTCATCCAGAATTCGCGGTCCTGCGTGTTGAACATGTTGTAGAAGAATGGCGCCATCGGCAGCATCATGATGAACGACAGGTAGGCCTGGGCATCCTTGAACGACCTGGCAAAAATACCGACAAAGATCTGTATCGAAGGCGCCAGCAGGGCCAGCGGTAAAACGGTCACCAGCACACCGATAATTTCCAGCCGGCCAATCGTGAAAACGATGCCGACTTCTTCCAGCGGCACCTGGCTGAGACTGAAAAAATTGAGCACCATGACCAGGACAAGCCCGACAGCAGAAAACAGCACGGCAGCCATCCATTTGCCAATAACGATGGTATACCTGGGCACGGGATTGACCAGTAGCGGTTCAAGGGACTTGCGTTCCCTTTCACCTGCAGTGACATCGACGGCGACCCCCATGCCACAGATGAAAGCCGCCATGATGACGAAGAACGGCACAATCCCCAGGATGCTTTGCACGCGCGATTGCTGGCTGGCCACATCTATTCTCACAATCGAGACCGGGTTGATCACATCAGGACTCACGCCACGGGCAATCAGCCGGAGTGCCGCTGTTTCCTGGCCCCAGCCACGAATCAGTTCCTGGACCCGTCCGGCCTTGGGTGCCGACTTCGTACGCGTGCTTTCCAGGTGCAGTTCGATATTGGCCGTCCGGGACTGGCTGACCAGGTCATCAAAGTCCCGTGGTATCACCAGCAGGTAATCAAAGCGCCTGTTCCTGATGGCGGTATGGATTTCATCCAGGGCCGCCTGCGAATAAAACTCGCCTGAATAAACCGGGTCTGCGTCCAGGGTGACCTCTTCGATCAGGATGCCGTTTTGTTCAAGGTAGTCCACCAGGTCGTCAGCATAGGCAGCACCAACAACCGGCAGGGAAACATCGCCGGCTTCTTCAGCGATATCGATGATCATGTTGAACATGAAATAAATCATGGCCGGCCCCAGGACGGGAAACAGCAGCAATGCCATCAAGGCACGCCGGTCACGCACTGCATCCTTGAGTTCCTTGCGGGTGATGACACTCCACATCATGCAGTCCTCGTGATCTGCATGAAAGCTTCTTCAAGATCACCCTCGCCTGTCTTTTTCGCCAGGTCATCAAGAGTGCCCTGCATCAAGACACGGCCCTCGGCAATAACCACGATCTCATCACACAGGGCGCTGATTTCCTGCATGATATGAGAAGACAACAGGATGCACTTGTTTTCTGCCTTGAGCTTTTGCAGGATGCTGCGCACGCTGCGCGTGGTCATGACATCCAGGCCATTGGTGGGTTCATCCATGATCAGGTTTTGCGGATCATGCACCAGCGAACGACACAGGCAGACTTTCATTTTCTCGCCCTGGGAAAAACCCTCCGCGCGACGGTCGGCAATATCGGACATATCCAGCAGAGCCACCAGTTCATCGATGCGTTTTGTCATCTGGTGGCGTTGCATGCCGCGCAGGCGAGCAAAATATTCAATGTGCTCGCGTGCCGTCAGGCGTGGATTCAGGCCATGGGCATCGGTCATCACACCAATAACGGCCTGGGCCTTGAGGGGACTGGCCATGACATCGATGCCATCAATGAGCGCAGTACCGCTATTGGCCTTGAGCAGGCCATACAGAATGCGCAGCGTTGTGGATTTGCCGGCGCCGTTATGCCCCAGCAAACCGGTTATGGCGCCATCGCGCACAGAAAAACTGGCATCCTCGACGGCCACGATATTCTTGAACTGCTTGGTCAGGTGACGGACTTCAATCATCGGCCAGGCTGCTCCCGCCAGGAGTAACGAAAAACGGGCGCCGCCGGAACTGTGCCGTACAGCCGGTATCGAGTCCTGCCAGGCTGCCGCTTTCGATGAAGTTTGTCATGATGCCAACAGTACATTGGGTGAATAATGTGCCATGCCCGAAACCCTGTAATACCAGGTGCAGGGAGTCCGGCAGGCTGGCATCGACCAGGTCTCCCCATGCCGGTGGTGTCACCGGGTCAACTTCGCCGGAAAAAATCAGCACCGGTTTATCTTCGGCTACCGGTTCGAAATAGGATGCCGGCAACTCCCGAGTTGGCCAGAGCTCACAGGCCTCAAGGATAAACTCGTTAAACAGTGCCGACTCAATGCGATAGGCAATGCCGCTTTCCTCAGCCAGCAATTCATCTGTGAGCAAGCTGTAATCCTCGCTGCAAATGACAGACAAAAACATGCCCTGGTTGATACCGGTTTCCGAATATTGTCCCGCCAGGGCAAAAACCGGACGGTAGTTGCCCTGCCAGGCCTGCTCGATAATAAGCGGAATAAGCCGCTGTGCTTCGCGGCTGTACAGGACCTGGCGCAGGAAATTATGGAATTCAAAGTCACTGATGGTGGTATCAATGGTCCTGAAATCATCGCCATTGAGAATACTCACCGGTTGCGGCTGCTGAAGTCGGGCCAGCAATTCATCGTAATGCGCTGCCAGGTCCGGAAACGCTGTATTGCAATCGTCCTGTGCAGCACAATCGAGCATGAGTTTTTCCAGCGCGGCACTGGCATCCCTTTCGTTGTACAGCGGCAGTGACAATGCCGGTGGCGCGATGGCATCGATGATGACGGTCCGCACAAATTCAGGATAGGACTGCAGGTAGGCCAGGGATGATCTCGATCCATAGGATGCTCCCCAGAGATTGATGCGCGGATAGCCAAGCCACTGCCTGATACTGTCCAGGTCTTTCATGGCAATATCTGTCGAGTAGTATTGAGGCGCCGCATCCATGGTATCCAGGCAATCCCGTATCACCGCCAACTGTATGGACAGCATTTCCTCAAAACCGGGATCCTGCGCATCCAGTTCCGCAGCTTCCTCTTCAGACAACTGGCAGTCAAAGGGACTCAGCTCACCGGTACCGCGCTGATCAACCAGCACAATATCCCTTTCAGTACGTACACGGGCAAACACCTGCGCGACCTGGACCAGATCAGTCGCTGCCTGTCCCGGCCCACCGGCCATCAGGAAAAGTGGATCCGACAAGGCCAGGTCCGTTAGTGCCGGTATTACCATGACTTTCAGCTCGATCTGCCTGCCCCCGGGTTCCGCGTAATTTTCAGGAACAGAAAAAACGCTGCAGCGGCTTTCCGCCACCAGGGTTGCCTGGGATGTTGTTGAATCACGGGAGCAGGCCGTAAAAGTGGACAGCACGTCCTCCCGGTGAGCCAGGAATTGTTCGCGGGCATCATTGCTGCCTGCATTGTCCCGGGAACACCCGGTGATCAGGACAGCAAACGACAGGGCAATGCCGGCATGGCGTATCATGATTAGTGGGTTCATCAACCTTTTATCAGCCTTCCGTTAGCCTTCCATTAGCCTGCAAAACAGCCCCAGAGCTGCGTGTCAATCGGCCAGTTGTCGTGTGAATTCAACCAGTGCCTGCAAGTCTTCATCCGGCAGGAAATAGCGCACCATCAGTTTTTCATATCCCTGCACCTGCTTGGCGTCAGGATTGCGAATGGATTCAATGATGTAGGCATCATCAACCACAACCGTGGTGCCGTCCACCAGTGTTTCGGTCTTGCCATACATACCCAGCCAGGTCGGACCAATGCCAACACTGCCATCCAGTGTATGACAGGCAACACAGCCATTATCCTGGGCAATTTCAAGGCCCCTGGAGGCCAGTTCGGTATCCAGTTCGGGAATACCAAGATCCGAGTTTACTGTCCTGATAATCAGGGTCAGACCAACTCCCAGGATAGAAACAAGCACGATACCGACGACGATGTGCATCCATTTTTCATTCATGAGTTACTGCTACTCCAAAAAGGCCTTGAATACTGCCTGTACAAAGGTACACGAATTGAGCTGAATTAATGACCAGAACTGGTGGGGATGGTAATATTGCCGCCTTCAAAAAATGCGCCCCACTGTAAAAGGGCCATGATAGCAAACAGGACTGATGTTTCTATGGTAAGTGTAGGTGAAATTCTCTGGGAACCCTCAAAAGAGTGGGTGGAGCAAACCAATATCAATGCCTTCAGGCAATGGTTGAAGGAAAATCAGGGCGTTGAGTTTGACGACCTGCACCAGATGCGACGCTGGTCGCTGGATCAACTGGACGACTTCTGGCAGGCGATCTGGGATTATTTCAATATAGAATCTTCCTCTCCTCCCAGTGCCGTTCTTGGCAACCGAAGCATGCCGGGCGCTGAATGGTTCCCTGGCGCCAAACTCAACTACGCCCAGCACATCCTGCGCAATGAGAAACCCGGCGAAGCTGCCCTGCTGTATGCCAATGAAGACCAGGAACTGCATGAACTGGAATGGTCCGAGATGGCCGCCAGTGTTCGACTCCTGGCGACAGAGTTACGCAAGATGGGCGTCAAACCCGGTGATCGTGTCGCCAGTTACATGACCAATATTCCCCAGACCGCCATCGCCCTGTTGGCATGCAGCAGTATTGGCGCCATCTGGTCATCGTGCTCACCAGATTTTGGTACGCACAGCGTACTCGACAGGCTGTCCCAGATTGAACCCAAGGTCCTGTTTTGTGTTGACGGCTATCATTACAAGGGCAAGGCATTCAACCGCAAGGCGGAAGTCAGGAACATCATCAATACCCTGTCCAGTATTGAAAAGGTGATTTACCTGCCCTACCTGGACAAGTCTGATACCGAACTACCGGTTGAGAATGCCATTCTCTGGCAAGACCTGATGGACAAGGAGCCGGTACCGGCCGAGTCATTCGAATTTGAACAGGTTCCCTTTGACCATCCGCTCTGGATCCTGTTTTCCTCCGGGACCACCGGCCTGCCAAAAGCCATTGTCCATGGCCATGGCGGCATCATCATCGAGCAATACATGCTTGGCGTACTGCATTACAACCTCAAACCACAGGACCGCCTGTTCTTCTATACAACAACGGGCTGGATGATGTGGAACTTTGTAGTCAGCACGATGCTCTACAGTGCCTGCCCCATTCTTTATGATGGTAACCCGGTGCATCCGGAGCCCGATGCCTTGTGGAAACTTGCCGATGACGCCGGCGCCGTACTGTTCGGTGCCAGCCCCACCCTGCAACAGATGCAGCAAAATATGGGCCTGGTTCCCAAGGACAGGTTTGCCTTTGAAAAACTGGAGTCCATCATGCTTGCCGGCTCCGTTGTCTCTGCCGAATGCACCAAGTGGTTCTACGACAATGTCAAAAGCGACCTGTTTGTTGCTCCCGGCAGTGGCGGCACGGACATCTGCGCCGGTTTCTGCGGCCCCATGCCCGGCCTGCCGGTCAAGGCTGGCGTTATCCAGATGCCCCACCTGGGTGTGGATCTGCAGGCCTTTGATGAAGACGGCAATTCACTGATCAATGAAGTCGGCGAATTCGTGGTCACACAGCCAATGCCTTCCATGCCCCTGTTTTTCTGGAATGACGAAAACAACGAGCGTTACAAGGAAACCTATTTCGAAGAGTATCCCGGCATCTGGCGCCAGGGCGACTACTTCATGATCAACGAGGAAGATGGCTGTTTCGTTCTGGGCCGTTCTGATGCCACGCTGAACCGGTACGGTATTCGTATCGGTACGGCAGAAATCTATCGCTGCGTGGACGGTATGGACGAGGTGGAGGATTCCATCATCGTGAACCTGGACCTGCCAGGTGAAAAGTTCTTCATGCCGTTGTTTGTGAAGTTGCCCGAGGGTGAAACACTCACCGATGTGCTGAAAAAATCAATCTGCGCCAAACTGCGTGCCGATTACACGCCGCGTCATATTCCCGATGAGATCTACCAGGTCGACGAAATTCCCTACACCCTCACGGGCAAGAAAATGGAAGTACCCATTCGCAAGATACTCATGGGCAGGGATCCGGAAAAATCCGCCAACCGGGATGCGATGAGCAATCCAAACTCACTGGATTACTTCATCACCTTCAGGGAAGAAAACAAGGACAAGCTGGGCTAGACCAACTCTGCCAGGGTCAGGAGCCAGGCAAACTGACCTGGCCCCGGCAAAACTCAGTTTTCGTCGTCGTCACCGCCGCCAAACAGGTTGCCGACACGGTCCAGCGCACCGCCCACTTCTTCTTCAAGGCGCTGGCGCCCCTCATCAACCCGGTTCTGCAACTCTTCTGAATTGCCCAGCAGATCAGTGACCCTGCTCACCAGCGCTTCGGCTGCGCGACGTCCCACCTGTGACAGGATCGGCGCCATCACCTGGCTGGCAAGATCAGCAGGTGTGCCATCGAGGTTTTGCAGCTCAATATCACCCAGGCTGACCTCCACCGGGTTCGGCAGGCGATCATCCATCAGGGTACCGCTGATATTTTCAATGAGAATGTCATCAACTATCACCCGTGGCTGTGAACCTGGATCTTCCGCAGGCTCGGCCGGTTCGCCGCTGTCAAAGCGGGACGAGATGGCATCAAAGTTGGTCATGCCATCGCGACTCTCGTATAGCACATAGGGATCCCGCGAGACGACGCTGAGAACATGGATTGATTCGGCACTGATGTTCTGGATATCGAGCCCAACACTGAGTTCTGAAAACCGCAGCATGTCTCCCTGGGTGAAGCCCTGGGGATTGGCAATGGTGAAGTCATAGATTTCTGCTGTGCCTCCAGTCAGATTCAGTGCCACACTGCCAACCGCCACCTGGGTGCCGAGGGCCCGTGACCCTGCCGTCTCAATGGCCGTCTCCACCAACTCGTCAAGGTTGAGATACACATAAGTAAATCCTCCCGCGACAAGGACAACAATAATACCCAGTGCTATAAGTACTTTTTTCATGATCCAAACTTCCTGTGATTGATGGCATGGTACTGGCTGACGGGATAGTAGACAGGATTGTAATGGAATTCCCGATTACAGCTAACCGATAAATAGTTGATTCCGGTCAATACCTCTTGCTTCCAATAATACAAATTGGGAAGACACTTGTGTATGATTCAGGCAACAAAAATAGCCGACAGTCATATAAACCCGGCAAGACCAACCAGTAGCAACCAGTAACAATCAGGCACCAGCCGAGCACCAAAAAGGGATCTCCATGCAATTTTATCCACCTGAATATTATGATGATAAGAAGAACGGGTACACGGCTATCCGTACCCAACCCCTGGCCAGCAGCATGGGGGCAGAAATCCTGGATGTGGATATTGCTACGTTGACCGATAAACAGTTCGAGCAGATCAAGGATGCCCTGTTCCGCTACAAGATGATCTACTTTCGCAACCAGAGCAATATGACCATTGATGACCAGGAAGCACTGACCCTGCGTTTTGGTGAATTCGGTACCGATGCCTACACCCAGGGAATGGAAGGACACCCCAATGTCCAGCGTGTACTCAAGGAAGCCAGTTCAGTGGTGAGCTGGGTATTTGGCGATGGCTGGCACACGGACTCGCCATTCCTGGACCAACCCCCTTCCATCAGCCTGCTGCAGTCCCTTGATGTACCACCTTACGGGGGGGATACCTGGTGGAGTAATGCCGAGCTGGCCTATGAGCTGCTCAGTGACAAGATGAAGGAAGTGATTGCCCCCCTGAAAGTCCACATGTCTGCAGCTTTCGTGCTGTCCAATGTCAACAAGGGCGAGCCCAAGCTGAACGATCTCACCATGGGCGACATGAACCTGACAGTGGACCAGCAAAAAATGATTGAAGGCAATTTCCACCCCCTGGTGCGCACGCATCCGGAAACCGGCAAGAAAAGCCTTTATTGCGATTGCTCCTACGCCATGGGAATCGAAGGCATGACCCAGGACGAATCCAAGCCACTGATTGATTACCTGGGCTGGCATGCCACCCGCGAGGAATTCAATTGTCGGCTGCGCTGGGAGAAAAACATGCTCGTGATCTGGGATAACCGTTCGTGCCTGCACAAGGCCTTTAATGACTATGATGGTTACCGGCGCGAAATGATTCGCACCATCGTCAACGGCGAAGTGCCTGCCTGATACCGGCTTTTACCGGCAAGAATTGATCCGCAAACCATTAGTGCGGGCAGGACCCTGTCTGTTAGAATTTCGCAGCCTTTCTGCATACGGACACACACTACCTGCCCCTGATGAGCGGCCCTTCACCCTCCAATCCGGACAGCCGGAAATACCGTAAACCTGACCTGGTCAATGATCCTGTTGGCCTGGCCCTGTATCGAACCACCCTGCCGACCACGGTAGGCGCCATTTCCATGATTCTTTACTACCTGGCTGACACCTGGTTTGTCAGCCTGCTGGGAACGGATCAGCTGGCGGCACTGGGTTTTACTTTTCCTGCCACTATTTTACTGACCTACCTGGGCGTCGGCCTGGGAATAGGTACCTCGGCTTGTGTAGCCCGGGCCCTGGGGGCAAGAAACAACGACAAGGCAACGGAAATGACCTTCTGCGCCGTCGTCTTTGGCTTCATTCTTGGCGTGTTCCTGGTCATTCCGGCGCTATTGTCCATCGATGCGGTCTTCACCCTGCTTGGTGCTGATGCCGCCACCCTTGTCCTGATCCGGCGTTTTATCAGTACCTGGTACCTGGGCCTGCCTTTCCTGCTGGTGCAATTTGCCGGCACGGCAGTGATGCGAGCCACAGGCAATTCCAATTTGCAGGGCAAGCTGATGATGCTCGGCGCTGCGGTCAATGCCATTCTCGATCCCCTGCTGATTTTCGGCCCGGGCCCTTTACCGGCCTTTGGTATCAGGGGAGCTGCCATCGCTACCGTCATCACCTGGTTTTTATCGAATGTCTTTATCTGGTATTTCCTGGCGGTGGAGGAAAAACTGTTTCGTTTTTTCTGGCCCGGATTACGCAAACTGCTCAAGGATTGGGGCTTATTGCTGAAGATTGCCTTGCCAGCGGCGTTGGCCAACATGATCACCCCCCTGGCCACGGGTGTGATCACCGCCACCCTGGCCCAGTACGGTGCACAGGCCGTGGCCGGCTATGGCGTGGTAATGCGCATGGAAGCCCTGGTGATGATCGTGGTGCTGGGCATGTCCATGAGCCTGCCGCCTTTTATCAGCCAGAATTTCGGTGCCAATGCCTTTGACAGGGTGCGCCATGCCCTGCGCCTGTCCCTGCAGTTTGTCATGGGTCTGCAGCTGGTGCTTTATGTCATCGTTGCCCTGGCAGCCCCGTTGATCGCCCGTATCTTTTCCAATGAACCGGATGTGATTGCTGTCATTGTCACCGTGCTGCGAATTCTGCCCATCAGTTACGGTTTCCAGGGCATGGTCATACTCAGTGCCTCTAGCTTCAATGCCCTGCATGCGCCGCGCAACGCCCTGCTCACCAGTTTGCTGCGATTTTTCATTTTCTATGTCCCACTGGCACTGCTGGGTGCCGCCATGGGCGATATACCGGGCCTGTTCATTGGTGCAGCGGTTGGCAACCTGTGTGCCGGCATTCTCGTCACCTGGTGGATCTACCGCTATACCCTCACATTGCAGCAGGATACCCAGACCACCTGAAGTCCAGGGCCATTCCTGGCACCCCGGCAACAGGGGCAACTCTCTCCCAACTTTGTTGATAATGCTTATCATTTACAATACTATTATTATCAATAATTATTAATCCGCTGAATTATCGAATGTTCCGTAAAACCCTCTTCTGGGCCCATCTTGTCTGCGGTGTGGTTGCCGGCCTGGTCATCCTGATGATGTCCTTCACAGGTGTTCTGCTGACCTATGAACGGCAAATCCTGGCGTGGGCCGAACAGCGCCACTATGTGCCGGAGGCCGAACAACAGGAACGCCTGTCACTGGAACAACTGGCCTTCATCGCGCGCACAGAACACCAGGACGTTGACGCATCTGCCATTGCTGTGATCAATGACCCGGGCGCTCCTGTCACTTTTTCTGCAGGCCGTCGTGGTGGTGTGAGTCTGAACCCCTATTCCGGGGAAGAAATGGAAACCGGCAGTCCCGGGCTGGAAAACTTCTTCAGGACGACGACCGGCATTCATCGCTGGTTCAACATGACCGGTGAGAGCCGTAACACGGCAAGAGCCATCACCGGGGCCAGTAACCTGATGTTCCTGTTTATCATCTTCAGTGGCATTTACCTGTGGTTTCCCAAGCTCTGGCGCTGGAGCATGTTCAGAATACGCCTTGCCTTTCGCAATACCGGCGGCAATAGCAAAGCCAGGGATTTCAACTGGCACCATGTCCTGGGCATCTGGTCTGCCATCCCCCTGGCAGTGGTGGTGGCCACCGCCAGCGTGTTTTATTACCCCTGGGCCAATAATCTCGTTTACCAGATCTACGGTGAAGAACCGCCCTCACGTGGCCGGGGACCCGCACCGGGAGCTGGTGGCCAGCAACAAGCGGGCAGCCTGCCTGCACAGGAGCCTGTCTACCTGGGTTATGACGCCCTCTTTGACTATGCCAGGACGTATATCGAATCGGAACAGGGAAGCTGGCGTCAAATCAGCCTGAACATTCCGGATGAGAACAGTCAAACAGTGAGTTTTGCTGTCGACCAAGGCAACGGGGGGCAGCCCCACCTGCGACATACCGTGGTCCTGAGCCGGACCGATGGCCAGGTGACCGGGTGGCAACCGTTTTCCAGCCAGTCACCTGGCCGTCAGACCCGGTCCATTGTGCGCTTCCTACATACCGGCGAGGTACTGGGACTGGGTGGACAAACCATCGCCGGCCTCGTGTCACTAACCAGCCTGTTCATGGTCTGGACCGGTCTGGCCCTGGCCTGGCGTCGCCTGGTCGCTCCCCTGTACCGAAAGAAATCGGGCCTGGTCGAGCACGAAGCCTCCTGACGTGGTTTTTTCCCGTCAGCTTGATTAACATGGCCTGTTTTTGGCATCAGGCAATCTATACAGCATGATCAATATCACCCCCCTGCAGCCGCGGCTGCTTCTGGCAACCTTCCTGTTGTCATGCCTGTCCGTAACGGCCCGGGCACAGGAAGAAGTGGTCTTTTCTACTGCCCAGGTTGAAAGCGGCCAGGTTATCTACCGGGAAACCTGCCAGATTTGCCACGGCAACCGTCTCAGTAACGGCCAGTTTGGCACGCCCCTGAAAGGGAGCTTTTTTCGAAATAACTGGAAGGGAAAAACCCTGGGGGAACTGGTGCAGCATACCTGGGAGAAAATGCCCCCTGATAATGTTCAGTCGCTAACCTGGGACCAGGTCACCGACGTGCTGTCCTTCATCCTGTCACAAAATGCCCTGGAAGCGGGCGAGACGGCAATGTCCACTGACATGGACATCCTCGTGGGCATACCGCTGCCCTGGCAGTAAGGGCCGCCTGATGGCTCTAGAGCCTGCCTGACCTGACAAATGCCAGCGTTCGTTCCAGCGCATCAAGCCCTATCTGCATGAGTTTTTCGCCTTCCGGAAGATCAGGCCGCGTATGCCCCTGGGGGCCCAGTACGAAATCGTGATAGCCGTGTTCATACACTTCCATCCTGACGTCCTTTCCTGCCCGTGACATTTCTTCGTACAACTTTTCCGTCAGCGGTTTTATAGGATCCTCGGTGCCCACCAGAATCAGCACCGGTGTCTGTACCCTGGCAATATTGGCTTCGGCCACTTCCCTGTCGATGGCCAGGTCGGACATAGTGCCGGTGGCCAGTTCATCGCCCAGGGTTGCCCCCAGGAACCAGACCGGAAAGGGTGCCCCCACCACTACGGCGTGTAAATCAGTGACCAGTGATGCCAGGTACATCACCAGGTTGCCGCCCAGACTGACACCATAAACACTGACGTCGTCGCTGTCTGCGTAAGGCAGGGAACGCGCATAATCAATGACCGCCAGGCCGTCATCAATGGCCGTGGCGAATCCTGCCTCTGTGGGTTGATTGACGGCATTCCAGTCGCCTCCCCGGTAGTCTGCAACAATCACCACGTAACCTTCCTGGAGAAAGCGCTCCCACACCGGCCCGCCATGATCACCACGGGACCAGCCGACCAGTTGTTCCATACCGCGACCACCCGGTGCACCATGGAACATCACCATGACAGGAAAAGGTCCTTGTCCTTGCGGTTTGCGAACCGCAGCTGCCACATAGGCGCCGTCGGCAGATTTGATCCACACCTGCTCGACGGGTGAATCGCGTGTATCGACGACATGGATATAGTCATCGAATGGCAGTGCTGCCGGATCCGCACTGAAGTACTCCACATCGGCCAGCCCGTATCCGGTAAACAGCAAGAGAAAAAGTGTCAGATTCAGCCTGGTCAACATAGTGTTACCTCGATGCAATTCTGTGTATCAGTCCGGAATCACCCTGCCACGGTTCAGGATTTGCCGGGGATCGAGCGCCTGTTTCAGCGTGCGCATGAGGGCAATTTCCTCTTCCGAACGTGAATAGGCCAGGTAACCGGTTTTCTGCACACCAATGCCATGCTCGGCCGATACCGAGCCGCTGAAATCCCCGACGACCTTGTACACCACGTTATACATGGCCTTGACATCATCATGGGAGCCCGTGTGACACAGGAAATGCAGGTTGCTGTCGGCAATGTGACCGAACACCATCATCTTTGCCTTCGGCACAGCAGCAACCAGCTCTTTTTCCACCTGCTGCAGGAAAGCCTCCATGGAGGATATGGGTACACTGACATCAAAATTGGCGGCGTTCTTGATGAAAGCCGAAATCTCACCCACACCGTCACGAATTTTCCAGAACCCTTCCCGATCCTTTTCGGAATTGGCAATCAGGGCATCACTGACCTGGCCTGACTCCATGGCATCAGACAGCGTGTTCATGAACACCTCGGCGTCCCTGTCTGCATCACTGCCTTCCAGCTCGGTCAGAACGTAGACCGGGTGACGGGTATCAAAGGGTGAGCTGATACCTTCCACGTTATCCGTGATGAAGTGGAAATAGTTTTCCCACATCACTTCAAAAGCACTTAAAGCACCGCCAAACTCTCCCGTTACCTTGTGCAACAGGGCAACCACGTCGCTGAAATTCTCCAGTGCCAGCAACGCGGTACAACGACTGCGTGCCTTGGGGAACAGGCGCAGCACTGCCCGGGATACGATACCCAGGGTGCCTTCCGTACCGATGAACAGGTGTTTCAGGTCATAGCCGGCATTATTTTTCAGCATCTTGTTCATGGCGCTGATCACGGTGCCATCTGCCATGACCGCCTCTATCCCCAGCACCAGCGCACGGGTCATGCCAAAACGCAGCACCTGGTTGCCCCCGGCATTGGTCGATATATTGCCGCCTATATTGCAGGTTCCCCGTGCGCCCAGGTCGAGCGGGAAAATGAAGCCGGCCGCATCAGCCGCCTCCTGGATGGTTTGCAGCGGTGTTCCTGCCTTGACGGTCATGGTCATGGCATCGACATCCAGTTCTTCGATGCCATTAAGACGCTCCAGGTTGATGGCAAACTCCCCGGGCTGGGGAATGCCACCACCGGTCAGCCCGGTCAATCCGCCCTGGACAACCACCGGCTGGTCATTGGCATGACAAAGCCTGAGTATCTCTGACAGTGCCTGCGTATTGTTCGGGCGCAGGACTGCACCCGGCATTCCCGGTGCATCGGCGGACCAGTCATGCTGGTACTTTTCTGAAATACTGTCACCCAGCAGCACATCGTTATCGGGTATCGACTGAAGCTGGTTAATCAATTCGTTGTTCATGGTTGTTCCTGGTTGTTCCTGGTTGTTCCTGGTTGTTCCTG
>CAZROW010000046.1:16190-25583 GCA_964601805.1 uncultured Enterobacteriaceae bacterium
AATTCGTTGTTCATGGTTGTTCCTGGTTGTTCCTGGTTGTTCCTGGTTGTTCCTGTGCTGCAGTTTCTATGCCTGCTATCCAGTCAATGATGCTCGCAAGCTATAACCGCTTGTCGATAGTCTGCTCTTCCGTCAGCTGAAAGACCACGTCGGCTTTTTCCGGCAAGGTCTCCAGGCCATGACAGGTGACCCGCTCATAATGCTGAATGAAGCGTTGCAGTTGTTCAGTGGACATGATGCGATGACCAGCCTGCGCCCCCTGTTCTGCCTCCTGCCGGTAACGCTGGGCCAGCTTGTCTTCCTGGTTCTGGCGCCATTCATAGACTTTCTCGAAGCCTGGTGCCTTGAGCATCACCAGGAAATCCACCCGCTCATAGAAAGCGGTATAGTCTTTCCTGATGGCCTCGTTCACGTAAGTGCGCCACGTGCCCTCGGCATCCTCTTCAGCCTCAAGTTTGTTGACCGGTTCCTGTAATGCCGACTCGGGCGCGGCATCAATGGACAGGCACCAGCCCTCCAGCACGATCACATCCAACGGCCCCATGATACGGGGCCATTGCTGTTCAGGCATCCTGTCATCAATGGCCTTGTCAAAACGTGGAACAGGGACCTCACCCGGTTGTTTCAGGGCGTTCAATGTGTCCAGGGCAAGTTCCACATCATGGGTTCCCGGAACCCCGCGGGTAGCCAGCAAGGGATGAACCGTCTGCGCAAGCTCTTGGCGCTCGGCATGGGTGAGATAAAAATCATCAATGGAAAGATTAATACAACGCAGGCCCGCCATCGCTTCCAGCAATTTTACGAGCAATGACGCCAGTGTGGTCTTGCCACTGCCCTGGCTGCCACTGACACCAATAACAAAAGTCCCCTGGTGAGAGGCTACACGGTGAAGGATTTGCTCGGCCAGGGGCAGGAACCAGTGCTCGACAGTGCCAACATATTCAGCTGGCAATTTTTCCTGTTCTACAAAGGTATCTACGACTGACTGTAAGGACGGATCCATGGACTACTGCAACGACCTGGTCGGGTGTTTTCTTGCCATTGTAGCAGATGTTAATTATGCTTCCCGCTCTCTTCCGGCATAAATAATTATTATCATGGCCTCCAGAATTTTTCGATTCCTGACCCCTTATTTTTACTGCCTGGCACTATTTTACAGCTCGGCAGCGCTGGCACAGGAATCCCGTGTCATCATTCTTGGCACCGGCACTCCGGTACCGCTTGCTGACCGCAGTGGCCCGGGTGTTGCAGTCATTACCAATGGTGAGGCCTACCTGTTTGATGCCGGCGGCGGCATGGTCAAGCGGGCTGTAGAAGCCTGGCAAAAATACGATATTCCGGCGCTGTACCCCCAGGATATCAAGCACCTGTTTATCACCCACCTGCACAGCGACCATATTCATGACATTGCCGAACTCGCCAGTCACCGCTGGTGGGCACGCCAGCAAAGACTCTCTGTCTATGGACCAAAAGGCCTGCAGTCCTACGTCGATAACATGAACAATATGCTGGCCATCGAATCCGATATACGTGCCGTGGGAACTCCTCCGGAGCTGGTTACCGACCGTCATGGCTACCAGGCACAGGCTACCGAAATTGAATCAGGCATTGTCTTCAGCAATGACGACATCACCGTGGAGGCATTTACTGTCCCCCATGGACAGATCAGGCCGGCCTTTGGTTACCTGGTGACGACTGCTGACAAGACTATCGTTATTTCCGGTGATACTACCTACAGCGAACTGCTCGCTGAAAAGGCCAGGGGCGCCGACATCCTGATCCACGAAGTCTACAGTGGCGATGAACTTGGCAAGCAGTCCGAGTTCTGGCAACAGTACCATGGCCGCTCACACACCAGTGCACAGCAGGTTGCAGACGTGGCCAACATAGCCCGACCAGGTAAAGTGGTACTGACCCACATACTCTTTTTCAGTGCTTCTGCAGAAGACATCGTGGCCGAAGTAAAAAGGACCTATGACGGCGATGTCGTTATGGCCAATGACCTGGACATGTTCTGACAGTCAACCCCTATGTCTCCGTCTCCCCAGCAAGACATCACTGCCGCCATCATCAACTACGGCAGCCCGCAGGACTCGGCTGAACTCACAAGAAAGCTGGAATCACAGGTGCAAAATATCATTGTTGTCGACAACAGCAACGATATCAGTAGCAGCGATCCTGCCTTTGCCCATGCCGAAATTATTACCCCCTTGGAAAATATTGGTTTTGGTGCAGCTGCCAACCTGGCGGCACGACAGATCAAAACCCGCTGGCTACTGGTGTTGAATCCTGATGTACGCCTGAAAAGAAACTGCCTGAAGCATCTCCTGGATGCCTCTGTCCAGATGAACGCCCCCTTGTGTGGCCCGCGCTTTTACTGGGATGACGCCTGTACATTCCAGTTGCCTCCGGCGCTGGGTCATCCCCTGTGGCTTTTATCTGATCGCCACATTCCTGACAGCAACCTGGCAGAAACCACCGATGTCAGCGAACTGGCCATGGCCCGACACAAGCGCTTCTGGAGTGAAAGCACGCCATTCAGCGAACCCGTACTCTCCGGTGCCTGCCTGCTGTTTGACAATGACTGGTTCAAACTCAACAAAGTGCCTCTTTTTGATGAGGCATTTTTCCTTTATTACGAAGATACTGACCTGTGCGGCAGGATGTTGCACAAAGGCATGATGCCTGTGTGCGCTCCACAGGCCAGTGCCGTGCACTACTGGAACCAGTCTTCCGAACCACCCGCTGGGAAAGCGGCGTTAATGCAGGCAAGTGAAAAAATATTCATGCAAAAATATTACCCCAATGGTGCGCCTCCCCTGCCCCGCAGGGAGCACAGGCCGAGCATTACCGACCTGGGACAGTCCAGGATTCCCCCTGCCCTGTTATTGCCTGGCACGACATCCCACCTGGACATCGGAACCCAGGATGACTTTATTGTTTTTGCCAGGACTGCTGTCACTCAGCCTTCATTCAGTTTTTCAAAAAACCTGGAGAAAAGGCTCAGGCCCGGCACCTATTTTTTTCGCGCCGTTGATCAGTCCGACAAGGGCCTGCAATACTGGTGCTGGCAAAAAACCGAATAACCCCTGGTAAAGAGAAATTTCAATGAACAAGACTTTCGTGATACTCGGCTGCCATCGCAGTGCTTCCAGCCTGGTTGCCAAGGCCTTGCATGAAGCCGGTGTTCACATGGGCGATGATTTGTTGTCCGGGCTTCCCGACAACCCGGAAGGCCATTACGAAGACCTGGATTTCCTGAAAAAGAATGTTGAACTGCTCGATGGCAATATCTGGAATGATGTTGAGCGTGAGCTGATGGATGTTGACACCAAACCACTCATCGACAGCAAAAATACCCGTCCGCTGTGGGGCTGGAAAGATCCCCGCACAGTGCTTACGATCGACCGCTACTATGAACACCTGGATGACCCGATTATCGTGGGTTTATTCCGAAAACCGGAACTTGTTGCCAAAAGCATGGCCAAAAGAGGTGATATCAGTGAAGATGAAGCCCTGGCCCTGGCCAGGGCCTATAACAAGAAAATCATCGACTTCCTGAGCAAGCACTTCCTGTGAACAACTGTAAACGATAGTCATTCGCAACAAGTCACTGATTACAGTACCAATATAACGGGGCCTGTATTTAACAACTCGCTCCATAATTGATATAAACACCGTTTCGGTTTTTTTTAGGGGGAAATTCCACACATGAAGCATTTTTCAAAATACCTGTTCCTGTTGCTTTGCCTTTTACCCGCCTCGTTCGCCATGGCCCAGCGTGACATTCCTTTCAGTGGTTTCGCTCCCACTGCACCAACCGGCCTGGAGAATATTCCCCTGGGCGAAGGTCCCTGGATTTATCCTACGGCTGAAGGCATGGACATCAAGGTGTCAGTGGTCGCCAAACTGGAATACCCCATGGCCCTGGAATTTCTGCCCGATGGCAGATTGCTGGTCATCACCCGTCGCGGGGAAATGTATATCATCGAAGACGGTGAACTACAGACTACCCCGGTCACCGGTGGCCCACCCTCGGTTTTCTCCGGCGAGTCCGGCCAGGGCGGCACCAACCATGGTTATATCGACCTGGTCAAACATCCAGACTTTGATAACAACCAGTTGCTTTACCTGAGCTATACCAAGCCCAAGCCTGGTGGTGAACGTAACCTGGCGATCGGTCGAGCCCGCTGGAACGGTAGCAGCCTGGAGAACTTCAGTGATATTTTTGATGCCGGCGAAGGTGTTGCCGGTGCCGGTCGACTGGCATTTGGCCATGACGGCAAACTTTATGTCACCACCTCGGGTGGTGATCCCCAGGCGCTCAGTTCCCTTGGTGGGAAGGTACTGCGCCTGAATGATGACGGCAGCGTGCCGGTGGACAATCCCTTCGTCAACAACTCCCTTGCCCGCGGTGAAATTTACTCCTACGGCCATCGCGGCGCCCTTGGCCTGACAATCCATCCGGAAACCGGCGCCGTGTTCCAGAACGAGAACGGCCCCAACGGCGGCGATGAAATCAACCTCATCAAGCCCGGCGCCAATTACGGTTGGCCTATTGTCAGCCTGGGACGCACCTACCCCGGCCCCTGGCAAACCAACGACCGTCCGACTCACGCCCTGTTTGAGCCGCCCCTGGTGTACTGGATGCCCGCCATCGCCGTCTCAGGCATGCTGTTTTACACCGGTGATGCCCTGCATGCCTGGAAAGGCGACATTATTGTCGGTGCCTTGCGTACCGGCGAGATACCCGGCACAGGCCATCTTGAACGCATCATGATCAACCGCGATTACGAGGAAGTGCGTCGCGAAGCCCTGATCACGGACCTGCGCCAACGCGTCAGGGATATTGAAATGGGACCGGATGAATTTCTGTATCTTGCTACTGAGCAGCGGGACGGGGCTATTCTGAAGATTGAGCCTGCGGAATAAAAAAATCCCGATAAAACGATAAAGCGATAAAACGATAAAGGGCGGCCAGCATCGATATTTTTCGAAGCCGTTTTTATCGCTTTATCGCTTGATCGACCGCAAAAAAAACGCCGAACTGGTTCTCTCATTCACCCAGGCCGGCGTCTTTGTTACCTCCGCACATTTTACCGTGCAGTGCCCTTATTCTACCACCTCATTGCGCCCTGTCACGGGGTTGTCATAATGGTAGGGAGGCAGGAATGCCTTCGGATACATTTCAAAATCCATGGTAGGTGGTTCATCAGGCGGATTACTGTCAGTAATGCCTGGAGGCGCTGATCTGGTCAGGTTAATCCAGCCATCATCAGTACCGGCAAAATAGGTATTGATCTGCTGGTCCTTGAACATCATCCACTGACCGTCACGCTTGACGAAAATGTTTTCATACGTGCCCCCCATGAAGCGTCCCTGGCTGCCAAAGCTGCCCATCATGCTGAACGCGCGGGAACGCAGCCTGGCTGTCTGGCCATCCTCACTGATATGAATCACGGGCTGGTACTGCATGTGGTTATGCAACTCGCCAGGCAGCTCATCCTGCACACCATAGAGGTCCAGGTTACGACGAATACTGGCTGCGCCGCGATAGACACCGCGCATGGCAATTTCAATCGTGCCGTCGGATGCAAAGATACCGGTCAGGTCATCCCATTGATTCCGTGCCAGGTAATAGCCGTAGATGGTCTGCAAGCGCTCAATTTCCTGGGCATCCTCGACCAGGCCAAGACGATCTTCCAGTGCGGCCAGTTTCGTTTCCACCGCAGCTGGTGAAGCATCATACGTTCCTGAAAAAGATACGTCCTCAAGCGGACGATAGGGACTGGTCACGGGGTTATCGTAGTGATAGGGCACAACAAAAACTGCCGGGTAATTTTCATAGTCCACTGATGGCGGTGCATCGGGTGGCACAGTCTCGCTTGGTGTGGAGCGCGGCAAAGCTGTGACACCCCAGCCATCATCGACGGGTGTACGCATCGTGGAAAACAGGTGCAATCCGTCAATTTTCCAGACCCCGTCCTCCTTGATATAGGTATTTTCATAGGTGCCCACTCCCCAGTAGTGACTCTCGCGCAGTTGGGCTTCCTGGGAGAAGTGGTGCCAGCGTCCCCTGGCCGTACCGTCGGCAGATACATGGACAACAGGTTGCAGTTGCATATGGTCATTCAGGATACCTTCCTGGGGCCCCTCTTCTCCCTGTGACTGCAGGTAGGCCAGGATACTGGCTTTCCCCTGGTAAACTCCCGAGCCGCCGATTTCCAGGGTGGCATCCTCACTGAACAGGTCAGCGGCCTGGGTCCACTGGTGCTTGTCGATATAGAAACCGAAAATACGTTGCAGGTTTTCCACGTCATGCTCATCTTCAAGCAGCGTGATTTCCATTTCCAGTCGGTCTATTTCAGACAGCAGCTGTTGTGCCTCGCCATCCTGGGCATAGCTCAGGCAAGACACAAGTGACAGTAAACCAAGGCTGATTATCTGGTAAATTTTCATTATTCGTCCTCCCCAGCATTTCCATTGTCCGGCTGGTAACGCCCGACCGGATTATCAAAATGAAATGGCGGCAGGAATGTTTCAGGCCAGGAACCATAATCATCTGTCTGGGGTTCATCTGGCGGAAACTCCGGCGAGACGTAGATGCCCTGGTTGACGTCCTCGTTCATTCCCCAGGCGCCTTCATAGGGCACCATAATGGTCTGGTACCAGCGCACCTTGCTGATTTTCCACACGCCGTCTTCCTTGACGTATTCATTCTCATAGGGACCTTCGCCCCACAAACCGTATTCACCCAGTTCGCCGTTGAGGATAACGGCTCGCCAGCGTCCCTTCGCCGACATGCCGTCTTCGGCCAGGGTAACCACCGGCATGAGCTGGAAATGTTCGTTGAGTTGCCCCTCCGACAAACCGTTCATATTGCCACCCAGGCGGTACAGGTATTCGCGGATACGCTCTTTGCCCCGGTACAAACCGTCTCGTGCAAATTCCACGGTGGCATCATCGGTAAACAGCGCCGTGACTTCATCCCAGAGAGCTTCATCCACGTAGTAGCCATAAGCACGTTGAAGGCGCTTGATGTCATTGATATCCCTGACCCGCTGCGCCCGCTGCCGCAGTCCGTCCACGCGGGCCAGCAGTGCTGCCACATCGAGGCCCGATTCTGGCATTTCTGAATCCATTACAGCTTCCTGCGCTGCTTCTTCACTGCAGGCACTGAGCATGGCCAGGCTTGCCAGTAACAATGCAGGTAATGTGAACCTTGTCATGATTTCCCCCAACAGACTGATATTTGTCGTTTTTATTCTGGTGAATTCACAGGGTCGTGAATATGAATAGAGTATAAATGACTGCCCTGTGCACAGATAGCCCTTGTAGAATTTTACCTCTGGACAGTCTACACTTTTTGACAAGGGGAATGCCTGACTATGCCTATCAACAGATTCACCAACATTATCAGCCTGTTCCTGTCGCTGCTTGTCCTGGGTGGTTCTTTCTCACTCAAGGCACAGGAGCGCCAGGCCTTTGCCGGTGAATGGGTTATCAACAGCGAACTCAGTGATGATACTGACAAGCAGGTTGAACAGGCACTGCGTGCCATGGGCCAGAAGATTGATCGCTGCTGGTTTGGCTGTGAAGAGGATCGCTACCGCGGTGGACCTGTCGAGCAGGAACTCTACGACCACCTTTCCTACGATAAAACCCTGCAGATTACTCTGGGCGAACCCGAGTATGTTTTTACCTACGATGACGGTTTTCGACGTTCCGTCTATACCGATGGCAGAAGCCAATCTGTCAGCCTCACCGGGCTGGATGAAGTCGAGGACTTTTCCATGGCTCACTGGGAAGGCAGCCAGCTGATGGTGGAAGCCCGGCCCAGGGACGGCGGCTTTGCCAATGAAACCTATAGCCTGATCAACAACGGTACACAGCTTCGTGTTGTCATGTATATTGAACCAGGCTCATTTACTGAACCTGTCACATTAACGCGCGTCTATGACAGGAAATCCGCAGACTCTAACTGATCACGGACATCCCGGAAACACAATCATGAAATTATCCTTCTCCAGAACCGGCCTGTTCCGTCCGTCAGCGTTTTCTGGCGCCCTGTTGCTCTGGCTCGTCTCATGCCTTTGCCTTGCACAGGAAAGCGGCTATGCCCTGGTTGGCGGCTTGCTGATTGATGGCAGCGGCCGCGAACCGGTGGCCGACAGTATTGTGCTCGTTCAGGGAGACAGGATAGAGGCGGTCGGCACTATTGGCAGGCTGGCTGTACCACAGGACTATCGCATAGTGTCCACTGAAGGTATGACGGTGATGCCGGGTTTGTGGGATCCACACGTGCACATGCTGTATAACGGCCACCCTGACTTTGGACACTGGTTTGAAACCTATGCCGACCGCTTTGCCAGCGTGACCATCCCCGCCTCGGCGCAACAGTTTCTAATGGCCGGGGTAACCAGTGTCAGGGACCTGGCCGTCAATACAGACGACATCATGGCAGTACGTGAAAGCATCGAGGCAGGTGAAATTCCCGGGCCAACCATCTTTACCTCCGGTAGCGCACTGATCCCTGCTGGCTCCCCTGTTAACAGGCCACATACCATGCCCGTGAACAATGTCCGCGATGCCGTGCGTAAAACCCGTGCCCAGATTGATGCTGGCGTGGATGTCATCAAGGTCCTCAATGCCACACCGGAATTCCAGGAAGCCATGAATGCCATTGTCGAAACCGCCCATGCTGCCGGTATTCCCGTGACAGCCCATGGCCGACAGGATGAAGAAATACGAATCGCCCTGAGGGCAGGCGTGGATGAAATCCAGCATATTGGTGTCGATACCCCCACTTTTCCGGAAGACATCCTGGACATGGTGGCGGCCAGGGTTTCCAACGGCCCACCCCTTTACTGGAATCCCACGGTAGGCATGATTCTCAATACTGACGAACTGGCCGCCGACCCGGAATGGCTGGATGATCCCAAAAACTTTGTCGGTCTGCCGGCAGATATCGAACGGGATATACGCCAGGCAATCAGTAACGCCAGTTTCAATGCCTTACCTGCATCCGCCTCTGACACCATCAAGCGCAAGATCCAGAGCCTGAGCGAGCGTGGAGTGATTTTTACCTTTGGCAGCGACGAAGGTTCATTTGGTCATCCGGCCAGCGAATCAACGTGGCGGGAACTGGAGGCCTGGGTCTTTGAGCTGGGCATGGACCCGTTGGTAGCCATCAAGTGGGCAACGGCTGACTCCGCCGCTTACATGGGCGTAGCCGACGAAGTCGGCACAGTAACCCCCGGCAAACTGGCAGACATCATTGCCGTCAAAGGCAGCCCACTGAGACATTTCAGTACGCTGCGTGAACCTGCGATAGTTTTCAAGAATGGTGAGCGGGTGAAATGAATAATGAAAAACCGATAAAAGGATAAAAGG
>CAZROW010000047.1:0-13271 GCA_964601805.1 uncultured Enterobacteriaceae bacterium
ACTCCCGACATCCTGCTCCCAAAGCAGGCGCGCTACCAGACTGCGCTATACCCCGTTTTTCAGATGCTTGAAAAGGACGGCATAATACTCATGGTTCCCGGTGCCGTCAATAAATCTTGAGGCAAAATCGCCACTTAGTCCCTTTTCCCGCTTTCTTTTTTAATCTCTTTCAATGCGCCAGGCCGTCTGGCCGTCCTTGTCTTCCAGGACCACCTTCAGGGCCTTCAGCTCATCCCGAATCTCATCGGCCACCTGCCAGTTCTTGTCAGCCCTGGCCTGGTTGCGCCTGGCGATCAGGCCCTCGATATAGTCGGCATCCACCTCGTCGCCGCCGGTGCGCAGGAAGGCTTCCGGATCTAACTGCAGGATACCCAATACATCACCCAATTTTACCAGCAAGGCGGCATGTTGCTCCGCCTGGGCCATATCAGACTGCTTCAGGCGGTTGATGTCCCTGGCCAGCTCAAACAGGACACTCACGGCCTCGGCGGTATTGAAATCATCGGCCATGGCGGCCATGAAACGGGATTCATACTCGGTATTCTCGGCGATATTGTCCGCCTGCCAACTGATGCCCTTGAGGGCATTGTAGAAGCGCTCCAGGGCGCTGTAGGCCTGGTCCAGGGTATCAGCCGTGTAGTTAATGGGGCTGCGGTAATGGCTTGAAACCAGGAAATAGCGAACCACTTCGGCAGGATACTTGGCCAGGACATCCCGAATGGTGAAGAAGTTGCCCAGGGATTTGGACATTTTCTCGTTATCGATGCGCAGCGGTGCATTGTGCATCCAGAGCCGGGCGAACTGCTTGCCCGTGGCACATTCGGACTGGGCGATTTCATTCTCATGGTGGGGGAAAATCAGGTCGCTGCCGCCGCCGTGAATATCGAAGGTATCACCCAGGCTGCAGGTCGACATGGCAGAGCATTCAATATGCCAGCCCGGCCTGCCCTGTCCCCAGGGCGAATCCCAGCCCGGCTCCCCGGCCTTGGCGGCTTTCCAGAGCACGAAATCCCGCGGGTCCTGCTTGGCCGTTTCCACTTCGACCCGGGCACCGGAGACCAGGTCATCCAGATTCTTCCTGCTCAGTTTCGCGTAGTCGGGAAAACGGGTCACGGCAAAATACACATCGCCGTTATCCGCCGGGTAGGCAAAGCCTTTTTCCACCAGGGTTTCCACCATGGCGATGATTTCCGCCATATGACCCGTGGCACGCGGTTCGATATCCGGCGGCAGGATATTCAGTGCCTGCTCATCCTCGTGCATGATTTTGATGAATTTGGCTGTGAGTTCATCAAAGGCAATGCCAAGCTCGTTGGCGCGGTTGATGATCTTGTCGTCAATGTCGGTGATATTTCTCACGTAGGTGACATCGAAGCCCAGGGCCCGCAGGTAGCGCACCACCACATCAAAGACCACCAGCATGCGGCCATGGCCCAGGTGGCAGTAGTCATAGGTGGTGACCCCACAGACGTACATGCGGATCTTGCCGGGTTCAATTGGCGTGAAGTCCTCTTTACGCTGGGTCAGTGTGTTGTAGATCTGGAGCATGGAATATCGCTATCTGGCAGATTGAATGAAAAGTGGTCGCCCAGGGGCCTTATTTTTGCTGTTTGGCCCAGGTATCACGCAGGGTAACGGTCAGGTTGAACACAGGCTTTCCGGGTGAGGAGTCCTTTTTATCCGCACAGAAGTACCCTTCCCGTTCAAACTGGTAACGTGCCTCGGGCATGGCGTCCTTCAGACCCGGTTCTGCCTTGCAGCCAGTCAGGACCACCAGGGATTCCGGGTTGATGTAGTCCCGGTAATCACCCTCGGCACTGTCCGGTGCCTCATGGTTAAACAGTCGGTCATACAGCCTGACTTCCACGTCCAGCGCTTCTTTTGCCGGTACCCAGTGAACCACACCTTTCACCTTGCGGCCTTCCGGCTTGGCGCCCAGGGTAGCCTCATCCAGGGTACATTTGAGTTCGCTGATTTTCCCATTGGCATCCTTGACCACGTCATTGCAGCGAATCACGTAACTGCCGCGCAGCCTGACCTCGCCCCCGGTAACCAGGCGTTTGAAACCGGGCGGCGGTACTTCCTCGAAGTCACTGCGGTCGATATAAATCTCCCGGCCAAAGGGCACATGGCGCTCGCCCATGCTCTCATCCTTGGGATGGCCAGGCAGGGTCATGATTTCTTCTTTTTCTTCCGGGTAATTCTCAATGGTCACTTTCAGCGGCCGCAAAACGCACATGGCCCGTGGGGACGTCTTGTCCAGGTCATCCCGCAGGCTGTGCTCCAGCATGCCCATGTCCACGACGCTGTTGGACTTGGTCACGCCGACCATTTCGCAGAAGTTGCGGATGGAAGCCGGTGTGTAGCCGCGACGGCGCATGCCGTCCAGGGTCGGCATGCGGGGATCATCCCAACCGTTGACCAGCTGTTCGTCCACCAGCTGTTTCAGTTTGCGCTTGCTCATCACCGTGTAGTTGATGTTCAGGCGGGCAAACTCTATTTGTTGTGGATGGCAAGGCACATCAAGCTGGTCCAGCACCCAGTCGTACAGGGGCCTGTGATCTTCAAATTCCAGCGTACACAGACTGTGCGTGATGTTTTCCAGCGCATCGGAAATACAATGGGTGTAGTCGTACATGGGATAGATGCACCACTTGTCACCGGTCTGGTGGTGATGCAGGCGTTTGATGCGGTAAAGCACCGGGTCGCGCATGTTCATGTTGGGCGAGGCCATGTCGATCTTTGCGCGCAAGGTGTAGGCGCCGTCATCAAACTCGCCGTTTTTCATGCGCGTGAACAGGTCCAGGTTTTCCTCAATTGACCTGTCCCGGTCCGGACTGTTTTTGCCCGGCTCGGTCAGCGTGCCCCGGTATTCCCTGGCCTGCTCCTGGTTCAGGCTGCAGACATAGGCCTTGCCCTGGCGAATCAGCTCAACAGCAAACTCATAGAGCTGGTCAAAATAGTTGGAGGCATAATACTCCCGGTCTTCCCAGTCAAAGCCGAGCCAGCGGATACTTTCGCGGATGGAATCGACGTACTCCATATCCTCTTTTGCCGGATTGGTATCATCAAAGCGCAGGTTGCACAGGCCGGAAAACTCATTGGCCGTGCCAAAGTTCAGGCAAATGGACTTGGCATGACCAATATGCAAATAACCATTGGGCTCGGGAGGAAACCGGGTATGCACCCTGCCCTCGTGCTTCTGGTTCTTGAGGTCTTCCCGAATTATCTGGTGGATGAAGTTGGACGGTGTTGCTGATGGCTCACTCATGGAGTCTTTGACTTTCTAACAGATCACAAAGGCCGTATTATAGCCCGTCTCAATTTTGCTAACTACAGTCGTTTTACTGATAGCCAGAATCAGTCAGGACTGTTGACTAACCTAAAAAAGGAACCCCCATGATTGTGCTTCACACCTCTGCCGGCGACATTACCCTTGAACTGGACCATGAGAATGCGCCGCTGTCTGCCGCCAATTTTCTCGAATATGCCAAATCCGGCCACTACGATGGCACCATTTTCCACCGTGTTATCAATAACTTCATGATCCAGGGCGGCGGCTTTGAACCCGGCCTGAAACAGAAGGAAACCGGTTCACCCATCCAGAACGAGGCCGATAACGGCCTGAGAAATGAAGTCGGCACCATTGCCATGGCCCGGACCATGGACCCCCATTCAGCCACAGCACAGTTTTTCATCAATGTCGGGGACAACAGCTTTCTCAATCATACCGGCAAGAATCCGCAGGGCTGGGGCTATGCCGTCTTTGGCAAGGTCACCGATGGCATGGATGTGGTCAACAGCATCAAGGAATGCGAAACCGGATCCATGATGGGCCACCAGGATGTCCCCAAAGAGGACATCGTCATCAATTCAGTCACGGTAAGCGATGACTGAATCCCGGCGGATTCTTTGCATCTCCGACCTGCACCTGAGTGCAGACCGGCCTGACCTGTTCTATGCGTTCTCGGCTTTCCTGACTGACACGGTCCTTGGTGATCCTCAGGGGAAGGCCGATGCGCTTTATATTCTCGGCGACTTTTTCAATCTCTGGATTGGCGATGATGATCCGGATGCCTTCGCAGGCACTGTCAGCGAACAGTTGCTTGCATTAACAAACGCAGGCACCGACGTCTTTATCATGCACGGCAATCGCGACTTCCTGCTGGGCCAGGTCTTTGCCGACCGCTGCGGGGCTTCCCTGATCAATGATCCCTTCAGGTTGAGCGTGGAAAACCAGAACTACCTGCTGAGCCATGGTGATGCCCTGTGTACCCGCGATACCGATTACATGGCCTTTCGCCAGATGGTCCGCGACCCCGCCTGGCAACAGGGGTTCCTGGCAAAACCGCTGGCAGAAAGACAGGCTTTTGCCGATGAAGCCCGTGCCCGCAGCAAGGCCATGAGCAGTAACAAGGCAGACGATATTATGGATGTGACCCCGGATGAGGTCATCGGCTTATTGACTGAAACGGGCCAGACCTTGCTGGTTCATGGCCACACCCACAGACCGGCCATCCATGACATTGATGTGGCGGGCAAGCCCGGCAAACGTATTGTGCTGGGCGACTGGGACAAGAAAGGCTGGTACCTGGAGCTCACACCATCAGGCTACCAACTGATTGATTTTGATATCTAAGCTGCGTGCCTTTTATCCTTTTATCGTTTTATCGTTTTATCGAAAAGGCTTATCGAAGTCGTCGGATGGCGGCACCAGGTGCCTTATCCGACCTACCTCGTTTAACTTTCACCTTTCAACTTTTATTCTACTCCGCCCCGTCAGGCACCTGCGTTCCCCGGAAAAACAGCGGCGTACCATCAGTAAACGAAATATCCCGACCCACCGCTTTCAGGCTGCGGTCCCTGGCCTGGTAGCCGGAGACTTCCAGTTCCGCCCCGATGGGAATGGTGTCGCGGGTGATGCCCTGGCGAAACAGGGAGTTGGGACTGCCGCCTTCAATCATCCAGGTCTCTTCTTCCCCGGCGTCATTGACGACAGTGATATGAATCCAGGAATGCGGGTTAATCAGTTCCACCTTGCTCACAGTGCCAACCAGTTCAACGGGCAGCTCGACGCTGAACTCCTGGGAAAAGGCATGATGGCCGTTGGCCGGTATGCCATGGGCAGCAATAGCCAACAGTAGCACACTAAAAATTCGTTTCATGATTACTCTCCTTCCCCGTCAATACTGCCAGTGGCTTCATAGTTATCCAGCTCTTCACGCCTGACTCCGCTGAGAATATTGACGATACCGTAATTACCCTCATGGCAGGCATATTCAAACTGTGGTCCGTCGATTGTGCGGAAAGGAAAGTTGCCTGACCAGGGCGCCGTCCAGACCGTGGGATCGGTGACCGTGAACGTGTAATCAATGGTGGTTTCATTCACGCGGGTGAAGCGCTCCAGGACATGGGCATTGGTACTCATGGGGGCGCCACGCAAGTTAGGCGTATTGGTCCTGCCGGTAAACCCGGTGGTTTCGACCACCAGGGTGTCACCTTCCCAGTGACCACGGGAATTGCCCAGCCACTGCGGCAGAGCGTTTTCGGCAGGGTCACCACCATCCAGTGGAATAATGCGGGGCTCATTCATCATTTCATGCACCAGGATCACGTAGTCTTCGGTTTGCATGAACTGGTAGTTGCTGTTGTAGCCCAGGGGCAATATCGGCGGGCCCTGCTGGTCCCAGATCAGGCAGCGCTCTGACAACGACCGGGTCTTGGCGCTGTCCCACTGATGGTCCCTGCGCCATGCGTTGTACTCGGCCATATTGGCCTTGGCTGCCTCGGTCAGTTCCGGGTACCGGCCATTGGGCGGATCAAATATGATGGAGGTACGCTCACTGAAAGTGACACTCTCTTCTGTCCGGTTCATCGCATAGTCATCGAACTGGTAATGCACATCTTCCGGCGTGCCGGCCTCGGTTTCCGCGTACTCGGTGTTCATGCGTCTACGCGTGTTTTCAGCCACTTCCTCGGGTGTAAAAAATTCCTTGTTACCCAACTCTACGGGGCGTTGCAAGGGAATGAAGGTTGAACTGGTCCAGTAGCCCTGCAGGACCGGGTCCCCCCAGGATGTCCTGGGCATGTCCCCGCTTTCACTCTGTGACAGAGCTGATACGGACAACAGAATGCCGGCACTGGCCAGCATGGTATTACCAAGCAAGCGATTTTTACTCATTGCTGTCTCCATTTAGCTCTATACCCCGTTCCCGGAAATAATTTTCGCGGCTCAGGTGTTGGTACATGATCTCTTCTGCAAACTCGACACACTTGAAATCATACAGCCTGGCACCCTCCTCCACCCGCCGGTAAAGCGGCATGCTGATGGACCAGGGTTCCTCGTAAACCTCGGGGTCTTCGATGGTTGCCTCGTATTGCAGGTGGTAAGGCGATATCGGGGTGTAGCGTTCTGTGACTTTCGCAGACCGGGAATAGTAGTTTCCAGCACGATCCAGCCAGTTGGGATTCAGCGCACCCACTTCCACCACCAGGGTGTCACCTTCCCAGTGTCCGTTGGACCAGCCCATCCAGCTGTCAATCGGCCCGTTCATGTGATTGTCCATATAGATGGTACGCAAGGCGCCGGCAAACTGGTAAGTCACCAGAATATCGGAGTCGGTCTGGAATATCTGGAAAGGATGCGCCATGTAATTGGCACGGGGAATACCGGGCCTGAAACATTTAGCCTCCGGATCCTCGGTACGGCGATTGGCGAAATTCATCTCCCGCTGGGCCAGGGCCTCCGGCTTGTAGGGAATGCTGTCGCCTACCACGATGCCCTTCCCGGGAGGCACAGCGCCGATGGCCCCGAGAACTTCCACGGGCCCCTGCGCGGCAGCCTGACCTTCAAGGTTCCAGTTGGCATTATTCAGGCTTTGCCAGATACCGCTGATATCGGGCACACCATTGGGTTTACGTGGAAAGTCGGCCTGCTGGGCCACAGATGCTGCGCTTGCAAACACAATTGCCGACAGCAGACAGGCTGCAGCCATATGCTTTTTAATCATTATGTAAATCCCCTTTAAGCAGATGAGAATAAACCGGGGATTGTGAAAAGTCTATGCCTTTGCCCGGGTATTGGACACGCCGCAATCCTGAAAAAAATCAGGGAGTTGCGGAAGCAAAATCCGTATCCCGGGAGGCATTGGTGGCAGCACCGACGCTGGCACCCGGGCCCGGGGTAAACTTCTGTATGCGCCGGCCATTATTGACTTCCGCCGTATAAATATTGCCATCGGCATCCACGGCGATATTATGCAGCCAGTCAAACTGGCCGGCCTGCCTGCCACCCTGCCCGAAGGAGCCCCGGCCCTGTAAGGTTTCCCTGTCCAGCAACCATATCTTGCGGTTGTTGCCATCGGCCACCAGCAGCAAGCGTGAGTTGTCCAGGGGAGAGATGGCGATATCCCAGGCCGACCCGTTGGCCAATGTGGATGGCGCCACCTGGGTTTCGTTGATGAACTCTCCTGCCCGGGAAAAGACCTGGATGCGATTTGCTGTCCTGTCGGCCACATAGACCAGGTTATCCGGGCCAAGCACCACGGCATGCACGGGACCCAGGAACTGTTCGGGCAATTCCTGCGACAGATCCTCCGACCTCACCCGTTGCGGCCTGTCACTGGGAATATTGCCATAGGCCCCCCAGTGCCGCTTGTAGGCACCGGTATTGCTGTCAAAGACAATGACACGACGGTTCAGGTAACCATCGGCGACATAGACTTCATTGGCCTGGGTATCCACCGCGATATCTGCCGGTCGACCCAGTCTCGCCGTGTCATTGCTGCCACCGGTCTCACCCGGTATGCCGATAGTCAGCACATGGGCGCCCTCTTGCGTATATTTGACGACGATGTGCATGCCCCCGGCATCCTGGTTACCGCCAACCCAGACATACCCTTGTGCATCAACAAAAATGCCGTGTTCATTCATCGGCCAGTCTGCAGCCGGTTGCTCCCACGCCTGGCTCTGGCGATTCCACACCGGACCACCCCAGGCTCTGAGTATTTCGCCCGCCTGGTTGAACTGCAGGACTGCCGGTGCAGGGTTGCAGCACTGCGACACAACCGGTTCAAGAACAGCGCCCATTTCATCGCGGGCAAGGGTTTTTGGTCTGTGCAATACCCAGATCGTGTTGTCAGGAGCCACATCAATGCCCGACACCTGGCCCAGGATGAGATCATTTGGCATCGGCGCGGGCCAACTGGCATCAACGCTATAAAGAGGCTGTGACTGGGCCAGCAGGCCAGCACTGGCAAACAGCAGAACGCACAAGGTGATGGGTGTTTTCATGAATCCTTCCTGTTTACCGACATAGTTGATTAACGTTGTTTACCGGCCTGGCCGGTCATGGGCTGGTAATTTCACCCTAGCCTGTTCGGTGGGCATCAAAATAACGGTCAAAATGGGCCTGGCTCAGGGTGAACAGTTCCTGGTTGATTTCCAGCATCAGGTCCCTGATATCTACACCGGCATAGTCTGGCGCCAGTTCAACACCCAGTTCCGAGAGGCTGTTAATACGGTAAAGCCGCTTTTGCAGCAGGTTGTGCAGCCAGCACCAGGGAGACAGTGCCTCATCATAGAAAAAGCGGTAATCATCGAGGGCCTGCTGGAGTTTCTGCACGGAATGGATGCGAAAACGCTCGGCCATGATCTGGCTGGTCAGCAAATCAATACGGCTTAACACGGCCCGTTTTTCGGACTCGCTGTACTGGTTCCAGTCAATGACTTCGAAGTTGAAACGCTTGCAGCCGCGACAGATTTTATCCCCCAGGGAAGTGGTCGAGCAGATGCCTATACAGGGTGTTTTAACATTGTCCATAACCCCGGATTGTAACGTGTTGGCAAGGCCTGACCTAGTCTTCCGGGGGTATTTCAAGTAAAATTGGCGCCCTCTTTATGCCCCGGGAATAAAATCGGCGGCATCCTCCAAGTCACTAATTTCATGAGGAAATCTTAAAGTGCTAGAAGCGTATCGCCAACATGTGGAAGAACGGGCTGAACTGGGAATTGTCCCCAAGCCGCTGAATGCAGAGCAGACAACTGCCCTGGTAGAGCTGCTGAAAAATCCGCCAAAAGGTGAAGAGGATTTCCTGCTCGACCTGATCACCAACCGGGTTCCTGCCGGTGTTGATGAAGCAGCCTATGTCAAAGCCGGCTTCCTGTCCGCCCTGGCCAAGGGTGAAGCAACTTCTCCGCTGATCTCCAAAGGCGATGCTGTCAAACTGCTGGGTACCATGCTGGGTGGTTATAACATTACTACCCTGGTGGAATTACTGGATGATGATGAACTGGGCGCTGCTGCTGCCGAGGAGCTGTCCGAAACCCTGCTGATGTTTGATGCCTTCCATGATGTCGCCGAAAAGGCCGATGCCGGTAACGAACACGCCAAAACCACCATGCAGGCCTGGGCTGATGCCCAATGGTTCACGGCCAAGGAAAAAGTGCCGGAAATTATCACCGTCACTGTCTTCAAGGTCCCCGGAGAAACCAATACCGATGACCTGTCACCGGCACCGGATGCCTGGTCGCGTCCCGATATTCCCCTGCACGCCATGGCCATGTACAAGATGCCCCGTGAAGGTGTTACCAATGCTGTTGAACAGGTGGAAGAGCTGAAAGAAAAAGGTCACCCTGTCGCCCTGGTTGGCGATGTGGTCGGTACCGGCTCAAGCCGCAAGTCAGCCACCAACTCTGTACTGTGGCACATGGGCCTGGATATTCCGCATATTCCCAACAAGCGCGTGGGCAGTATCGCACTGGGCTCTTCCATTGCCCCGATTTTCTTCAACACCATGGAAGATGCCGGCGGCTTCCCCATCGAATGTGATGTGGACAGCATGGAAACCGGCGATGTTATCGACATCCATCCCTATGAAGGCAAGATCACCAAGCATGGCAGCGATGAGGTCATTTCCGAATTCAGCCTGAAAACCGAAATGCTGCTCGATGAGGTTCAGGCCGGCGGGCGCATCAACATGATCATTGGCCGCGGCCTGACTGACCGGGCTCGTGAAAAAATGGGCCTGGAGCCCACCGATGTCTTCCGCCGTCCCAAGGCCCAGGAAGAAACCGACAAGGGCTTCACACTGGCCCAGAAAATGGTGGGCAAGGCCTGCGGGGTGAAAGGCATTCGCCCGGGTACCTACTGCGAACCGCGTATGACAACTGTGGGTTCACAGGACACGACTGGCCCGATGACCCGAGACGAACTCAAGGACCTGGCCTGCCTGGGCTTTACTGCAGACCTGGTCATGCAGTCCTTCTGTCATACCGCTGCCTATCCCAAGCCCGTCGATATCGAAACCCAGCATTCCCTGCCGGATTTCATCCAGACACGCGGTGGTGTTTCCCTGCGTCCTGGTGATGGCATCATCCACTCCTGGCTGAACCGCATGCTGCTGCCCGATACGGTCGGCACCGGCGGTGATTCCCATACCCGTTTTCCGATTGGCATCTCCTTCCCTGCCGGTTCAGGCCTGGTGGCCTTTGCCGCAGCAACCGGCGTGATGCCCCTGGATATGCCCGAATCCGTCCTGGTGCGATTCAAGGGTGAAATGCAGCCCGGCATCACACTGCGTGACCTGGTCAATGCCATTCCCTATGCAGCGATTCAACAGGGTCACCTGACCGTTGAGAAAAAGGGCAAGAAAAATATCTTCTCCGGCCGCATCCTGGAAATCGAAGGGCTGCCTGAACTCAAGATTGAACAGGCCTTTGAACTGTCAGATGCCTCGGCCGAACGTTCCGCTGCCGGTTGTACCATCAAGCTCAACCCTGAACCCATCAAGGAATACTTCAAGTCCAATGTCACCCTGCTGCGCTGGATGATTTCCCAGGGCTACGGCGATCCTCGCACCCTGGAGCGCCGTGCCTGTGCCATGGAAGAATGGCTGGCCAATCCGGAACTGCTGGAAGCGGACAAGGATGCCGAATACAAGGAAGTCATCGAGATCGACCTGAACGAGATTACCGAGCCACTGCTGGCCTGCCCGAATGATCCGGACGATGTCAAACCGTTGTCCGAAGTCGCCGGTACCGGTATCGATGAAGTGTTCATCGGTTCCTGCATGCTCAACATCGGTAACTTCCGTGCGGCCGGCAAGGTCCTGGAACAATTTGGCAGTGATGGCTCCATTCCGACACGCCTGTGGATTGCCCCACCTACCAAGATGGACCAGCACCAGTTGACCGAGGAAGGTTACTACTCCATTTTCGGTAAAGCCGGTGCCCGCACCGAAATGCCGGGGTGCTCACTGTGCATGGGCAACCAGGCACGTGTTGCGGCCAAGTCCACCGTGGTGTCCACCTCGACACGTAACTTCCCCAATCGCCTGGGCGATGGTGCCAACGTGTTCCTGGCCTCCGCTGAAATGGCTGCCGTGTGTTCCATCCTGGGCAAGATACCCGACATGGAGGAATACATGGGCTTCATGAACAGCCTCAATACCATGTCCGATGAAATCTATCGCTACATGAATTTCAATGAAATTGCGGAGTACATGAAAGGCGCCGAAAATGCCGCCAATATTCCCTTGCAGAATATTGAGGAAGTCCGAACTCCCTGAATACCAGGAAAAACGGCAATAAAAAAACCGCTGCTTGCAGCGGTTTTTTTATGCCGGAACTATTTCAGGCAGAGTCATACAAGGTCAGGCAGGCGCCGGTTTGGAAACGCCAGCAGCCACTTCATCATCAGCGGTTTTACTACCTTCCGTGCTATCGGGAGATCCCAGTTTCAACCACAGCAGCAGTACTGCCGCAATCACTGAACCGGACCCCATGACCATGGACACCATGAACAGGTTCAGTCCACCATCAAGCAGGTAGCCCGCCATGATCGGGGACAGTACCGAACCACCCCGGCCTATTCCAACCGCAAACCCGGTGCCAGAGGCTCGTGCATGTGTCGGGAATACCTGGGCCAGTATGGCGTACATGCCAACGATGCCCGCATTGGTGAAAAAACCCGCCATGGCCACATACATCTTGATCGCACCCAGGTCAGACGGAGCACGACCGAAAATAGCGGTAAATACCCATGCCAGTACAAAGGTAAAGATAGTCAGGGATTTCAGGCTGAAACGTATGGTCAGGATGCCAAAGAAGATACAACCCAGCGCACCGCCGATGCTGGCCCAGGTCAGGGCCTCGCCGGCAAGGCTCGGTGAGAAGCCCATATCCACCACCAGTTTGGGTGTCCATTTCAGGATGTAATAAAGGGTAATGACGTGGAGGAAGTAAGCCGCAGTAACCAGGATAGTTGTCAATATCATGGTTTTGCTGAACAAAAAGGAGGTCGATACCTTGCGCGCAGTGGCTTCAATATTTGGCAGGCTCTCAACCACCTGGTGTCCCAGGCGTTTCATAATGCCATTGATCTTGTCCAGGGCCCCTTCCGGCTGCTTGCGTGTGAGCCAGTGCACTGACTCCGGCATAAAAAAATACACCAGCGGAATAAACAGCAAAGTCATACCTGTGCCGAAATAAAACACCACGCGCCAGTCAAAAAACTGCAAAAGGTAGGACACGATGAGACCACCCACTACGCCGCCAATCGGGTAGCCGATGGCCATTGTGGAAATGGCAAAAGCACGTTTTTTCTGGTTCGAGTATTCAGCCGCCACGGCATTGATAGCTGCCAGCATGCCGCCGATCCCCAGACCGGTGATGACACGCCAGACCGCCAGCTCGGCCAGGCTGCTTGTGGTAGTGACCATGAACATGCCGATCACCATTGCCACCAGGCAACCCAGGATCGTTGGCCGGCGTCCGATCTTGTCAGCAACTCCGCCCAGCAGGACCGACCCCACGGCCATGCCGATCAGCTCCATGGACAGAACATACCCGAGCCCGGCATTGCCCAGGCCCCACTCCGCCGCAATGCCGGGACCGGCAAAACTGATGGCCAGCACATCAAAACCATCGAGGGCATTCAGGCCCACGGTCATGCTGATAATCAGGTACTGCAACCTGGTCATGGCGCTTGTATCAAGAATATGCCGCGGATCTGTATTCATGGTTCCCCCGAATCTCTACTGATGACCAATTACCTGGTCATCGCTTGTTTTTATATTTTGACGATTGATATGGACGAGCACTTAACCTGGCCAGCGATACTGATTCCCAGGTAAAAACTGGCACAAGCTTAATGGGGCCTCCCGATGAAAACAACTTCAGCGGCCAGCAACGGCCAACCCCGTGTTACCGCCCCGAAACTGGTGATCACTGCAGGCTTTTACTGACCACTTCATACACATCCGGAGACAGGT
>CAZROW010000047.1:13371-24114 GCA_964601805.1 uncultured Enterobacteriaceae bacterium
ACTGGTGATCACTGCAGGCTTTTACTGACCACTTCATACACATCCGGAGACAGGTTGGGTTCTGCGAGAATCCTGCGCAACGCGGTCTGCATCAGGTCCTGGCGCTGGCGGGAAAACTTCTTCCACCGGGTCAGCGGCGTCAGCAGGCGCGAGGCGATCTGCGGATTGATCCCGTTCAGGGTAATGATCTGGTCGGCGAGAAATTCATAGCCACTGCCATCGAGCTGATGAAAGCCCACGGCATTGTTAAAACAAAAAGCCCCGATCACGCAACGTACCTTGTTCGGGTTGCGAATATCAAAGGCGGGATGTTCCATCAGGGCTTTTACCCGGGGCAGGTTGTCGGGAATCATGGCCACACACTGCATTGACAACCATTGTTCAACCACCAGGGTTTCATGCTGCCACTTTTCGTAAAACGCCTTGATCAATGATTCCCTGAGCGCTTCACTGTCTGGCGTGGGATTGCTGACCAGTGCCCGCAAGGCCGCGCTACTGTCCGTCATGTTGTTGGCATTTTCGTATTGTGCCTGGACGCGTTCCCAGTGTGCCGGCTTATCCAGGCAGGCCAGGTAATTAAGCGTGGTATTCCTGAGACTGCGCCTGGCCATTTCGGGTGCGCAATATTCGTACTCGGCATCACTGGCACAGCTTTCATAAACTGACACGAAAGCACTTTCCAGTTTTTCGGCCAGGTAATGTCGCAGGAATTCCCGCACGGCATGAATGCCATCAACGTCCACTTCCTCGGCCAATTCGGCCAGGTAAGCTTCAGAGGGCAGCAACAGCAGGTGCGCCAACATGGCCTTGTCGACACCCGGTTCAGTCAATGCTGAATTCAGGACGGTCGCAAAGGCCGTGACCAGGCGCTCATCCACGGTGTAGGGTTTATCCTGGTTCCTGGCTTGCAGCAGGTCATCAATCACCTGCAAGGCCAGTTGCTGCCCTGCTTCCCAGCGCACGAATCCGTCTTCTTCATGCTGCATCAACAGCATCAATTCATCACGGGTATAGGGATAGGCCAGCTTGACCGGTGCCGAAAACTCCCGCAACAGTGCAGGAACGGGTTCCCCCCCGACCTGTTGAAACACGAAATCCTCTTCAGCTTCACTGATATGAAGAACTACATCGGTCCCTGGTTCGTAATCGTCAACGTGCAAGGTGACAGGCTCACCCGCTTCGTTGATCAGTCCCATGCGCAGGGGAATATAGAAAGGGGCTTTGTCCGGTTGCGATGGCGTTGGCGGGCAAGTCTGGCTGATGCTGAGAGTGAAGGAGTCTAAATCCGCATCATAATGACCCGTAATATCCAGTTTCGGTGTACCTGCCTGGCTGTACCAACGCCTGAACTGCTCCAGGTCAAGTGAAGACACCTCTTCCATGGTGCTGACAAAATCTTCCGTCGTCACGGCCATGCCGTCGTATTTTTCAAAATAACGATCTGTGCCCTGCCGGAATGTTTCCGGGCCCAGCAGGTTGGCCTGCATCCTGACCACTTCCGCACCTTTTTCGTAAATCGTGACCGTATAAAAGTTGGCAATTTCCATGTAGGACTCAGGTCTTACCGAGTGGGCCATGGGGCCGGAATCCTCGGCAAACTGCACTGTGCGCAGCATGCTGACATCTTCAATCCGGTTGACGGCGCGTGAACCCATATCCGCTGAAAACTCCGAATCACGATACACGGTAAAACCTTCTTTCAGGCTGAGCTGAAACCAGTCCCGACAGGTAACCCGGTTGCCTGACCAGTTATGGAAATATTCATGGGCGACAATGGATTCAATGCGCTGAAAAGCCTGGTCCGTCGATGTACTTGGGTTGGCCAGCACACACGATGAATTGAAAATATTGAGCCCCTTGTTTTCCATGGCGCCCATGTTGAAATCATCCACCGCCACAATCATGAAAATATCCAGATCATATTCGCGGCCATAGACTTCTTCGTCCCAGGTCATTGCCCGCTTCAGTGCACCCATGGCGAAGTCGCACTTATCGAGATCTTTCTCCTCGACAAAAATCCGTAACTGCACCTGCCTGCCGGAGCAGGTCGTGAACGAATCATCCACAGGCTTGAGGTCGCCGGCGACCAGGGCAAACAGGTAACTGGGTTTGCGGAACGGGTCTTCCCAGGTCACCCAGTGCCTGCCCTCTTCCAGGTCACCACTGTCAATGTGGTTACCATTGGACAACAGCACCGGATAGGCAGCCTTGTCGGCTTCTATGCGCGTAGTAAAACTGGAAAGCACATCCGGCCTGTCCAGGTAGTAAGTGATTTTCCTGAATCCTTCCGCTTCGCACTGGGTGCAAAACATGCGCCGGGACTTGTACAGCCCTTCCAGGCTGGTGTTTTCCTGGGGCTTTGTCAGCGTCTCACACTCAAGGATGAACTGATCCGGCACATCGGGAATCTCCAGCGTCGTCTCGGTCACCGTGTATGCATCAGGTTCCAGTACCTGGCCATCCAGGCTGACACTGATCAGTTCCATGTCAGAACCATCCAGGACCAGTGCCTGTGATTGTTTATCATCGCCGGCATCAACATTCCTGCGTAGCGCAAGGCGCGCATGAACGAGGGCCTTGTCCTCAAACAGCTTTACCGTGAGATGGGTCTCATCGATGAGAAAAGCCGGCGGCTGGTAATCTTTCAGGTAAACGGTTTTTCCCTGGGACTCTTTCATAATGTTTCCTGGTTAATGCGTAATCTGGTTTTTAACTCGTTGTGAATGCTTCGTGACTGCTGACGATATGATGAAAAGTACCGGGCTGTTTTTCGGGTCTGGGTTTCAGGCCTGCTCAGTTCTCCGAGACAATTACCTGGTAACCGGAGAAACGCCTGAGATTGATCACGCCGGTGTCAAAAATCAGGTACTGGCCCTTGATACCCAGCAAAGTACCGGACACCTCCGCTTCCTTGTCAAAATTGAATGAACTGACCTTTTCGGGGTATTCCTGCACAGGATAATGGATTTCCACAGCGTCTACACCCGTGAGTACACTGATGGCATGCAGGCCAAACTGATGATGCAGGTCATCCAGTTCCTTTTCGCATTCCGCCAACAGCCTGTCGCGTTCCGCTGCAAGATCAATAGTCGCATTGCCACCCTTGAGCATATTGCGCCAGTTGGTGCGGTCGGTGACATGCTGCTTGAACATGACTTCGGCAAAGCCGGACTGCTGCCGTGAACGCGCACGCATGACCGGCAAGGCCTGTATCGCGCCCTGGTCTATCCAGCGGGTGGGTACCTGGGAGGCCCGGGTAATACCGACCTTCAGGCCTGAAGAATTGGCCAGGTACACAATATGATCCTGCATACAGAATTCATCGCCCCAGACAGGTTCCCTGCAGGTACCGGCGTCGTAATGACATTTTTCCGGAGAAATAACGCAGCTGTCGCACTGGGCCAGTTTCTGGAAACAGGGGTAACAATAGCCCTGGTTAAAACTCTTGTTGGTATCGCGGCCGCAATGCACACAGTTGATTGTTCCCTGGTATACAAGGGTCAGCGATTTTCCCAGCAGAGGATTCAATGGCAAGGTTTGCTCGCCCAGCACCAGGCTGTACGACACAGGACTATCCAGTCGCGTGCGCATTTTATGTAACTGTCCAGCCAGTAATTCTGACATCAATATTTGCCTGTTCGTTTAATTCGCATTGATTATAAAACTCTTTGATCGGGCGATCCGGTTCAGTTGCAATCCTGTTTCTTGGGTTTCACGTACCCGGTTCGCTGCTCAGGATCCAGGTACTTCTCATCGTAGGCAATGACTGCCTGCAGGCACAGTGAACGCTGCTCTTCAGTCAGTTTTTCACCATTCTCCCAGCGTCCCAGGGCAACAGCCTCCTTGAGCAAGGCATGAATTTCCGGCGTCATGCTATCAAGCAGGTCCTGAAGGTTTTGCGGCGAATCTGTCATGTCATTTACCCTTATAGTGCCCGTGACCGCAGGATTCTGCTGATCGTTGCCGTTGTTGCCCCATACAAAACCCCGGACAGGATCCCGCCGATATGCGCCTCATCGGCAATGAAGTCCAGGTCAATAGCCGTCATAATGACAAGGCTCAGGATAAAAAAGAATATCAGCGGACCTGGCAGTGACAAGCCCTTGCGGGAATCAAACAGTTGCCACATCCAGATATAACCAAACAGGCCATAAACCACGCCTGACATGCCGCCAAAGTAAATCGAGCCACCGTACAAGAATTGCACGGTATTGGAAAACAGCGCTATCGTGACAATCAACAACAGGAGAGCCCAACTGGGCTGGACAAACTCTATACGCCTGCCGAACTCCCAGAGCCACAGCATATTGAAGGCAAGGTGTACGAGCCCACCATGTAGCAATATGGGGGAGATCATTTTCCAAAACTGGACCAGGGAAAAGTTCTCAACCACCCTGTCCATGACAATCATGCGGGTGCCGTAACTGAAATCCGGAAACAGCATACTGCGCACCAGGTCGTTCATGGCATTCAGGGGCGCAATAAATGCCAGGATGATACAGACACCAATCAGCAACAGTGTTGCCGGTGCCCTCAGAAAGGCCATGCCGATATTGCCGAGCATCTCGCGTGGATTGAAATAACCGCCGACACTGATGGAGTCCTGCTCTGTCGGCCTGATCTCTCCTGCCTGCCACTGCCGAAAAAGGTTTGCAGTCGTCATGACCTGATCCTGCCTGGCCACGGTCATGACCTGGACACCATCGACATGATGAAAACGGTGAGAGATTTTTTGTTGCCAGAGCAGACGACTGAATTGATTCAGATCGACTTCCTCCGGCACTTCCAGCACTTTAAACATGGTCTGCAGGAATCGGCTTATCTGTTGGTGGGCCGGTAAGACCAGCCGAGCTTGCTACGGCAGGTTTCGTAATAGTCATAATCGGCCGGATGCAGGATTTTCAGTTCCTTTTTCTTCTTGCGGATGGTGACCCGGTCACCAGGATTGCAGGTATGGCTCATGGAACCGTCACAACTGAGCTGGGGCAGGATGTTGTGACGATCCCCCACCACCAGCTTGAGCTCCCGGTTGCCCTCAACCACAATGGGACGGGAACTGAGACTGTGAGGATTGATTGGCACCAGTACCATGGCATCCAGGCGTGGATGCATGATCGGGCCGCCGGCTGACATGGCATAAGCCGTCGATCCGGTCGGCGTCGCCACGATAAGGCCATCAGAGGCCTGGTTGTAGACAAATTCATCATCGATATAAAGGGCAAATTCAATCATCTGGACTGCCTTACCCGGATGCAGCACGATATCGTTCAGGGCTGACCCCAGGTATTCCTTGTTGTCATCACCGATATACAGATCCAGCAGAAACCGGGACTCCATCTTGAATTCCCCGGACAAGACCTTGGCCAACCGGGTTTCCAGGTCATCAGGCAAAATATCGGTGAGAAAGCCGAGCCTGCCGCGATTGATACCCACTACAGGCAAGTCATGTTCAGCCAACACGGAAGCGACCTGTAGCAGGCTGCCATCCCCTCCTACCACGATGACCAGGTCACACTGTCCTGCCAGTTTTTCAATGGGACTGACAGGATAGCTCCTGTCCTGGACCAGTTCGGCGATATTAACGTCCAGCACGATATCCACCCCGGCGCTGTCCTCAAGAAACTGGACGAGAGCCTGCAGGGAATCGGCGATATGTTTGCTGTTCCTGCCAGTGAGGCCGATTGTGGAAAACTGGGTCATTTATATGCAATCCGGGTCAATCTGAATTACTGCCAAAGAAGCAAAGTATATCACGCCGGTGGTAAGCACTTTGCTTTATTCTTAAGCAAAACAGGCCATACAAAGCCTTCCATGGTTATAATACCCGCGCACTTCAGGAGTGAAATCGTGGATATAAGTAATAGCAAAATAGCAGTTATCGGAATGGGCTATGTCGGCCTGCCCCTGATGGTTGAATTCGCCAAGCAGTATCCCACGCTTGGTTTTGATATCAACGTTACCCGCATCAATCAGCTCGCTGAAGGTCATGACAACATGATGGACCTGACAGACGATGAACTGGCCGAGGCCGCCCAGGGCAAGTTTTCATCCGAACCCGATGACCTGGCAGATTACAATGTCTACGTCGTTACCGTTCCCACACCCGTGGACAAGCAGAACCAGCCAGATCTGTCTGCCCTGAAAAGCGCCTGCACACTGGTGGGTCATTACCTGGGTAAGGGAGACGTGGTGATTTTCGAGTCCACGGTTTACCCCGGTTGTACCGAAGAAATTTGCGTCCCCATCCTGGAAAAAGTCTCCGGTGGCAAACTCAATGAAACATTCTTTGTCGGCTACAGCCCCGAAAGGATCAACCCGGGTGACAAAAAACACCGGTTAACCAATGTGATCAAGGTCACCTCCGGCTCCAGTGACGGTGCCAGCACCTTTGTTGACACCCTTTACCAGTCAATTCTGTCTGCCGGTACCCATCCGGCAAGCAGCATCAAGGTGGCTGAGGCATCAAAAGTCATTGAAAACACCCAGCGCGACCTGAATATCGCACTGATCAATGAGCTCAGCATTATTTTCCATCGCCTTGGGATAGATTCCGAGGAAGTCCTTGAAGCGGCCGGCTCGAAATGGAATTTCCTGCCTTTCAGGCCGGGCCTGGTGGGCGGGCACTGTATCGGGGTTGATCCCTACTACCTGACCCACAAGGCGCAGGAAATCGGTTATCACCCGGAAGTCATCCTGGCAGGACGCCGCATCAATGATGGTATGGGGACCTATATCGGGGAACGCCTGGTCAAGGAAATGACCAGTCAACGTATTCATGTTGTGGACTCCAGGATTCTCGTCATGGGCCTGACTTTCAAGGAAGATTGCCCGGACATTCGCAATTCAAGGGTCGTGGACCTAGTCAGTTGCCTGAAGCAATATCATGCCAACGTGGATATTTACGACCCCTGGGTTGAGGAGCAGGCGGCAATCAATGAATATGGCCTGCCCCTGATCAAGGCGCCAAATCCTGATACCTATGATGCCGTGGTCATTGCCGTTGCACACGACTGCTTCAAAAAGCTTGGGCTGGAAGAAATCCGAGGCTTTGCCCGGGACAAGCACGTCCTGTTTGATGTGAAATACCTGTTCCCCATCTCCGAAAAGCTTGTCAGGCTTTGATACCCAGACTGCGTATAACACCAGTTGTTTTATAGCGGGAGCTGTGAGGAGTGTTTAAAAGGACTCAGGGGTGCTGGTGCTGAGAGAAAACGGTGAAAGACCGTACACCAGCTCCCCGGTTTCCACCATGCGGTAGGCAACAAACACATTGACGGGCTTACCGCGTAACCCCGCGGAAGCCAGGTCCAGGTCCACAGCGATATCGAAGAGTTCCCGGTCTGTCATGTAGCGCGTGGCACTGGCCGGTTCGAGGTTTTTCAGGTTGCCATTCCACGGGACAAGCGACCCGGTAATATCCATCTGGTAAAGATTGGATTTTCCACTGACCACCACCAGGTGAGTAATGTATTTTTTGCCCAGTTGACCTGGCAAAGGCGCAATCTTCATACGCAGGTTGATGGTCTCACTAATCGAAAAACTCGTCCTGAAGGTTGTGTCAGTCGCGTTATAAGCTCCAATGCCCACCATGGCGCTTACCGGGCCATCGAAAGTCGATGCCGTTTTCCTGACCGGTATCCTGCTTTCCTGGCTGGGGTAATAAGCGGCCACCTGGTGTTTGACCAGCTTCAGCGTGGATACCGCATCTGCCCCCTCCAGGGTATTTTCACTGTCTTCACCGCAAAGGAAGGGACCGCAGGCACGGAAGGGATCAGAGAATCGGTACAGCCTGTTGACCACATGATAGTCATCCGGAAAGGCCATCACGGTGACGAAGCGGTCATCGACCCCGAAACCGGCTGACGATGACAACGTGCCACCCAATTCATCTTCACGCCGGGAGTGCACCAGGCCCAGGTTGTGTCCGATTTCATGAGCCAGGACACTGTCATCCTTGCAGTCAATATTGATGACCGAGTAGGCAAACCCCTTCTGGTAGTCAGCACTCAGGTCTCCCTGGGTGCCTTTGCCGCCGAGATTGGCAAGACCACACAAACCATCCTCTTCACCGCTTTTGAACAGGACGACCAGGTCGCCACCGTAAAGCTGGCGCTTGCGGGAAAGATCGGCAAATGCGGGGTCATCCTGGAAAGTCAGGCGTGTCAGGTCCGTCAGGAGTGCCTCTGCAGGCTCATACTCCACTTCATGTATACCTACCGGGCGCAGAACAATACCGGCTTCACTGTCGGCCAGTATCTTGTTGGCCATGTTGAAGAGCTGGTTGATCCGCGTATCCACTTCACCCAGGTAAAATTCGTTGAGTTCAGGGGTATGGGCGACCAGCACATCAATATAAGCTGTCTGGTCTGCTGTAACAGCGAACTGGTCAGTACCGATGAGTGCCTCATTGAAATCACTGATACCATCATTATCGCTGTCCGTAGTCACATCCCGGTACACCTCGATAATGGCATCACTGCGGGTCTCATCAACCAATACCGTATTGTAGACCAGCGGATAGGAAGCCTCCGATGTCTGGACAGTAAAGGACAACTGTTTTGTCTCCCGGGCGGCAATATCACCCAGATAGCAGCTCAGCACAGGCTCATTTTCTGTGGACTGGAGAATTTCACAATCCGCGGGCAACTGTTCCAGCGTGGTGTTTTCCAGGACAAAGAATATGTCGGCATATTGTTCCAGCAACGGGGTCTCACCGATATTGTTAAAGGTCAGATCAACAGTCACCTTGCCGCCAATTTCTACGACAGGTTGGGATAAGGATTGCCTGATATAGAATGGTTCTGTAGTGACAGTATCCAGATTGCTGGTCAACGAACCAGCCGACGGCAGGATGGTTTCGGTTGTGGCTACTTCATCCCTGACATGTTCAAGCCGGTTGAAACGGCCCTTGAAATACACGCCTTCTTCAGATTGACCATAAAGCTGAAAGATGCCGGAAGGCGATGTCAAAATCAGGTGGGCTGTTCTTTTGCCTGCGGTGATCACCAGGGAGTAATCAAGCCCTGTGTCGACAATCGAACCATGCCAGCGACGATCACCATTGCTCAGTACACCGATGTCGTCGATCCGGATTCTGTAGGTTTGCGTGCTATCAACGAGGACATTGAATTCATCGCCGACATTCAGCAATGCCAGTAACTCCAGGTCCAGGGTAACGGGAACACCGTTGGTGATCTCAGGGTCCGCTGTATCCAGGCGCCAGACCTGGGCCTGGGCCTGCTGCATAAACAGGCACAGGCAGACCAGGAAGCCGACCTTCCTGATACCAGAAATCACTGCCATGTGTGTATGACGGACCTGCAACATTGCTTTACCGTATATATAATAAACTTTAAATATAGATTATAACTTATTGAATAATATATCTATATTCAAATATAACCGCGCAATCCCTGCAGTCCTCCTCCATGTATTACCAGTATACTTGAATTTTGTGGGATAAAATCCCTTTTTTTGATGGCGGTGAAAAGACCGTACATGAGCTTGCCAGAATAAACAGGCTCCAAGGGTATACCATGGCGTTGTTCGAATTCTGTTAAGAAGACCATAAGTTCTGGTGAAACCTTTGCATACCCACCCAGGTGCCAGTCATCAACAATATGCCAGGGACATGAGGCCTTGAGCTGGTATCTGTTCAGTGCTGACTCAACCTCGCGAGCCAGGTAGCCCTCTCCTTTCAGCACCTGTACACCCAGCAAAGGCACCTGGCTGGTCAGTGACAGACCCGTCAGCATTGTCCCGGTTCCACAGGCCATGCAGACCAGGTCGAAATTTTCCTGACGGGAATTATCCTGATAAAGAGCCGGAATCTCGGCGCAGCCCTGTACCCCCTCAAGATTGGCACCGCCTTCGGGGACCAGGTAGAAATCCCCGTAACGCTCCCTGAGACGTGTGATGAACGCTGAAGTGGTTTTTTCACGATAGTCAGCCCGACTGACACCCACCAGTTCCATACCGGCATCCCGTGCATCTGCCAGGCAGGCAGTCAGCGGCTCGGGCAAGGTGCCACGCACCACACCGATGGTTTTAAAGCCCAGGTTTTTACCGGCCACAGACAAGGCGTGGAGATGATTGGACCAGGGGCCACCAAAACTCAGGATGGTATTTTTGCCCTGCCTGCGAGCGGCAGCCAGATTGTGCTTGAGCTTGAACCACTTGTTACCGGAAATTACCGGATGCAGCAGATCCAGTCGCAGAACTGATAACCGGATGCCCGATTCTTCCAGCAGCGGGTCTTCAACAGGCTGCACTGGTATGTCAGCCTGGATAAATGTGTCAGTAGTGTCCATTTCCGGCCCCGTCAGGAGCCGTGATTATGCGCTACACAACCAGAAATGGCATCCATCCTGAGATTAAAGTGTGCCGTTAATTCAGGACAAGATAGCCCCTCCCGGAAAGACAGTTCCGCACGACTCGCTGCCGCTCGGACATGGCATGACTTGTGCCGCTCAGAGTCCCGCTCGCAGCGCCTACGCCGGCACCCCGTTTCGCCGTCTCACTGTTGCCAGCTGCGGCGCCGATCACACCACCCACCACGGCACCGGTAGCTGCACCAGTCAGGACTTTTTTCCCGGTCTGCACCTGGTCGGCAAAGTCATAACAGTCAGACAGGTCGGATTCCAGGGCCTCTGGATCGACTCCCCTGGTATCCACTATCGGGCGATTGCCCGTAATTTCCTCCACCTGGCGGCAGGACAACAACAGCAACAGGCCCAGGCCCAG
>CAZROW010000048.1:0-24051 GCA_964601805.1 uncultured Enterobacteriaceae bacterium
GCCAGCAGCATGTCCATCAGGTCATCGGTTTTCTTGGCCTGGTCGATGGTCAGGCGAACCAGTCGCCGGGTATCCTTGCTCATGGTGGTCTCACGTAACTGCAGGGGATTCATTTCACCCAGTCCCTTGAAGCGCTGGACGTTGGGCTTGCCCTTTTTCTTCTCGGCTTCAATCAGGTGTAACACGCCATTCTTTTCATCTTCATCCAGGGCGTAGAACACTTCCTTGCCCACATCGATACGGTACAGCGGGGGCATGGCCACATAGATATGGCCGGCTTCCACCAGGGCGGGAAAATGTTTCACGAACAGGGCGCTGAGCAGCGTGGCGATATGCAGCCCGTCAGAGTCCGCGTCAGCGAGAATGCAGATCTTGCCATAGCGCAATCCTTTCAGGTCGGTTGAACCCGGATCCACACCGATGGCAATGGAAATGTCATGGACTTCCTGCGAGGACAGGATATCGTTTGAGTCCACCTCCCAGGTATTGAGAATCTTGCCGCGCAGTGGCATCACGGCCTGGGTATTACGATCCCGTGCCTGCTTGGCGGACCCACCCGCGGAATCCCCTTCCACCAGGAACAACTCGCCGGTATCCACATCCTGGGTAGTGCAGTCGGCCAGCTTGCCGGGAAGCGCCGGACCGGCGGTGACTTTCTTGCGCACCACTTTCTTGCCCTCGCGCATCCGGCTCTGGGCATGGTTGATGCACATCTCGGCAATCTGGACCGCCTCGTCCGTATGCTGGTTCAGCCACAGTCCGAAGGCATCCTTGACCACGCCACCGATGAACACGGCACTCTGGCGTGAGGACAGTTTTTCCTTGGTCTGGCCCGAAAACTGCGGATCGAGCATTTTCGCCGACAGGATATAACAGCAGCGTTCCCAGATATCTTCGGAACTGAGTTTCACCCCACGCGGCAACAGGTTGCGGAATTCGCAGAACTCACGGATCGCCTCCAGCATGCCGGTCCTGAAACCATTGACGTGCGTGCCGCCCTGCAGGGTCGGAATCAGGTTGACGTAGCTTTCCGTGATCAGCTCACCGCCTTCAGGCAGCCAGAGCACCGCCCAGTCCACGGCTTCTTCGTTGCCCTGCATGGCACCGCAAAAGGGCTCGGCCGGAAGGCGCTCAAAGCCTTCCGTGGATTGCAGCAGGTAATCGGTCAGGCCATCGGTAAAACACCATTCCTGGCTCTGGGCCTTTTCCGGCTTGACGGTTTTGTCTTCAAAAATGATATGCAGGCCGGGGCACAGGACCGCCTTGGCACGCAGCACATGGATGAGCCGGGGAATGGAAATGGTGGCGGAATCGAAGTACTTGGGATCCGGGGTGAACTTCACCGTGGTCCCGGTGTTGCGCTGGCCCACCTTGTCGATCACCTTCAGGTTGGTTTTCTTCTCACCATCGGCAAAGGTCATCTGGTGCAGCTTGCCGTCACGCTTGACCAGGACCTCCAGTGTGCTGGACAGGGCGTTGACCACGGAGACACCGACGCCGTGCAGGCCGCCGGAAAATTTGTAGTTGTCACTGTTGAACTTGCCGCCGGCATGCAGCCGGGTCAGGATCAGTTCGACGCCGGGGACTTTTTCTTCCTTGTGCACATCAACCGGCATACCGCGGCCGTCATCGGAAACTTCCACGCTGCCGTCCTTGTTCAGCACCACGGTAATGGTGCCGGCATGGCCGGCCAGGGCCTCATCCACACTGTTGTCCACCACTTCCTGGACAAGGTGATTGGGGCGTGTGGTGTCGGTGTACATGCCCGGACGACGCCTGACAGGGTCCAGGCCTGTTAATACTTCAATGGAACCGGAGGTATAGTCTTTACTCATGGGTGTTGCGTATTCCTTATGCGTAAATCGCGATCTTAATCGGGTTGCACTGTACTGATAGCTGCCCGGGTAGCCTCGGACAATGTGCCACTGGCGGCAAATTCCATGATGGCCGGCATTACCGCGGCGAAGCCCTCAAAACGATGGCTACCACCTTCCTGGACGACCTGGACGGCGCCACGATAGCGCGCTACTGCCTGGCGATAGTCCAGTACTTCATCACCGGTTTGCACCAACAGCAGGTACTGCCCGGGATGATCAATGGGATTCACATCAAGCGTGTCCAGGAACAGGGCATGCTCGCGCGTGAAATCGTACTGCTCACCGGTATACAGGTTTTTCTGGGGGCCCAGGAATTCTTCTCCCAGGGTTTTGGCCGGTGATACCGCCGGATTGACCAGGGCAGCACGACAGCCGTATTTTTCAGCAAGCCAGGTGGCGTAATAGCCACCCAGTGAACTGCCAACCAGCAAATATACCTTGCCGCCGGCATCACGAATGAGCGCCTCCAGCTGGGCCAGGGCCTTTTCAGGGTCGTGGGAAAGGGCTGGCACGGCAAGGGAATAGTCGTCATTGCGATGACAGAACTCGGCGAAAACTTGGGCTTTTTCAGAGGCAGGTGAGCTGTTAAATCCGTGAATGTAGATTATAAGCGGCCGGCTCGAATTCATGGCCGGATTATACGACGCTTCACCCTTGAGGGTGGAATCCTATTTGCGGAAAACGGAATTTTTTTTGCCTGGCCGGCAGGAACGGGACGCCGATACAGCTCGGTAGCTGCCTGCTAGTAACCGGTACTACTGAAATCCATGTCGTAGGATATCTCGCTTACCCTTTCCACGCCTGTCAGGATTTCCCCTTCCGGGGTCAGATCAAGCCAGCGGTAACCGGGCTGGGCATCATCCAGGGTGAACTCGTCGTTGGTGGGATGAAACTGGATACAGGTGGATGGTGTTGCCATGACCTTCACATCGTGGCGACTGGATTCGAATTCCTGGTGAATATGCCCGTAAAGGATGCCCCTCACATGGCGGTAGCGATCTGTCACCGCGAACAGCTCTTCGCTGTTCTTCAGGCAATGTTGCTGCAGCCAGGCAGCCTTCACGGGCAGGCAATTATGGTGCACACAGACCAGGGCATGGGAGCCATTGCGTTCGCTGTCGGCCAGCTCCAGGTCCAGGTCGGCCAGCTCCTTCTGGTCCAGCAGCCCGTAGACTTTGCCCTCGACATTGGAGTTGAGCATGATGATGCGCCAGTTACCAACCTGGCAGGAGCGATTCAGGTAGACGCTGTTGCGCTCCAGCGATTGCTGCATGTTGCTGCGGATATCGTGATTACCCGGCAACCACATTTGCGGCGCCTTCAGCGGCGCCAGGGCTTCAAGGAAATTATGGTAGGCCTGGATGGAAGAGTCCTGGGCAAGGTCGCCGGTACATAGCAGGCAATCAATTTCAGGTTGCTGCTTTCTGACCAGCTCAACCACATCGCACAGGGTGTCATAGGTGTTGAGCCCATCAAAAACAGTTTTGCGATCCGCAAAAAGATGGGAGTCCGTGATCTGGACTATCCTGTAGTTCCTGTCTGTATTGTCTGCCAGGACTTCAGTCAATGGTGGTCTCTCTTAAACGTGCTGGGCAAATTTCTTATTACTGGCTGCCTCGTACTAAAGGGCTGCCTGCCTGTTTTTTATTTTTTAACTTTTACTTCTTTTATTCAATGTGATCCTGCCATACCCCGGACAACTTCCAGCAAAGTGTGTCAAAGACAATTCAGGCAGTCCAGCTGCAATTCCCCTGGGTTACTCAAGCCCTCATTAATACACAGATTCAGCCATTCGGCCAGAAAAAGGTTGAGTTGTTCCTTCTCATCACACTGGTACATGAATTGATTGGGAACCGGGTAAATCGCCTTGAAGTATTTGTGGTTCTGGTAACTGGTCACCTCGGCGGTTTTGGCATCATGATACACACGAATAATCATTTCAGGGGTATTGTAGTAAGCCTGCCTGCCATCACTGTGCGTCAGTTCACTGTTACCTCTTCCTGTTTCTTTTTCGTCAGAATTTGCAGAATGCACGCGACCAGGCAGTGCGGTATCCGTGCTGTGATACAAGTCCGGATTTTTTTCACTGGCCAGCATTTGCCTGATGGAGATTGTGCTTGTGTACTTGAAGTCCTCCAGTACTTCCAGGCAGACAAAATTGTCTTCATGCCCCAGGTGAGGCAGAGCCACTACGCGCTGGTTCATTGTCCGCGTGTTACCCAGCAATTTAAGCAGGCGGATGTAGTTGGCATCGCAAACTGCCATCTGCTCACTTAAATCTATGGTGTAACTTTTAATCTTCATCGCGTCCAATCTTCATCGCGTTATTATTAATCCGGTCCTGGACAGTCAACGGGCTGCTTCAGTTTTTTAAGCCTTCAGCTGTTCACGAGCTTCTCCTGAACAACGCCGAGATTCAATCCAAGCCACTGCAGGGCAATGATGGTCATGGCATTGTCGATGCTTCCGTCAACTATCGCCTTGTCCGCCTCAGCCCGGCTCAACAACACCGTCCTGATATCCTCGTTTTCTTCATTCAGGCCAAACACCTGCTGCGGTTTAGCCGCTACTTCCGCGGCATCAAACCCTGCACAATAGGTATGCATGTACTCAGAGCTGCTACCAGGGCTCAGGTAATAATTGCAGACTGGTAACAAGTGACCTATTTCTATGTCTGCTTCTTCCCCGGTTTCCCGAATGGCGACCTGTTCCGGCGACTCATCCTTGTCAATCAGACCGGCTACAAGCTCCAGTTTCCAGGGTCCCCTGTGAGAGTCCAGGCAACCGACGCGAAACTGTTCAACCAGAAGCACCTTATCCAATTCAGGGTCATATAACAAGACGCCGACACCGGCTGCCCGCTGGACAATTTCCCGTGTTACCGTACCGCTCCAGCCACCGCCAAACAGGCGATGCCGCAACTGCAATTGACTGACTTTCAAAAAGCCTGAATAGCATTCCCTGCTTTCCTGGATGTCCACATCGTCCAGGCCAAACTTGCTTGTGTTCTTGTTTGTGTTCTTGCTTGTGTTCTTGCCTGTATTGTTGCCAGAGTCTGTCATTTTTACATCTGTAATCGGCGTGAATGTGCTAATAGTTTGCTACAATTAGATCACGTTTACAGGGCATAACTTAGCACAGACCCAACGGGCATTTTCGGACAGGAATCATCAGGAAACAGCACTTGTGCATTGGCGCTGGCAACATCACGGCAGGCTATTGCACAGTCGTTTGGCCCGGCCAATGATGAAAACCTGAACCAGTCCATCTGCAGGGCCGTATATGAGGTGGTGCCATTGGCGAACCACAGCAAAATCGCAGGCTACCCCTTGCAGGGGCTTGACATGAAACGGAAAAGAAAAGAAACTGACTGACCAGTCAGTCAACTGCTTGCCAGCATGGTATACCCTTGCCCCCGAGCAGCCAGCCTGGCAACCAAGGAAAACATCCTCTAGATCAAAATTCACATACTTTCCAATGAATTAACTATTGCCTGATGCAGGGAAATCACCCAGGCAAATCACACTATGTAATGGAGAAAACCATGGCAACATCAAAAGCGCGACATCCGGTTGGCAAGATTGCCAGGGCGCTGACAATAGCAGCCCTCGTTCAGCCCTTCAGTACCGCCTATGCTGATGACCTGGCCGAGATTTTTGAGCTGGCCGTCAATAATGACCCGGAAATCCGCCAGGCCAGGGCAAACTTCAATGCCACCCATACCACGATTGCCCAGGGTCGCTCTTTCCTCTTACCCCGAGTCACCATTGGTGGTTCAACGTCGCGTGATACTTCCGGTCCCGCTGTGGCCACCCAGTTCGGTGAACCCCACAGTTTCCAGAATGGTTTCAATACCAAGGGTTACAACCTGAGCATCAGCCAGGCCGTCCTGAATTTTGAAGCCTGGTATGCCTACCAGTCCGCCAAGGAAACAGACAGGCAGGCAGCCGCCAACCTGGCCCAGCAGGAACAGCAACTGATACTCAAGGTGGCCACGGCCTATTTCAACGTGCTGCGTTCACAGGACAACCTGGCTTCATTCCAGGCAGAAGAAGATGCCGCCGCCCGGGTGCTTGAGCAGACCCGTGAGCGCTTTGAAGTCGGCCTGATTCCGATCACCGATGTCTACGACAGCCAGGCCAACCATGACCTGGCCCGCGTCAACCGACTGGTTGAGGAAAACAACCTGAACCAGGCCCTTGAGGCGCTCGAGGCCATTACCGGCCGGCCCCATTCAGACCTGGAAACGCTCAGCGATGAATTTCCAATCGAGTCTCTAGATCCGGCTTCACTGCAGGAGTGGGTAGGACTGGCACTGGATAACAACCTGGCGATCAAGGCTGCCGAATACGATTTCGAGGCCAAGAAAGAAGACGCCAAGTCAGCCCGTGCTGCCATGTTCCCGACCCTGGATATCAGTGCCGGTTATGGCTGGAACCAGTCTGCCAACCCCTTCAGCTTCTTTCCGGCTGTGGCGTCCGAGCGCACCAATATCACCCTGAACTTTACCTACCCGCTGTTTGCCGGCGGTCTCAATGCGGCCCGCAAGCGCCAGGCCTACTATACCCGTGATGCCAGCGAGGAAGCCCTGCTGAAAACCGAGCGTGACAGTACACAGAGCACTCGCAACAACTACCGCAGTGTGGAAACCGATGTGCTGGCTGTACAGGCCAGGGCGCAGGCGATAATTTCCGCCGAAAGTGCACTGGAAGCCACGGAAGTGGGCGCCGAGGTGGGTACGCGAAATGTGGTTGATGTGGTACTGGCGCAACGCACCCTGTTCCAGACGCGTCGTGATTACGCCAACGCCCGTTACAACTACGTGATCAACACCCTGAACCTGAAACAGTCTGCCGGCATCCTGAACCCGCAGGATGTTATCGAACTGAATAACTGGCTGGAGTGATCAAGCGCCAGCCTGTGCTGTCATTCGCGACCTGTTAAAAGCAGGTCGTTGATGACAGCCAGGTTTCGCCCTGTTGCTCCCTGGTTGGCTTCCACGGTTCTCCTGGCCGCCTCACCCATCGCTCTACGCTGATCGGCATCCGCCAGTAACTCGCACACTTTTTTCGCCAGCTCATCGCTATCAGCCACCAACGCCAGGCCTCCAGCAGCAACCAGCTGGTCACTGACCGCCAGGAAATTGAACCGGGAGGGCCCGGTGATAACCGGTAATCCCATGGCGGCAGGTTCAATGATGTTCTGGCAACCCGTATTGACCAGGGACCCCCCCACGAAGGCCACGTCCGCCAGGCCAAAGTAATAATGCATCTCTCCCATGGAATCGCCGATCAGCACGGATTCTGATGCGCCCGGCAAGGTATTGCTGCTGCGACGCGCGACCTCGAACCCGGCTTTTTGCGCCATGCGGGCCACCTCGTCAAAGCGTTCGGGATGACGCGGCACCAGGACCAGCAAGGCATCAGGCAACCCGGCCCGTATCAGGGCAAAAGCCTTCAGGACTTTTTCTTCCTCGGCGTCACCGTCCAGAATGCGCGTGCTTGCCGCAATGAGCACCGGGCGGGCTTGTAAACCCGCCTTGTCTTTTTCAGCCTGCTCGATCTGGACCCTGTTCAGGGACATGTCGTATTTCACATTCCCGACCACCTGTATTTTTTCGGCATCCGCTCCGAGCATCTGCAACCGCTTGCTGTCCTCTTCGGACTGGGCAGTGATGCACTCAAACTGCGTCAGCATGTGACGGGCCAGTTTCGCGATCCCGCCATAGTTTTGCTGCGATTTTTCCGACAGGCGGGCATTGGCCAGCATGATCCTGATACCGCGCTGGTGACTGTAATGGAGAAGATTGGGCCACCATTCGGTTTCCATGATGACCAGCAATTGTGGTGATACACAGTTGAGGAAGCGCTTTACTGCACCGGGAATGTCATAAGGCAGGTAAACATGGGTTACCGTGTCTGACAATAGGGCAGACACCCTTGCCGATCCGGTAGGTGTCGTTGTAGTCACCAGTATTTCCAGGTCCGGATCTTGCGTCTGCAGTTGCCTGATCAGTGGTACGGCGGCATGAACCTCACCTACCGAGACAGCATGAAAGACGATGTCCACTTTACCCGGCTTGTTCTGCGCATCGTACAAGGCGAAACGCTCACGCCAACGTTCCCGGTAAGCGGCTGCACGCCTGGAGCGCCACAGCAACCGTAACAGGAGCATGGGGGTGGCCAGGTAAAATAGCGTGGAATAAAAAAGGCGGTTCACTCGTGCGTCTGGATCAGTCTTTTCCTGTCAGTAATGACAGGCCAGATGATTTCCGGTTTGGTCTGCATTCTGTTTAACTTATACTGTCATGCTTTCCCGTTGCGCACAAACTTCCATCCTATGGCTGAAACCCTGAAAACTGACGCATTGATTATCGGCGGCGGTGTAGCCGGTCTCTGGTTACTGAACAGGTTGCGCAATGCCGGCTACAGTGCCTGGTTGCTGGAACAGGATCAACTGGGTACCGGGCAGAGCATAGCCAGCCAGGGCATCATTCATAGCGGCCTGAAATATGTCAGCGATGGCACACTGAACAAGGCAGCTGCTTCCATTGCCGACATGCCAACACGCTGGCGACAGTGTCTTGATGGTAACGGTGAAGTCGATCTGCAATCGTGTCGCGTGTTGTCAGAACAGTTCTACATGCTGCCCGGCAATTCCCTGCGCGCCAGGTTGCTGTCTTTTCTTGGCAGCAAGGCACTGGCATCCAAAACAGCCAGCCTGCCGGCGAAGGACTATCCCGACCTGTTCAGGAATCATGTCAGCGGTCCCCTGTACCGCATAGCCGACTTCGTGCTTGATGTGCCTTCCCTGCTTGCCACCTTGTGCGCCAACCACACCGATGCCGTGTTCAGCATTGATTGGCAGCAGGCACACCTGGACAAGGACCCGCAGGGAAAAATTACGGGACTGCAATTCAACGACGGGCCGCGTATCGAGGCCAGTCATTACGTGTTTTGCTGTGGCGGCGGGACTACCTCCTTGTTACAGGACCTGGACCTGCCCGATGTGCCCATGCAGCGCCGCCCCTTGCAGCAGGTCATGGTACGCCACCAGACAAGCGATCCCGCCTTCGTGCATTGTGTTTCGAGCCGGGTTGACCTGACCCCGGAGCTGACCATCACAACCCATACCAATAATCAGGGCCAGCCAGTGTGGTACCTGGGCGGCAGGCTCGCCGAGGACGGTGTTGGCATGGCACCGGATCGGCTGATAGATAGTGCCCGTAGCAAGCTGGAAAAACTTTTCCCCTGGTGTGATTTCAGCAAGGCACAGTGGGCGACACTGGACATTGATCGTGCCGAGGCCCGTCAGCCCGATGGCCGGCGGCCTGAAAATGCCAGCATGATTACCCGGGATAATCTTGCTGTGTGCTGGCCCACCAAGCTGACCATGGCGCCCGCACTGGCTGATCGCGTCCTTTCCTATATCGAATCGAACGGCACAATACCCGGCGGGAACACGGCCTCGCCTGCGCCGACCTTCCTGTCCCGTCCGCACGTGGCAGCGATACCCTGGGAGAATCTCTGAGTATGGCCTTTATGCGCACACTGCCGGGTACGGACATATCCGTTTCAGCCCTGGGATTGGGCACGGTAAAACTGGGCCGTGACCAGGGAGTAAAATACCCGGCCTCATTCACCATTCCGGATGATGATGCGGTCAGGAACCTGCTTTCACAGGCACATGACCTGGGCATCAACTTCATCGATACCGCACCGGCCTATGGCACCAGTGAAACAAGGCTGGGACAGTTACTGGCACAACGCCAGGACTGGATCATTGCCACCAAGACCGGTGAGGAGTTTGACAATGGTGAGTCCCGCTTTGATTTTTCTGCCGGCCATACCCGTCATAGCGTGGAGCGCAGTTTGAAGCGCCTGAACACCGATTATCTTGATATTGTGCTCATTCATTCCGACGGCAATGACACGGACATTCTGAATAAAACAGACTGCGTGGAAACCCTCAGGCAATGCCAGCAGGAAGGGCTGGTCAGGGCCATTGGCATGTCGTCAAAAACAATCGAGGGCGGCATCCTGGCCGCATCAATGCTCGACCTGGTCATGATTACCTACAACCTGGAACAGCGTGACCAGGCAGTACTGGATTACGCGGTGTCCCATGACAAGGGGGTCCTGGTCAAGAAAGGTTTAATGAGTGGTCACACCGGTTCAGTCAATGACAGTATGACCTTGTTGATGCAAACAGAAGGTATTCAGTCGGTCATCGTGGGCACGATCACACCTACTCACCTCATGGAAAACGCTGCCCTGGCAAAAGCCCTGGCAGGTTAAATTACCTGAAGGGCTTTAACTTTCTTCCCTGATCCTGTCGACAATAGCGGATGTAGAACAGTCATCCAAAAATGACAGCACTTTTACCTCGCCGCCGTAGGCCGTAACGATATCTGCACCCACTACCTGGTCGACACCGTAATCCCCACCCTTGATGAGGCAATCCGGCCTGACCGCGTCCAGTAGCGCTTCGGGGGTATCTTCAGAAAACGACACGACCCAGTCTACGGATTCCAGGCCGGAAACCACGGCCATGCGACGTTCAACCGGGTTGATCGGCCTGCCCTCGCCTTTCAGTCGCTTGACCGAGTCATCATCGTTGATGGCAACCACCAGCCGGTCACCCAGCTTGCGCGCCTCGGCAAGATAACCCACGTGTCCGGCATGGATGATGTCAAAACAGCCGTTGGTAAAGACCACTTTTTCACCGTGGGCCCGGGCATCGGCAACAGCCAGCGCAAGCTGGTCACGTGTCATGACACCACGGTCAGAGCCACCATCGCGCTGCACTTCCCGGCGCAATTCCGGACCACTGACAGCGACAGTGCCAACCCGGGTAACGGCCAGGCCTGCTGCAATATTGGCCAATGCCACCGCCTCGGGCAGGGGTGAGCCTGCAGCCAGGGCCGATGCCAGTACCGAGATCACGGTGTCGCCGGCACCGGTGACATCAAACACGTCACGGGCGCGTGCCGGAATATGCAATTCAGGCTCACCCGAACGAATCAGGCTCATGCCATGTTCCCCGCGCGTGATGAGCAGGGCTTCCAGTTCAAGTTCCTTCAATAACTGCTGGCCACGGGCAACCAGGGTTTCCTCGTTGGGGCATGCTCCGACCACCTGCTCAAACTCACTCAGGTTCGGTGTCATCAAGGTGGCGCCCCGGTACCGGGTAAAATCACTGCCCTTTGGATCAACCAGGACCTTGACGCCGGCCTTTTTTGCCATGCTGATCAGTTGGCTGACTTTTGCCAGGGAACCCTTGGCATAGTCTGAAAGGATGATGATATCGGTAGCGGCCAGCAATGCCTCGGCGCGCCGGTTCACTGCCTCCGCGCTGGCCTCATCAAATAGCTCTTCGAAATCCAGGCGGATCAGCTGCTGATGGCGGCTGACCACCCGCAACTTGGTGATCGTCGGTTTGTCCGGGACTTTCTCAAAGTCGCATAGCACCCCGGCGGCACCGAGACGGGATTCCAGTTCGATGCCTGGCTCATCTTCACCGACCAGGCCGACCAGTGTTGCTGCCGCGCCCAGGGCGGCGATATTGAGCGCCACGTTGCCAGCGCCACCGGGACTGTCTTCCCTGCCATTGACACGTACGACCGGCACCGGTGCCTCGGGAGAAATACGTGATGTTCCACCCTGCCAGTAGCGGTCAAGCATGACATCGCCGACGACAAGAACACGTGCAGAATCGAACTTGGGTATATCGAGCTTCATTGAATACTAAAGGGCCCTGATGGTAAGTGGCCGCTATCATATCATAGCCATTGCTGCTTACTGATTCTGATACAATCACGAAGAAAATCAGACAAGCAGTGTATGCAGACGCCTCCTCCTTTCAGCTCCTTTACCCACCTCAAGTACTGGCCAACCTGGGCGGGCATCGGCGTGCTTATCCTGATTGCCTGGATGCCGTTCACGATCCGGTATCGTTTCGGCCAGGCCCTGGGCATGCTGACCTTCTGGCTGGCCCGGGAGCGTAGATACATCACCACCATCAACATCGGCCTGTGTTTTCCGGAACTCACTGCCCGGGAACAGGAAACCCTGGTCAGGGAAACGTTTCGGGAAAACGGCGTCGGCCTGGTGGAAACGGCCACTGGCTGGGTGCGGAAACCGGGCACGTTCAGGGACCAGACCACCCTGATTGGCCTGCCCGCCCTGGAAGCGGCCCAGGCCCGGGGCAATGGCGTCCTGCTCATAGGGGCCCATTACTCGACGCTGGATTTTGGCGCCAACCTGTTATCCCATTTCCATCCCTTTGCCGTCACTTACCGGCCGCACCGCAACGCCCTGTTTGATGCGTTCATGCTGCGCGGCAGGCTGTCCAACTGTAACGGGGTATTTGACCGCAACGATATTCGCGGGGCTTTCCGGCATCTGAAACAGGGCAAAACCCTCTGGTATGCCCCCGACCAGGATTACGGTCCGGACCATGCCGTGTTTGCCCCGTTCTTTGGCCATACCGCTGCCACGATCACTGCCGGCAGCCGCTTTGCCCGAATCAACAATTCCGCGGTTTTTCTTGTGCGCCAGCATCGTCAAGGGGCCACCTGCCAGTATGAAATCGAGTTTGTACCCTTTCCGGAAAGCTTTCCGGGCAAGGATGACACCAGCGATGCCGCCATGACCAACAGCATGATAGAGAAGGCCATTCGCCAGTATCCCGCCCAGTACCTGTGGATGCACAAACGCTTCAAGACCCAGCCAGGTGGCAAACCGGAAAGTCCCTACATCGATATTGCCACGCCGAACCATCGCCTGAAGGAAGCCCAGTACGAACAGGTCATGTCCGGGGCTACCCAGCTTTCCGAACTGGATAACATCAAGGATTACCGGCTGCCCTCCGGGCTCTGGATGCGGGAGTATCCCGGCCTGGTCGGCAAACGCTTTTTCGGGGGCAACGATGCCAGGGTGTTTGACCAGCATGCCAAGAAACTGCGCATGCACGGCTTTGCCTCGATTACCGTCGACAATTTTTTCCGCGTGCCCGACAGGAAGTTGTCCCTGGTCACCTATTTTGTTCCGCCAGGCAAGCTGCTGAGCCAGGTGCCGCACAGGGAACTGCCGCTGGATCTGCTTGCCGGGTTCATGGCCCGGTTGCACCAGGCAGGTTTTGAATGTCAAAAGCCGGCGACAGACATGTTCATGATTGATGGCGAGTCACTGGCAGTGATTGATCCCACAGAGTTCCGGTTTAACGGCTCACCACCTGCCCTGAAAAACCGCCGTAGCGCCCTGATCCAGTTGTCCAGGAACCTGGGCCTGAACAGCAGTGACCGTGACCGTTTCTTTACCCGGTATGCCGAAAAGGCAGGCCTGGGTATCGCCGGCATGGAGGCCTGATGATGGGCCTGCCTGACCCGCTGAAAACCCTGGACCTGCGCTGGCCTGCCATCGGGCTGAGTTGTCTCTTCTCACTGCTGGTCATCATTCTCAACCCGATTCCCAATGATGACGCGTTCAGCTACCTGCGCGCTGCACAACTGTTTGGCACTGAAGGGCTCAGGGCAACCCTGTCCACGTATGGCTGGTACGGTTACTCGGTGCTCATTGGTCTTGCCAGCCAGGTACTGCCGGGCTCGTTGATGACAAGCGCCCATATCCTGAACATCCTTGCCTTTGCGCTGCTCGTTTACGCTTTTGTCACACTGGCCATGGAATTCCGGGCAACACGTCATGTACAGGTTTTTGCCGTCATGATCATCCTGTGTTTTCCCACGATCAACGAGATGCGTTTCAACCTGATCCGGGATTTTGCCTACTGGGGGTTTTGCCTGACCGCCCTGGTACAACTGATTCGCTACAACCGCAGTGGCGCCCTGGTGCATGCCCTGGGCTGGGTGCTGGCGATGGCCGCTGCCATCTTTTTCCGGCTGGAAGGTCTCATCATCCTGGCACTGTCACCGTTTGCCCTGTTGGCACAATCTTCCATACCGCTGGCACAACGCTGGCTGAAAACCGGCAGCCTGTTTTTACTGGTCATGGTTTTTACCGCTGCCATGCTGCTGGTATTTCTGCCCGCCGATGTGAACCTGGTCGATATCTTCCGTTATGCCTGGCGCTGGTACCTGCCCTTACTGACCAACTACCCCGATACCCTGGCCAATGCCGCTGCCGGCGTCCCGCTGGCACTGGATGTCACAACCGACCTGGCATTGTTTACCGGCAAGGGGCTTTTCATTCTCTTCCTGGGGTTTCTCTGGTCAGTGATCAGCAACCTGGTGATGGCCCTGGGGCCGGCCCTCGCCCTGGTCATGGGTTATGCTTTCCTGTCAGGTAAACACCCGCTGCCTGCAGCATGCAAATGGCCCTGGGCGGCCTACCTGGTCTGCGCCGTGCTGGCGCTGCTGGTGTTTGTCTCGATCCTGCAATTTCTTACCACGCGATACGCGGTCCTGGCGGCATTACTCCTGCTATCGGTGATGCCGCTGTACCTCGAGCAGCTCTACCAGCAAGCCATGGCCCAGGGTTCGCCAAGGCGTTTCCAGGTGATTGTCACCGTCATAGCGGCTTACTTCCTGCTGGACAGTCTGGTGAGCTTTGGCTATTCAAAACGCTATATCGAGGATGCCATCGACTGGTCGCAGGCCAATATTGCCGCCGGGCAACACGTCACGACCAACAACTTCGCACTGGCCTACTACACCGGCCTGGTGCCTGAGTACGACATGATAGAGTCAAACCCATCGCGGGTTTTACAGACATTGCCTGAGGAAGGCTATGTCATCCTGGAGCTGGCTCATGATAATGCGGTTGCCAGAAAAGCTGCCGCAGACAACGCGGCACTGGTTGAACTGGTGCGCTTTGGCAACAAGCGCGATGACATTGTCGTCATCTACCAGTTGCAGCGCTGAGACCCGGTCAGAAATTTCCTAACCATGACGGCGCTTGAGCCGCTCTGCCCGCTCCTTCACCTTGCGCCAGAATGTGTCCTGTTCAGTCAAGGCCGTGCGCAGGCTGGTGCCGGCATAGCTGCGCACGAACCTGTACAGGTCCCGCTGCGTCAGGCCAATGTCCATGGCAGAAAAATACAGGCTGCCAATATCCTTGATAATCCAGCGTTGCCCAAGTTGTTTTTTCAGCAGCGCGCGGTGCAGGTCAATCAAGGTGAGCTGATGACCAACCTTGTCCCGGATCATGAAATGGCACAGGTAAAAATCACGATGGCAGATACCATGGCCATGCATCAGGCGGCTGATACGGGCCACTTCCCTTAACCATGCCAGCTTGTCAGTAAATGAGGGTGGTTCGCTGCGCCAGTCACGGGTCAGGTCTTCCAGGTTTTCCTGCGTGCCCACATCCTCAGTGACGATAAAGGATTCCATTCGCTGTGGCAGGAAACCTCGTCTGCCCCAGCCGGCAACCACGGGCACAGATACGCCCAGGTCCTGCAAGGCCTTGATGGCGCGCCATTCATTGCGGGCGCTGACTACCGGCAGGCGCAGGCGCACCAGGTTTTTCAGGATTTCACCGGACCCGGTACCACGGTGGTATTTCACAAAGAAGGTTTTTCCACCCAGGTCCACCGCATAGGTACGGCGACTTTCCAGGGCACGGTATTCTTTTCCGGCCATGGTGGCAAAACGGGCAAAGGGATCGGAGTCACCGATGGCGTCCACGATGTCTTTACGCAAGTAAAGCTCAGTAGCCATGATCACTTTTCCCGATTGAGCTGAAACACAAATCGGCTCTCACTATAAACATCGCAGGTCATTTATGCCTTCCGGCAATCTGGTCATTGAGCTGTTGCCGTGTCGCCTGGTTACGTACACGCTTGGCAAAAAATAAGAGTAACCGGCCAGTCGTGGCCAGTCCAGCCAGACGTTGATAACGGCAACACCAACGTCATGTGGCTTTCCTGAAGCAAAAAAAAACGGCGGGCTATTGCCCGCCGTTTTTCTTTCAGGTCATGAATGTTTCTAGAAGGTAGATTTAATACCCAGGAAGAAACGACGACCCAGTGTGTCGTAATAACCACCGTTGAATCCGCCTACACCTGGCAAGCTAAATCCATTCGGATTGTTACAACCCGGAGCACCACCACAAACGTCGAGGTTGGAACCGGCAGGGTAACCACGAGAGCTGCCTACATTCGGTGGCTCTTCGTCGAACAGGTTGGTAATACCACCACGAATCGTGATGGACTCACTGACTGTCCAGTTGGCTGCCAAATCGAAAATGTTATAGCTGTCAGTTTCGATTTCAGTGCTAGGCGTATAGCTCAGTATCAGGCCTTCACCGCCTGCTGCAACACGGGCATTATTCTGGATAACGCCTTGCTGTGCCGCATAGTTGGCAGTGTAGACACCGGGCAGATGACGCCAGCGCAGTGTCACGCTCCAGTTATCCTTGATGTAGCTGACGTTACCGAACAGACGGAAATCGTAAGCACCACCATTGGTACCGGAGAGATTTGGACCCAGAGAGCCTTTCCAGTCTACCGGCACGTCAAATGCGGCAGCAGACTGTTCGGTTTCGTACTCGTTGAGGATCGTGGCGTTCAGGCTCAGTCCCAGGTTACCGGACAGGCCGAACAACTCATTCAGATCACCAAACCAGTTCACACCAATGTCCATACCGGAGGTCTCGATGGTGGCCTGGTTGCCATAGGACAGCAGTGTGTTAAGCGCATTACCGTTACGCTGGTCACGAGGAACCAGCTGACAGGCGTTACTGGCCGCTTGTGCTGCCGCTTCCGCAGGCGTGCTCACGATAGTACCGAAACAACCGAAGGCTGACTGGTCAATGGAGGTCAGCATGATGGCGTCTTCAATTTCCACGTTGTAGTAATCGAATGACATATTCAGACCACGTGCCCAGGCGTTATCCCAGGGAGAGCGGATAACCGCACCCAGAGTCCAGGTATCAGCCGTTTCAGAGGTCAGTTCAGAATTACCTTTCTGCAGAACCCAGGCGAAACCACCGCCGCCACCCTGCTGGGTAACGTCATCGCCGTTAAAGTAATACTGCTGCTCGGCAAAGCTGCCTGGTCCACCCATCAGGGCCTGACAGATCAGGAAGGTACTGTCTGCACCAGCCTGAGTCTGACCATCGGCCAGCTGCGGGGGAGCCTCGTTGGCACCGATAACCGGGTCTCCAGCGTAGGAGTTACCACCGGCACCATAAGGCGCATTGGCACGTGGAGAACATGGGTCACCGAAGTTACCACCACCGGTGAAGACTTCCTGGGGATTCAGGAACAGCTCACCGAGGTTGGGCGCACGTGTTGCACGATTGAAGCCACCACGCAGGCGAGCCCAGTCATTGATCTGCCAGTTGGCCAGGGCTTTCCAGGTAGTTTCTTCATCGGTTTCCGAGTAGTCGGAATAACGGGCACCAAGTTCCAGTTCCAGCAACTGCACACCCGGTACATCAGATACCAGCGGTACCAGTGCTTCTACATAGTAATCTTTGACAGAAGTACTGGCATCCAGGTAACCGGTCGGATAAACACCGACCACCTGGTCAGTGAAGGAGTCCTGGGACTGCAGGATATCAGGCACAAACTGTGCTTCATTGTCACGTGCCTGGAAACCGGCAGCAAAGCGGGCTTCACCAGCAGGCAGCTCAACAATGGAACCCTGCAAGTTGATTTCAATGATGTCCTGCTGGTTGGCCGCACGCGTCTGCAGAGTAGCATTCACGGCGTTGTAGCAGTCTTCGGATAATGGCTGGTCGCCACCGAAGAAGGTGTCATAGAAGCCGGACTCACAAGTGAAGTCACCACTACCAAAGGCGGGCCTGATGGTAGGAACAATTTCAGCGTTGGCAATGGAGTCGCCAGTCACATAAAACTGGTTACCGGTACCGGAGGCGCCGCGACCATAATCAGGATAGTTGGTTACCGTACGATACCTGGCCAGAGACAGGTTACCTTTGGCATTGTTATAGGTAGCCGACTCACCGTGTGAATAATACAGCTCTGCAGTCCAGTCCTTGAAAGGCAGGTCAACATTCACGCCGGCTTCAATCTGCCACACCTCGTTGGTATTGAAAGTACTACGCGGCGGCAGGCTGAAATCGGGGTTCCAGTTTGGCTGCCAGCGACCGTCCTGGTCGGGCCTGGCATTCAGCATGAAGGCCAACTCGGGCGGTACAGGAAAATGCGCCCCTTCAGCACCCGTAGGGATGAAGTTGGGGTTCGGGTAAGCTGACAAATTGGCAGCCACGGCGTTAAGCACTGCAGGATCCGAATAATCCAGTGTTGGATCAATCGGGCTGTCAGTTGTGGGATCGTAAGGAATGTGGGTTTCCCAACCGCTAATCGCATTGGTACCAAACAGCAGTGTTTCAGTTCTGCTCTCGGCAAAGTTTACCCGGGCAAAGGCGTTAACCCGCTCAGTGACATCAAAGTTGCCAGAGGCGAAAAATGACCAGCGGTCCTGGGGAGCACTGGCAAATGCCTGGGTGTTGTTCCATTTCAGCACCTGATTGGTCGTGGTAGCAGTGATATCACGGTTGTCATTCACTGTACGCAATGCATAAGACAATCCATCAATGGGAATCTTCGCCCTGGCTTCACCACCGGCATTACCGGAAACAAACACCGTGCCGTCAGGATTGAAGTTAAGGTTGGGAATGTTCGGTGAGAATGCCTGGTACCAGGCCAGTGGATTCTCGCCACCGTACAGGGCGTACAGGGCATCCTTGCTGGGATTGTTCGGGCGGATAAATCCCGCCGAGTTCACACCCTGAAGGAAGAAGAAAGAACCGGCTGTGGCGGGATCCTGCCAGAAGTCGGTATAGATATCGCGGTTTCTCTGCAGCGCGGATTCCCTTGAATACTGCTCAAGACCAAGTACCACGTTACCACGGCCATCAGCGAAGTTGCCGCCCAGAATGGCAGAAACACGATACTCGTCACCGTCACCGGCATCCTGTATGCCATATTGTGTATCTACTTCAAAGCCTTCGAAGTTGTCACGCAGGATGAAGTTGGTCACACCACCGATGGCATCCGCACCATAAACGGCAGAAGCACCACCGGTAATTGTCTCAACACGCTCGACCAGTGCCGAAGGCACGCCGTTGATGTCAGTAACCATCAGGGCATTAATCGGGGTTGGACGATGACCGTTTACCAGCACAAGGCTACGGTTAGGACCGAAACCACGCAGTGATATTGAGGCAATACCTACAGAGTTCACCGGAGTAATTTGCACATCACCCTGTGAAGTCACTGGTGAAGCAGCAGGATTGTATTCCGGCAACTGGTTTAGGTAGGACTCAATGTTCAGTCCGGTCTGAGTTTCGAAGTCAGCCTGGTCAACTGTGGTAATCGGGCTGTTGGATTCCAGGTCCCGTCGAACAATACGAGATCCGGTAACGACGATTTCTTCGATTGATTCATCCTGAGCTAATACACCGGGCGCACTTGTTAAAGCAAATGCACCTATTGCAGCTGAGATTGAAACAGAAAGAAGAGAACGTCCTAAATTAGGATTAGACATAGATGTCCCCTTGATTGTTGAAGAATTTCGGTATTGCCGCGCATTTACCTGATCCAGCTTCAGAACAAGTTCACATTTTTATAGTCACGGCGAAGCAAACTTTACCTCTCGAATGCTCAACAGTCAATTAAAAAAGACAATGTAAGCCTCTGTATTAAAAGAGAAAAATAAGAAACAAAAAAATACTTGCGTATTTCTTGCGCAATTCGGGAATCCCTTTCCGGAGGAGTCTGTAAAAACAGGAAAAGAGTCCTTAAAAGGGACTGAAAAATGCGCTAAAAATGAAGGAAATGGCGGCTGGAAATTGGGAAGTGTGGTTGAAGTTTGGAGGCTGAAAGTTGAAAGCTGCCAGGTAGCCAGCGTTGCTGTTTTCAACGACTGCTAGTCAATCCGTTTGACCTGGATAAAGCCACGCAGCCTGCTGGAAGTCAGGCGATAGGAGGTACCCCATTTGCTGGGATAGATCCTGACTTCTTCCCCTTCCCTGAGATAGTAGCGTTTGGTTTCTGTTTGTTGCCAACGCTGGCCGCTGGACAGGGTGAAGACACTGAGCCCTTGCCCGATTCTCGAGATTTCGGTAATGGTATCCACCAATTCCGTCTGGCCGTCTGCACCTTCACGTATGCGGGTGTCAGCTGTTTCTTTCTCCAGGCCAAAATCATCGATCTGCTCGTTTGTTGTTTCCTCACGATCCCGTACATTGGATTCAGCCACAGGCTGTTCTTCTTGCCTTTCCACCTGCCTCTCCACCTGCCTCGGCAAGCGGACTACCGGAAGGTTTTGTGTATTGCCTCTCGGCACGGATTGCTCTTGCTGACTATTGCGAGCTGCACCAGTTGCTGACTCTTCCACGTCTTCTACAACAGGTGCTGCCTGGTTAGCTTCAATGGCGTCATAACATCTATAACGCTCATCACGATTCTCGATGGTACGGCAATCAGAAAAACTGGATACCTGGGCTGAGCCAACAGCAGCAATAAAGCAGGAGGAACCCAGAAAAGTGAGTAATGTTCCTTTGATGACTATCCTGGATAACTTCATTTTGCGCGTTCTTTTTTATTTGACGAGAATTAAAGGCTTTGGCCCGGGATTGCAAATGAATGCAAGAATTAGAGCAACAACTGCTTACTCTTCAAGCAGGCGGCTGAGTATATAGTAGCCAATATGGCAGTTCAATTAAGCCTGTTCTGCAAGATGGCAGACCTGGTGACACTATTAAAAGGCGTAATCGAGTAAAAGCCCTGTTGGCCTGGTACAACGCAGCGCAGGACAATCAACGACCAAACAAGGCTGCTGCGTCTTGCCGCAAGCAAAGCTCAGTGGCCATGATCACTTTTCCCGGCAGCGTCAAGAACCCTTTGTGCCACCCGGTCGGGCATATCGTAAAAATCCCCCTGGCGGCCGTAGGCAATGCCGTTATTACGCCAGGGAGTGCGATCAGCATTCAACATGTACACAAGACGTTCATTCATTGTCTGCTGGCTGAAGGGGGCAGGCACAACCACGCCAGCCCCAGCTTTCTCCACGTGAAAGGCATAACCACAGGTTGCCGTTGCCAGGACAGGCAAGCCCGCCACGATGGCTTCCAGCAACACCATGCCGGCACTTTCCTTGCGGGATGGCTGCAAGAGCAGGTCAGCTCCCTGGTAAAAACGCGGCAGGTCGTTTCGTTGGTCCAGTATGGTAACTCCTGATTCGATCCCCAGCTGCCTGGCCTCGCTGGCATGACGCTGATGGCGGTCAGGGCCCAGCAGGAAATAGTGGACTCGTTGCCGGAGTGCTTCCGGCAATGCGGCAATGGCAGCCAGCGATCTGTCCACGCCTTTGATCGGGTGGCTACTGCCAACCTGTAGCAACACCAGGTCATCTGCTGCTATGGAAAATTCGCGGCGAAATTCGCGGCGTACTTCACTGGCATCATCCGGCGCCATGCGGTCCCTGGCAATGCCCGGCGGTATGTCTGTCATCCTGGCTTCGGATTGTGGATAGCAGGCCAGGAACTCCTGTTTTTGCAGCGGGGAAAGCATCAGCAGTTGTGTCCTGGCAGATGGCCCGAACACGGCGCGCTCAAAGGCCAGGTATTGGCGGCTTCGCGGTGCCCAACGGTAAAACAGGTTGCGCTCGCGAGTCGCTTTCCAGGCAAAACAGGTATCGGCAGCAAAATAGAAATCGAGGCCGGGCAGCCGATTGAAACCTATGACTGCCGCGTAAGAATGGCTTGCCAGGTGATCCGCGAGAAATGCAGCGAAGCGGTTTCGAGCCGCCACCTTGTTTCGCGTTCTGATTTCCGGCATGACCCGATTGAATCCCTCGGGCACGGGTCCTTCCCAGCTCATGCAAAGCACATCCACTGCACAGTCTGCTGCCAGCAGACTTTCACCGATACGCCGGCAATCCCGTTGCAGACCGCCATAGGCAAACCAGTCAAACAGTACCAGGGCAATCTTCATGGGTTATCCAGGATGCTGACCGCATCAAGTACACGGCCAGGCTCCAACTGTTTTAGACAATTGGTATGGCCGAGCGGACAGAGTCGTTTGAAGCAGGGACTGCACTCCAGTTTCAGGGAAACGCTCTGGACCCTGTCTGCCAAAGGCGGCGTGAATGCCGGCGAAGTGGAACCGTAAACCACCACCAGGGGACGTGCCAGGGCAGCACCAATATGCATGAGCCCGGAATCATTACTGATCACCATGTCGGCACAGGCCATCAGGAAAAGGGCTTCGGCCAGGGTGGTGGTTCCGGCCAGGTTGTGGCAATGGGCAACCGACGCCCCGGGAACACTGTCCTTTATGGCCTGGGCATCCGCATGATCATTTTTCGAGCCCAGAATCCAGACCTGCCCCAGCTGCTGTTGCAGCCAGCTTGTGGCCACCTCGGCATAATGACTGGCCGGCCATTTCTTGGCTTCGCCAAACTCCGCACCGGGACACAGGACAAGCACCGGCTTGTCGCGCGACAATGCCAGGCGCTTCAGGGTAGCCTGGATATCCGTGTCTTGTACTGCCAGTGCAGGATATGGCAATGGGTCCGGCAGTGGCTGCCCAGCGGGCAAGGCAAGTGCCACAAAGCGTTGCACCATCAAGGGGTAAGCCTGCTTGTCCAGGACCCGGCAATCATTGAGCAGCCAGGAACGGGCTTCGCCGCGCCAACCCGTACGAACCGGAATATCGGCAAACCAGGGAACCAGGGCGGACTTGAATGAATTGGGCAGTACGATGGCCCGGTCAAAGTGCTGCGCCTTGAGCTGACGGGCCAGTGCCCGGCGTTTACCCAGACCCAGTTCACCATGGCCGACCGTCATTTCAATGGCGGCAGTAACTTCTGGCATGTGGGCAAGCAGATCCCCGCACCAGGCTGGCGCCAGGACATGAATTTCGGCATCGGGGTGGACGTGTTTGAGGGTGATGAACAGGCTTTGCGCCATTACCATGTCGCCTACCCAGGATGGCCCCACAATGAGAATTTTCATCGGCGGTGCAATCAGCGTGATTCCGGCGCCACGCGCAGGACTTCGTTCATGGTCGTGATGCCGGCGGCCACTTTCTGTGCTCCGCTGAGCCGCAGGCTACGCATACCTTCTTTATAGGCCTCGCGACGCAGCTTGGGTAAATCGTCCTTGGCTTCGGAATATTTCTGGAGATTGTCCGTGTACGGCATCACTTCGTAAATGCCCTGCCTTCCCTTGAATCCGGTGTTCCGACAATCCAGGCATCCTATGGGTTCAAACACCTGTTTCGGAACCGGCGCATTCCAGGGCTTGACCATGGCATTCCAGACATCAGCATCCGGTTCTGCCGCTTGCTTGCAGTTCGGGCAAAGAACACGGACCAGGCGCTGGGCGACCACCCCCACCAGGGTCGCCTTGACCAGGTAGGACGGCAAGCCCAGTTCCAGCAAGCGCGTAATGGCAGTGGGCGCATCATTGGTGTGCAACGAGGAAAGCACCAGGTGACCGGTTAACGCCGCCTGGATCGCCATGTCGGCCGTTTCCAGGTTCCTGATTTCCCCGATCATGATGATGTCCGGGTCCTGGCGCAGCAGGGCCTTTACCCCGCTGGCAAACGTCAGGTCGATATTCTCCTGCACCTGCATCTGGTTGAAACTCGACTCCACCATTTCAATGGGATCTTCAATCGTACAAACATTCACTTCCTTGGTGGCCAGGGTTTTCAGGGTGGAATACAAGGTGGTGGTCTTGCCGCTTCCCGTGGGGCCGGTGATCAGAATAATGCCGGTTCTTTGTGCCAGCATTTGCTGCCAGCGCTCCTGGTCCGTGTCATCGAAACCCAGGTCTGCAAATGTCTTGAGCAGTACATCAGGATCAAAGATTCGCATGACCATCTTTTCGCCAAAGGCAGTAGGCAATGTCGACAACCGCAGTTCAACCTCGTTGCCTTCGGGACTCTTGGTCTTGAGCCGGCCATCCTGGGGCTTGCGCTTTTCAGCCACGTTCATGCGACCAAGAATCTTCAGGCGGCTGGTCACGGCATTGAGGACCTGCATGGGAATCTGGTAGACCGTGTACAGGACACCATCAATACGAAAACGGACGTTGCCCACTTCCCGCCGCGGCTCGATATGAATATCGCTGGCGCGTTGCTCAAAGGCATATTGCAATAACCAGTCAACGATACGAACCACGCCCTGGTCATTGGCTTCCGGATCCTTCATGTTGCCCAGCTCGAGCATCTGCTC
>CAZROW010000049.1:0-23918 GCA_964601805.1 uncultured Enterobacteriaceae bacterium
CTTTATGGTGATCCTGAAGTCTGGGGCATCAGGGCCAGAATGGATTTCTAGGCAACAAGCTGTAAACGTTCGAAAAAAAAGGGCTGTCAGCATTTGCTGGCAGCCCTTTTTCTTGTTCTGGATTTGATGCGGAGTATTCGTGATCAGTCTTCCAGGCCTTCAATGGGGGCAACCCCTCTGGGCAGTTCCGGACTGGCCTGACCTTCCAGGGCCAGGCGGGCTCCACTGCGAATCAGCATGGATTCCGGTGGTCCCTGGAAAAAGGTGTAACCGTCACGGGTGCCTTTCCATGCGGAAGGACCCGCAAGGTATTTGCCGGCGGCTAGGGTGGCGTCCTTGATTCTGGTGATCAGGGCTTCGTATTCCGGGTTTCCCTGGCGCAGGCCGGTGAAACTGCCGATGTCGGAGCTGGCAGCAAATACCACGTCGACATGCTCAAGACCGGCAATCTGGTCGGCAATGGCGATACCGGCCGGGTTCTCGATCATGGCGACAATCATGATGTTGTCGTTGGCTTTCTGGCGATATTCCCGACCCCAGAGCGTGCCATACTGGCCGCCACCCTGGCTGCGTTTGCCGACGGGCGGGAACTTGGCGTAGGTGATGGCGTTCTGGATTTTTTCCACGGTATCCACCATCGGCACGATCACACCCAGGGCACCGATATCCACGGCTTTCTGGATGTCGCCTTCACTGTCAGTGGGAACGCGAATGAAGGGAATGGCGGGTCCGGGGCAGGCGCGGATCATGGTGGCCACTTCCTGGTAGGTCAGGGGACTATGCTGCATTTCGATCCACAGGAAGTCGAAACCGGCGTTGGCCATGGCGCAGTAGATATTCAGGTCGGCTGTGCTGACAGTGCCGCCAACAACCTGCTCGCCATTTTCCAGCTTGGCTTTCACCGTGTTGAAGTATTCGCCCTCGGCTGCCAGGGCGGAGGTGCCGGCCAGGCAGAACAGCGCGGCGCATATTAGTTGCCGGCAGGTGCCGGCGAATGTGGTGGTGTGATTCATGGGTCGTTCCCCCGTTTTATTGTGTTGGGTCCTGGTCAACTGGAAATCAAGGTGACCCGGTTCGTGGCTGAAGCCATCTGCCGGGCTGACCTGAAAACCAGGCTGGACACAGCCCTTTTTTTGATTAGTGTTGATCTATTTAATCATATGATGATTTACTTGTAAGTCTCTTTTATGAACTTCAGGCACCGGATAATATGAATATCCTTTTGTAAAAGAAACCTGTTTAATCTTTTCGGGGCATAGGGAGCCTCTGATCAGGCAAGAATAACAATAATTCACCAATTCAAAATTTTCCTTCATGTAGTTGCATGAAGAAGGGGGCAATAATGAAATCACCGGATCGGCGCAAACTCCTCAAGGGCATTGGCATGGGGGCGGCGGGCGCCGGCCTGTGGGCACCTTTATCAGCAGACGTGCTTGGGCTGGATGAAGACCGCATCAAGGTCATCCGTTACTTCAGTCACGGAGGCGATTCACAGGGTCGCCCGGGGCAGCCGATGGTGAACCAGTCATCACGGGTGGTCATGGTTGAAACTGAAAACGGACTGATCGGTTTTGGTGAGGGCGGTGAGCCGACCACCATGAACGAATGTGCCAGCATGCTGATTGGCCTGGACCCCTTCCGTACCGAAGATCACTGGCAGGCGATGATGCGCGGCATGCACTACACTGCCGGCCGCGAAAAACTGCATTCGATCGGCGCGCTTGACCTGGCGCTGTGGGACCTGAAGGCCAAAGCACTGGATGTGCCGGTATGGCAACTCCTGGGCGGCAAGGCGCGCGACCATGTTGAATGCTATGCCACCGCCTTTCCGGGTGGCGGCTTCGGCAGTCCGCTCGGCGACCGCGCCAAGGCCTGCATCGACGCCGGCATCCGTGTTTACCGCCATGCCACCGACAACCCGCGCCAGCGTGTTGTTGACCGTTTTGAACTGGTGCGCCGCATGCACGAGGATGCCCTGGAACTTCATGGCGCCGTGGGTGACGGCCACTGGGCCCTGGATTTTCATACCGAGTTCGACATGGCGGACGCCATCAACCTGGCCACCCTGATCGAGCCACTGCACCCGTATTTCTGTGAGGACCTGCTGCGCAGTGAAGGCACCGATTCCTATGAGAGGCTGCGCGACCGTGTGCGTGTGCCCATCGCGGTAGGAGAGCAGTTCGGCTACAAGTGGGACGTCAACACCCTGATTGAAAAGGAACTGGTGGATTACGTGCGCTGCCAGTTGCCCAACACCGGTGGCATCACCGAGTACATGAAAATCATCGCGCTCGCGGAGACCCATTACATTGGCCTGATTCCCCATTTCACCGGCCCTATAGCCGAAGCCGCGCTGGTGCATTGCCTGACGGCGACATCATCAGTGGCGCTGATGGAAATGCTTGGCGATGGCAGCCGCACCTATCCGCACCTGCCGGACATGTATGACTTCCGCGACGGCAAGTTCTGGCCCAATGACCGGCCGGGCCTGGGTGTGACGGTGGACCTTGATGAACTGACGCTGATCGATGAATACGACGAATACCGCATGGGCATGTTGATGAACCGCCGTCCCGACGGCTCCTACATGCAGTGGTAATGGCGATGAGCAACGAATCCAGCGCCATGTACAAGCTTGCCCTGCGCCTGTCGGTTGCGGTCCTTGTCCTTTCCCTCATTCTCTTTGCCGTCAACCCGACCCTGGCGGGTTGGACATTGACCCTGGGCTTCGGCCTGGCGGCTTTTGGCGTGCGCGGCAGTGAAAAACTCAAGGGACTGTCCTTCAGCCTGATCATTTTCACCGCCGTGACCTTTGTCATGTGCTACCCGGCCCCCTTCGTCAACCTGGGTGGTTTCGCCATGAGCGCCCTCATCGTGCCGCTGTTGCAGATCATCATGTTCGGCATGGGTACTGCCATGAGTGCCGGTGACTTTGTCGGTATCGTGAAATCCCCGAAAGCGGTGTTTATCGGCCTGGCCTGCCAGTTCACCATCATGCCGTTTGTCGGCGCGGGGCTGGCACTGGGTTTCAATCTCGAACCCGAAGTGGCGGCGGGCATTATCCTGATCGGCGCCTCACCCAGCGGACTGGCCTCCAATGTCATGGCTTATATTGGCAAGGCCAACCTGGCCCTGTCGGTAACCCTGACCACGGTGGCCACCTTGCTGGCGCCTTTCATGACACCGTTTTACATGCGTTGGCTGGCCGGACAGTACATTCCCATCGATACCTGGGGCATGATGTGGAGCATCATCGAAATCACCATCATTCCCATCGTGGCGGGCCTGGTCTTCAACCATTTCCTGCATGGGAAGACCGAATGGCTTGATCGCCTGATGCCGAAAATCTCCATGGCCGGCATCGTACTGATCCTGATGATCATGACAGCCGGTGGTCGCGACAACCTGCTGGAAATCGGCCTGCTGCTCATCCTGATCAGCCTGATTCACAACATTACCGGTTTCCTGCTGGGTTACTGGAGCTGCAAACTGATGGGGCTGGATGAAAAATCCTGCCGCACCATTTCCTTTGAAGTGGGTCTGCAGAATGCCGGACTGGCCACTGGTCTTGCCCAGGAAATGGGCAAGATGGCGACCGTGGGTCTTGTGCCCACCGTGTTCGGTTCCCTGATGAATATCACTGGCGCCACGCTGGCTTCCATCTGGCGCGACAAGCCAACCGGTGGTGATACACCGACACCGGTCAAAGAAGACAATGACATCGTTGCTGATGCAGCAGTAACCGGAGGACAGGCCTGATGAAAAATTCCAATAACACAACAACTACCAGACCAGGCAATGGTCGTCGCAAGATCCTGGCGGCCATGGCGAGTGCTACCGTCTTGCCTTTTGCCTCCAGGAGTCTGCTGGCCCAACCTGGCGGACCCATGCCAAGCCTGGATGATATTTCCCCGCAGGCCACGCCGCGTGACTGGTCCGGTAACAACCCGCTGCGCTATCCCGATCCCGATGTCATTGCCCTGGATCCGCGCTTCCGTCGCCTGGTGCAGTTCAATGCCCCCATCCAGCGCCTGTATACCGGCACCTTGTGGGCCGAAGGGCCAGCCTGGAATGGTGTGGGCAAGTACATGGTGTGGAGTGATATTCCCAACAACGCACAGATGCGCTGGCTGGAAGATGACAACCAGGTCACCGTGTTTCGCAAACCGTCCGGTAACAGCAATGGCAACACCTTTGATTTCCAGGGGCGCCAGTTGTCCTGCGAACATGGCGGCCGCCGCGTTGTCCGCTATGAGCCTGACGGCACGGTCACTGTGATTGCCGACAGCTTTGAGGGCAAACCCCTGAATTCACCGAATGATATCGTGGTGCACCCGGACGGCAGTATCTGGTTCACCGATCCCATTTTCGGTATCAGCACACCCTATGAAGGCAATCCGGCAGAATCGGAAATCCCGCCGAGTATCTACCGGGTCGATGGCGACAACGGTCGCATCACCAGGGTCACCGACGATGCCACCATGCCCAACGGCCTGTGCTTCTCACCAGACTATTCCCTGCTGTACGTGGCCGACCGTGGTGAAACCCGCGCCTTTGACGTGGACGGCACCCGTCTGCGAAACGGTCGCACCCTGGGTCGCACGGTGGCACCGAGTGGCGGCCGTTCGGCTCCGGATGGTATGCGCTGTGATGCCCTGGGCAATATCTGGTCCGGCGCCGCACCGGGTGTGCAGGTGATGTCGCCGGAAGGGGACCAGATCGGCATGATCCGCCTGCCTGAAGTATGTGCCAATGTCTGTTTTGGTGGACAGAAACGCAACCGCCTGTTCATGACCGGCAGCCAGTCCCTGTATTCACTGTACCTGGCGGTGCAGGGCGCCCATATTTGTTAGGCGTCTGCCAGGAGAGTTTTGCGTCTTTGGCGCACAGTTGTCATAGCGATCAGCGCGAGCACGACCAGGTTCACAGGGGGGCTCTTTCACCCTGCATTACGCGATGTGTTGATGGTTGGTTGATCCAGCTTTGTCAGAATGGCAGCCAGCGATAGACCAGCGCGGCGATGGTGGCACCTGCCAGGGGTGCTACCACGGGAATCCAGGCATAGTGCCAGTCGCTGCTTCCCTTGCCCTTGATGGGCAGCAGCATATGGGCAAGACGTGGCCCGAGGTCACGTGCCGGATTGATTGCATACCCGGTAGTACCACCCAGTGACATCCCGATGCCAAAGACGAGCAAGGCAACAGGTAACGCACTGATGGCTCCCAGGCCGACATCCGGTTCGGCCAGGTGCAACACCCCAAGCACGAGAATGAAGGTGCCAAAGACTTCGGAATAAATATTGTTAGCCACATTCCTGATGGCAGGCGCGGTACTGAATACACCCAGCTTGGTGGCGACATCGTCGGTCTGGTCAAAATGGTCACGGTAATGAAACCAGACGCTGACAGCGCCCAGGAAAGCGCCCAGTAATTGCGCGATCATGTAGAGTGGAACCAGTGCCCAGGAAAATTTACCGGCGATGGCCAGGCCAAGTGTGACCGCCGGATTGATATGGGCACCGCTGATGTTGGCAGTGACAAAGACCGCCACAAATACCCCGATGCCCCAGCCCCAGGTGATGACGATGTAGCCGCTGTTCTGCCCATAGGTCTTGTTGAGCACTACGTTGGCCACCACGCCGGCACCCAGCACGATAAGCAGGAATGTTCCCAACACTTCACCCGCAAATGCCTGCATACAATTCCCCCGCCGGTCAGCCGGCTTCTAATTAGTTAATATCGGTCCGTTTCAGTCGGCCCAGGCTTTTGATTTGTCTACGGCTTTCTGCCATTTGTTCAGGCGCTCAGCCGCCTCATCAACCGTCATGCTTGGCTCAAAGCGCTTGTCTTCCTGCCATTGTTGACTGACAGCGTTTGTGTCCGGCCAGAAGCCGGTGGCCAGTCCGGCCAGGTAGGCAGCGCCCAAGGCCGTGGTTTCCGACACTTTCGGGCGCACGATGGGAATCTGCAGAATATCCGCCTGGAACTGCATCAGGGTGTCATTGACCGTGGCGCCGCCGTCTACCCGCAACTCGGCAATGGGGATCCCGGAATCCGCCGCCATGGCGGTCAGCACATCACTGACCTGGAAGGCGATGCCTTCGAGGGCCGCCCTGGCAATATGACCGGCCGTGGTTCCCCGGGTCAGTCCGAACAGGGAGCCGCGGGCATGAGGGTCCCAGTGTGGCGCTCCCAGTCCTGAAAAAGCCGGTACCAGGTAGACGCTGCCATTATCGGGCTCGGTCAGGGCCAGGCGTTCCACATCCGCAGATGTCTTGATGATGCCCAGGCCATCGCGAAGCCACTGCACAATCGCACCGGCGATGAAGATCGACCCTTCCAGCGCATAGGTGAATTTGCCGTTCATGTCCCAGGCGACTGTAGTCAGCAGGTTGTTGGCAGACTGGACCGGTTGGTCACCCGTGTTGAACATGATGAAGGAGCCGGTGCCGTAAGTGTTTTTCAGCATGCCCGGCTGCAGGCACATCTGGCCGAACAGGGCTGCCTGCTGATCGCCGGCGATGCCGGCAATCGGGATGGGATGTTTTACGCCTGGCAATGAGGCGGTGGCATAGACTTCGCTGGAAGACCTGACCTCGGGAAGCAGGGATTCGGGAATATTCATCAACTGCAGCAGCTCCTGGTCCCAGCACTGCGTTCGAATGTTGTACAGCAAGGTACGAGAGGCATTGCTGGCATCAGTGACATGCACACGGCCACCGGTGAGATTCCACACCAGCCAGGAATCAACGGTCCCGAATGCCAGCTTGCCCTGTTCAGCTTTTTCCCGGGCATCCGGCACGTTATCCAGGATCCATTTCAGCTTGGTCCCGGAAAAATAACTGTCGATGACCAGTCCGGTCTTGTCCCGAATGGTGTCGACCAGGCCTTCGGCGCGGAGTTGTTCGCAATAATCGGCGGTGCGTCGGTCCTGCCAGACAATGGCATTGCAGATCGGCTTGCCGGTCTCGCGATCCCAGACCACGGTGGTTTCACGCTGGTTGGTAATGCCGATGGCGGCGATATCACCACCGTCTGAGCCACCGGCGGCCAGCGCTTCGGCAAGCACCAGGAACTGGCTTTGCCAGATCTCGTGGGCATCGTGTTCCACCCAGCCGTCCCTGGGAAAATACTGTTTGAATTCCCGCTGGGCGACTTGATGAATATTGCCTGCATGGTCAAAAAGGATGGCCCGCGAGCTGGTCGTACCCTGATCCAGGGCCAGGACAAAGCGCTTTTCCATGAAATCTTCTTACTGGTTATTGTTGTTATGGGTTTTCCCTTAAAGGGAAAGCTTAAACCGGACTCCCTTCAAGGTCGAGTATCCCCGCGAAGTTATTGGTTTCTTGGCCCGTAGTGCGGCATGTCTTCGCCACGTTCCAGGGCGCCGAGATCAGGCGCACGGCCATTGAAACCGTCAGTGACATTGGGCAGTTCCATGCCGGCATCAACAGCCGGCGAGTTGCGCACCAGGGAGAAATCAAAATCTTCCGCTGCATAGATGTTCTGTACGTTGTCATAGTCGCGTGCATTCAGCATCGGTACATTGCCAAAGCTTCCGTAGTCGAGCATCACACTGTGCGTGTCCTGGCCGGTGGCGGCACTGTAGTCAGCAAGGGTGTTGAACTCACGCTCGACCAGGTCGGGAGACCTGTTTGGTCCCGGATAGTCAGCCATGACATCCAGTGGTGGCGAGTTCCAGGCAAAGTTCACACTGGCACCGGGGAACGGGCCAAACCCGTTGTAGTCACTTGAGGTGTAATTGGTGTTGGTCGTAATACCAAACAGCACCGGTTCACCCCCACCAAAAAACCCGCCTGAATTCTGGCCCAGGATGATGTTGTTGCGCCAATGGGAGTTCTGCGTGTCACCCGTGGTTTCTGACAGGATAGTGTTGTTGTAGAACAGCACGCCGGCAGAGCCCCCGGTCAGGCGCGTGGAGCCACCCGGCAGGTTGTAGGCGATATTGCGAATCCAGTAGACCGGGCCGCCCAGCGCCGGCTGGTTGCACAGGGCGTGGGAGGGATGATTGATCAGCATGTTCCGCAGGACACGGATGTTGTGCATGCTGCCGTCGGCTTCAATGGGGTTGTCGTGACTGTTGGTGATGTAGTTGTTGTAGAAGTCGATGGCCACGGGGCGCCGGTCCCAGTACTGGCGTGGCGGGTAATGGGGGCCCTCGATAATGCCGGGGCCTGAGGCTACCGAGCCGTCCGGAGCGCCATAGGTTTCCACATTGATACCGTCATGGAAATCGGTGATGTAGTTGTAGGCCACGACATGTCCCGGGCCGTACAGTTTGACGGCCACGTAGGAGGCCATGGCCGGCGGGAATATCTGGCCGTCTACTCCATCGAAGCGAGCCCATAGTGCATCACCGGCCCAGCCGATCATGTGGTCAGGATCGTTGCGGCCAAAGAAATAATTGTCCGCGATATAGAAATTGCTGGAGCCGGAATAGTTGGTGAAGATGCCGGCGCCGACGTCCTCGAAACGGGAATTCTTGACTGTCAGCCCCCTGGCGCCGGCGATGAACTGGGTACCGGCCAGGATGGCATATTCGGCATTACGGAAGGTGATACCTTCAAAATAGGTATAGTCCGCCGCCCTGACATCGAACAGGGCAAAGTTGCCTGCGCCATCAAAAATCACCTCGCCATCGCCGGCGGCCTTGATGGCAATGGGCATGTCTTCCGTGCCATCCGCAGTCAGGTAGTAGGTGCCATCCAGCGGAACGGTGCGATTCACCGAGGCATTGTTGGTGTATTCGTAGCGGTTGTACTTGTACTCACCGGCGTGCACAAGGATGGTGTCACCGGGACGGACACGGGGACGCCCCGAGGTGGCCCAGTCAGTACCGGAGCACCAGAAACTGTAGGCACACATGAGTCCTTCAAAGGCAGGCTCCATCTTCTCGCCTTCAAAACCATGGGGATAGACGTGGAAGACGCGGCCACCGGCAAAAGGCACGGGTTCCGGACGTGTACGCACCACCATGGTTTTGGTCGCAGGGCCAACCACACCATCAGGATCACTCAGGATGAAATTGACCTCGTAGGCCGTATCAGGTTCCAGGTCCAGGATGCTGCCGGCAAACATGGATGGCACTTCAAGGTCGACCCGGGACTCGCTGTAAATACGCTCACCGCCCATGCGTAGCAGCGGCAATGCGTCATTCCACTGCCGTTCTCCCTGCTCACGATAGGCCACACTGACACTGGCATTTCGATTTTCATCGCCCTGGATAAACCATTCGAAGCCAAGGTTCTGCAGGGTGGGGGGATCAATGATGAACTCCCCGGGCAACGTCTGCTGCGGTGTGTAATCGGGTGTGTTCGCCTGGGGACCCTGTGCGAGGACTGGCGTTGCAGCAAGGAGTCCGGTCAACAGCAGGGGCAGGGCAGGAACAGGAAAGGGCAGGTCGGCAATTAGTGGTATGGAAAAGTGACGGGCAAGCATGTGAGTCCCCTTCTGCGTATCAGGTCGCAGATTATTATGATGAATGTCCGGCAGGTGTTCCCGAACAAGACTGTAGCCATTGAACGACAATGCCTGCTTGAAGATCAACAGGAATACCGTCATTATTAATTGTCAGACAATTAAAACTATAATCAATAATAAAGGTTCGGGGGATGCCCATGAAACTCAAAACAGTGATCACCACGCTGCTGGCGTGCCAGTTAGCCCATTTTTCCCAGGTCTCACTGGGACAGGATGTCCAAGCAGAAGTACTCGAATATGTCGAACGTGCCCGGCAACTAGCCGGGGACGACCATGCCTTTGTCTTTGGCCAGTTATGTGCCGGGCCCATTGAATTCTCGGGCGCCTCACCGGTAACTGGTGAAGTGCCCAGGGCGCTGCCATCGACCGATCCCGAACGTGACTGGTACGCCGAACCCGTCCAGGTATTTGATGACCTGTTCTTCCTGGGCCAGACCGGATTTTCCATCTGGGGATTGCGCACCTCCGAAGGCATCATCCTGGTGGACTCCAATTTTGAGTATTCCGTGGAAGCTGCAGCCATTGAAGGCCTGCGAAAGCTGGGCATTGATCCGGCTGAAATCAAATACGTCATCATCAGTCATGCCCATGGTGACCACTCCGGCGGTGCCGGCATCCTGCAACAGAAATACGGCGTCCGTGTCGTCATGTCCGAAGCGGACTGGGACCTGTACGAAAATACCGCTCGCGAAGACGTCAAGGCCACTCGTGACATCGTCGCCACCGATGGCATGAAACTCACCCTGGGCGATCACACCGTGCAAACCTTCCTGACCCCGGGTCATACTCACGGCACCATCTCCACATTGCTGCCCGTGCATGACAATGGGGAAGAGCACCTGGCCGCCGTGTGGGGCGGTACGCTGTTTAATTTCCGTGATGATCCCAATGATCCGCGCGATTTGCGCCTGCGTGACTATGCCCGCTCGGCAGTTTATTTCCAGGGCGTTATTGCCGGTGCCGGTGTGGACGTCATCCTGTCCAACCATACCGCCTATGATGGTTCCACGGTGAAAATCCCGGCACTCAATGAAAGGCAGCCTGGCATGCCGCATCCCTACGTGATCGGTAATGATGCCGTGTGGCGTTACGTGAAGGTGGCCGAGGAATGTGCACTGGGAGCACGTATCGCTGAAGCCTCCGAAGGCTGATCATTCAACACGCAATGCTGCCCGGGTAGCCCGGGCAGCATTTGACCGCATTGGGGTGTTGTCGTACATTCCCGCAATCATATGACTATTAGAAAAACGACGAAGTACTGATTCTGTGAAAAATTTTCCGCTCTCATTCCTTGCCGCTGTTTCCCTGGCAGGCAGCACTTGTACCATGGTCAATGCCCAGGCTGATGTGCCTTCCTTGCTGGATGGTGCCTATACCGAAGAGCAGGCCATACGTGGCCAGGTGGTTTATTACGAACAATGCCTGGCCTGCCATGGTGAGATGATGAACGGTCTTGACCAGGCGCCACCGCTGGCGGGACCGCAGTTCACCGGCGTCTGGAACGGTGAGTCGCTCTGGGCCATGGTAGAGCGTATAGATACGATGCCCCCCAATATGCCGGGCAGCCTGTCGCGCCAGGATACTGTTGATGTGCTCACCTACATACTCTGGTACAACGGATTGCCGCTGGGCAATGCAGCGCTTGCCACGGATCAGAAAAAACTGGCAGAGATGGAGTTTGAGATTCCCGCATTTGGTCAGTAAGAAAACGATAAAACGATAAAGCGATAAAGGATAAAAGGAGAGTTGCGTTGAACGTTCCAGTTGAAGGAAATATCCAGCGGTTATACGGCCTCGTCATGCTTGCCATTACGTTGCTGGCTGCCTCTGCAGTGCAGGCGCAATGGGAAGTGACTGAAGCACAGGCGCAGGGGGAATGGACTACCTATGGCGGCAACCTGGCCAGTCATCGTTATTCACCTCTTGACCAGATTAACGCGGACAATTTCCAGGACCTGGAAATTGCCTGGAGCCTGAAAACCGATTTCCTGGGACCGCGTCCCGATGGTCTTTATTCGTCTACACCGTTGTACGTCAATGGTGTGCTTTACACCACTGCCGGCCAGCGCCGTTCTGTTATTGCCCTGGATCCGGCGACGGGAGAACTGCTCTGGATGCACAGGGAGGATGAAGGTGAGCGGGGATCATCCGCCGCCCGCCAGGGTGCCGGTCGCGGACTGTCCTGGTGGTCCAGTACCGATGGCAGTGAGGAATATATAATTTATGTGACACCTGGCTACCGCATGATTGCGCTGGATGCCAAAACAGGCAATCCGGTTTCCTCGTTTGGGAATAATGGTGTGGTCGACCTGAAACTGAATTTTGACCAGGACATTGATCTTGTCGACTCCAATATCGGCCTGAACGCGACACCCCTGGTTGTCAATGATGTCGTGGTGGTCGGCGCAGCCCACCGCCCGGCCGGCAACATGGAATCCACCTGGGACACCCGGGGCTATGTACGTGGCTATGATGTTCGAACGGGTGAGCGCCTGTGGATATTTCACACCATTCCGCTGCCCGGTGAATTCGGTTACGACACCTGGGAAGACGGCACGGCTGACCAGAATGGCAATGCCGGTGTCTGGTCGCAGCTCAGTGCCGATCCCGAACTGGGGCTGGTCTACCTGCCGGTGGAAATGGCGGCGGCTGACTACAATGGCTTCAACCGGCCGGGCGATGGCCTGTTCGGGGAGGCCCTGGTGGCGGTGGATGTCAGGACCGGCGAGCGACGCTGGCATTACCAGACCATTCATCACGGCCTGTGGGACTGGGACCTGCCTTGCGCGCCCATCCTGTTTGACATGGAAATGGACGGCCAGGTCATCAAGGCCCTGGCCCAGCCCACCAAGTCGGCTTTCCTGTTTGTGCTGAACCGGGAAACCGGCGAGCCGATCTGGCCCATCGAGGAACGCCCGGTCCCGCAATCCGAATCACCTTATGAACTGACCAGTCCGACCCAGCCGTTTCCGACCTGGCCGGAACCCTTTGATCGCCAGGGGATGTCCCGTGACGATCTCAACGACCTGACCCCGGCCCTGCGTGCCGAGGCGGAACAGGTGATTGAGCAGTACGCCATGGGACCCTTGTTTACGCCACCTGCCGTGGAGAGGGAAGGCGGGCCCATCGGCACGCTGATGCTGCCTGCCGATGTGGGTGGTGCCAACTGGCCCGGTGGCAGTTTCGATCCGGAAACCAATCGCCTGTATATCCATTCCCATACTGCCGTGTTCACCCTGCGTAATATTCCGGCAGACCTGGAACCCTTCAACCCGGGCCCTGACGGCGAGATGGCCAACCGCCCACCGGCACCGCCGCCGGGTCTTGGTCCGCGGCCGGGCGGGCTGGGTGCCCCTGGTGGCCTGAGACGACGTTTCGGTATCTTTTTGCAGGGCTCCATTCCCCTGATCAAACCGCCCTATGACCGCATTACCGCCTATGACATGAACACGGGCGAGATGCTCTGGCAAAAAGCTCACGGTACCACCGAGGATGCTATCCGCAATAACCCGGCCCTGGCTGGCGTGGAGGATATTGATCGACTGGGGTCCTATGGCCGGATATTTATCGGCACCCTGACCACGGGCAGCCTGGTCATTGCCGGGGAAGGGGCTACGCACACGAATGAAAATGGTGAGACTGTTGCCCTGTTGCGTGCCTATGACAAGGCCACCGGCGAAGATGTACCAGGCCGTGTGGAAATGCCGGCACGCCAGACCGGTTCGCCCATGACTTACATGCATGATGGCAAGCAGTACATTGTGCTGGCAGTGAGCCACTCCGGTGCCAATGCCGGCGGTGAGCTGATTGCCTACGCCTTGCCCTGACAGTTGTCAGCCCCATGATCATGCGACTGCTGGTTGGTGTTGTCCTTGTCTGCCCTCTTATTTGCACAGTGCCGTCGTTGCAGGCGCAGACAAGCATCAGCGAGACGCCCTTCGGGACACTGGCTGATGGGTCGCCGATCACCCGTTACACCCTGACCAATGCCGCCGGTGCCAGTGCCAGCTTCATGGCCCAGGGTGCCGCGATACTCAGCCTGCAGGCACCTGACCGGGACGGCGAACTGGCCGATGTGGTGCTGGGCTTTGATTCCGCAGAAGAATACAAGTCGGCCAACTTTGCCTATTTCGGCCTGACCGTTGGCCGTTATGCCAGCCGCCTGTCCAGCAGGCAGCTCACCCTGGATGGCCAGACCTACACGCTGGACAGCCAGGTAGGGCGCGACGGCACTCCCAATCCCATTATTCTCCATGGCGGCCCCGACGGCTTCAGCAATCGCCTGTGGACACCATCGCGAGTGACCACGGAAGACGGTCCCGGCATTCGATTCACCCTGGTCAGTCCGGATGGTGACCAGGGCTTCCCCGGTGAAATGACCGTTTCAGTCACCTATCACTGGACAGACGATTACCGGTTGCTCGTGGATTACGCCGCCACGACCACCAAACCCACCGTGGTGAACCTGACCCAGCACAGCTATTTCAACCTGGCCGGTGCCGGCAATGGCGACATCATGAATCACCTGCTGACCATCAATGCCGACTTTTATACCTTCGCTCGGCCGGACAATATTCCGACCGGGGAAATTGTTTCTGTTGCAGGCACACCCTTTGATTTCACCACGGCGAAAACCATAGGCCGCGATATTGATGCGGACGATCCGCAGATGCTGGCCAATCGTGGCTACAACCAGAATTATGTCCTGCGCCGCTCGACTATCGCCGGACAGACTGCCGAGGCGGCGATCCTGCATCATCCCGATTCCGGCAGGACCATGACGGTGTTCACCAGTGAGCCGGGACTGTTTCTTTATACCGGTAATTTTATTGATACCCGCCGCACCATGAAGGGTGGGGTGACCTATCCCTTGCGGGCGGGAGTGGCCCTCGAAACGGGTCATTTTCCGGACTCCCCGAACCAGCCCCATTTTCCGCGCACCACGCTCATGCCGGGGGAAACCTATTCCAGCCGGACTGTTTTCGCCTTTTCAGCCGACCAGGAATAAACCGGATCAGTGATCAGGTATGTCCTGTGGCGGAGAGCAGGTAGCCACGCCATAAAATTCATATTTGCTACATTTTTTATCCTTCGCTTTGCCTGATATTGGGGTGATAATCAGTCTTCATAAAAGACTTTTAGGGTTTGTGTGCTTTCCTGGAATTCCAGGACCTGATGAAGGGGGAAGTCAGGTGGTATCAAGATAATCGCTATTTCACGCATCATTGCCGGACAGGTGCCAGATCTTCCGCAATAATAGCTTCGACAATTCTCCCGGAAATTATTCCCCCGATTTGGCTTTCACCCTCTTAAGCCTGGGGTAGCATGAACTGCCCGATAAAGAGAAACTGACATTGGATGAATATGAGTAGAAAGATAATGCGCCACATGACCTGGCCCCTTGCAGCAGTTGCAGCCGTTTCAGGGACATTCTGTTACGCGCAAACGGCAGAAGAACCCGATTGGGACGTGCTGGATACCTATTGCCTGGACTGCCACAACTTTGATGACCAGGCGGGCAGCATTGCTTTCGATATATTGCCGCGCGACGAGCTCCTGCTGGATGATGAAATCTGGGAAAAAGCCGTGCGCAGGATTCGTACCGGCCTGATGCCTCCGGCCGGAGAGCCACGTCCGGGGCGCGCTGAATTTGCCAGTTTTGTCTCCGACCTGGAACACAAGCTGGATGCCCAGCAAGCGCAAACACCCAACCCGGGTCATGAAGGCCTGGCGAGACTCAACCGGTCCGAGTACATCAATGTCATACGGGACCTGCTGGGATACGATGCCACGGACATCGTCACTACTTTGCTGCCTGCCGATGAAACCGATGAAGGTTTTGATAACCTGGCTAAATCCCTGAGCGTGTCGCCGACATTGATCGATGCCTATGTCAGCGTGGCTATGCGACTCTCCCGTGCCGCGGTCGGTGATCGCGCCATGATTCCGACCCAGGTCCAGTACCCGGCGCCTTCGGGCAGCCAGACCAGTCACCGCGAAGGCCTGCCGCTGGGTACACGCGGCGGCATGCTGGTGACCCACAATTTCCCGCTGGATGCCCAGTATGAAATTCGGGTTTCCGGACAGGGTGCCGGTGGTGTTTTCAATAACCAGGCGTTTTGCAGTGGCCCGAGTATTGTCCTGACCCTGAACGAGATTCCACTGGAAGTGGAAGATCCCGGTCGTTTCCAGATGTGGATACCCGCAGGTCCCCAGACCATCGGTGCTGCGCTTCTGGATGACAAGCGTTGCACGGGGGTGAACGAATTTTACGATGACTATTCCCTGGGCGGCTCCATTCGCCAGATTGAAATCAACGGCCCCTTTGATGTCACCGGGGCGGGTGATACGCCAAGCCGCCGTGCCATTTTCTCCTGTTATCCCGAGACGGCCAGTGAAGACAATGCCTGTGCACGTCAGACCCTGCATGACCTGGCTTCGCGTGCTTTCCGCCAGCCGATGTCGGCAGACGATGACAAGATCAATACCCTGATGCAGTTTTTTGCCATGGGCAAGACCGAAGGGGGCTTTGAAATGGGCATCCAGTATGCGATTTCCCGCCTGCTGATTGACCCGCAGTTCCTGTACCAGATAGAAGTACAACCCGATGATGTCGCCCCTGGGGAGATCTACCGCATCAGCCAGCTGGAGCTGGCCTCCCGCCTGTCCTTTTTCCTGTGGAGCAGTATTCCGGACGAGGAATTGATTTCCCTGGCCGCCAACGGGCAACTGAGTGAGCCGGCAGTGCTGGAAGAACAGGTAGCACGGATGCTGGCTGATGAGCGTGCCAATGCCCTGGTGGAAAATTTTGCTGCCCAGTGGCTGATGCTGCGTGAACTGGAAGCCGCACTGCCGCAGGATCGTGCCTTCAATGCCAGCCTGAAACAGTCTTTCCGGGAAGAAACCGAATTGTTGTTCCTGGACATGGTCCAGGAAGACCGCAGCCTGCTGCACCTGCTGGAAGCCGACTATACCTGGCTCAATGAAGAGTTGGCCGGGCACTACGGCATCGAGGGTGTTGAAGGTGATTACATGCGCAAGGTGTCTTTGCCAGCCAGCAGTCCACGCCGCGGCCTGTTGGGTCACGGCAGTATTCTCACCGCCACCTCGGTTGCCAACCGCACTTCCCCGGTAATCCGTGGTGTGTGGATCGTGGAAAACATACTCGGTGCGCCGGCACCTGTTCCCCCGCCGGGTGTGGAAACCGACCTGACCCAGGAAGAGGCGGCAGATGGCCGGGTACCCAATACCCTGCGTGAACGCCTGGAAATACATCGCGCCAATCCGACCTGTGCCTCCTGTCACCAGATCATGGATCCCCTGGGCCTGGCCCTGGAAAATTTCGACCTGATTGGCCGCTGGCGCGACCGGGATGAAGGTCAACTGATCAATACCAGTTCAAATCTCATTGATGGCACACCGATTGAAAGTCCGGTGGATATTCGCAATGCCCTGCTTACCCGCGGAGAAACCATTGCCACGTCAATTACGGAAAAACTGATGACTTATGCCCTGGGACGACTGCTTGAGCCGGATGACATGCCGGCAGTCCGGAAAATTATCAATGACACAGCCGAGGTGGATTATCGTTTTTCCGATGTCATACTCGGTATCGTCGAAAGCTTTCCGTTCCAGTACAAGGTTGCCATCGAAAACCCGCAACAGCCGATAGCGAAACGCTAGGGAGTTAGTGGTCATGAAATACATTACCAAGAAACATTTGTCCCGCCGTCACATACTGCGCGGTGCCGGTACGGCACTGGCATTGCCATTCCTGGAATCCATGTTGCCGGCTGCTTCACTGGCAGCACAGAGTGCAAGCACGCCACAGTCACGCCTGGCCTGTATCTATGTGGCCCATGGTGCAGTCATGGATCGCTGGATGCCCGGCACTGATGGCAAGGGTTTCGAATTTACGCCCATCCTGAAATCCCTGGAGCCGTTTCGGGAAAGGCTCAATGTCATCAGTGACATGCGCCTGCCCAACGCCTATGGCGATGATGCCTCGGCGGGTGCCAATCATGCCCGTTCCTCGCAGGTCTGGCTGACCAGTCACAAACCGGGTACCGGCCCTTCGCCAACTTCCGTTGACCAGGTAGCTGCACAATTTATTGGCCAGGACACGCCGATGCCTTCGCTGGAATTGTCCCTGGAAGAGGGCAGTTCCATTTCCTATCGCACACCGGAAACGCCGCTGCCCATGGAGCTCAATCCCCAGGTGGTTTTTGAACGCCTGTTCGGTGACGGCAGTACGGAACAGGAACGCGCCCAGCGCCAGGCCCTGAAAATGAGCCTGCTCGATTCGGTCACTGGCGATGTTGCCTCGCTACAGCGTCAGCTGCCTGGAGAAGATCGCCAGCGCCTGGAGCGCTACCTGGAAGATGTCAGGGAAATCGAACGCCGCCTCGAGCTGGTCGCTGCATCACCGGTAAACGACATGGAAGTGCCGGATAAACCCGTTGGTGTGCCCAGCAGTTTTGTTGAGCAGTCCAAACTCATGTTTGACCTGTTGGCGCTGGCCTGGCAGGCAGAAATTACCCGCGTGTCCACGCTGATGGTGGCACGTGAAATCAGCAACCGTGTTTACAGTGAAAGTGGTGTCAATGATCCCTTCCACAACCTGTCACACCATTCCGAGGTTCAGGCCAACAAGGACAAGCTGGCGATACTGCAGACGTTTCACGTGCAGAACACGATCGGCTATTTCCTGGAGAAGCTGAGCAATACGCCGGATGGCGATGGTTCCCTGCTGGACCACTCGCTCGTGCTGTACGGTAGCGGTATGAGTAACTCCAACCAGCATGACCATGACCCGCTGCCCTTGTTGCTGGCCGGTGGCGCATCAGGACGACTCGAAGGTGGGCGCCACATCCGCGCCGGCCTGGGTACGCCGATTGCCAACCTGCATAACGCTATCCTGGATAAACTGAATGTGCCGGTGGATGACTTTGGTGACAGCACCGGCATCCTGAATGTGTAAGTCGGCTGCGGAGCAAATTATGAAAACGCAATGCTGCAAATTGTTGATGATGGTGACTGCCCTGGTCGGTATGTCGCCAGGCATATCATTGCAGGCCCAGGAAATTGTCTCCCAGTTACAGGAATACGAGGCCGCCGATACCCGCCTGGCTGAAGCCGCCATGGCCAGGGATATGACCACGGTCAGGACTTTGCTGCTGGAAACCGGTGCGGATGTTAACGCTCTTGGTCCCTACGAAACGCCAGCCCTGCATTGGGTGATACGTGTCAGGGATGTGGACACAGCCCGTATGCTGCTTGAGGCCGGTGCCGACCCGAACCTGGCCAATGCCTACGACCTGCAACCGTTACACCTGGCCATCCAGAACAAGGATGCAGCCATGGTACGACTGCTGCTGAGCGCAGGTGCTGACCCCAATATTCCTGATCGTGCGGGTGAAAACTCGCTGTTCCTGGCCGCGCGCAGCGGGTCTGCAGAAATCGTGCAAATGCTGCTGGATGCCGGTGCCGATCCGGAGGAACGGGAACCTAATTACGACCAGACACCGTTGATGGTCGCGGTACGCGCCGATGCCCCCGCCGTGGTGGAACTGTTGCTGGACACGAACGTGGATGTCAACGCACAGACCGTCATGGGTGAAGTGCCACGCATGCGTCTGCCCAGTGAAAATGCCGGTTCAAAAGGTGTTGGTATCAATCGTGGCGGCATTCCCGAACGCGGTGAACGGGCACCGGTTGCCGGTGGCAAAACGGCATTGATGTATGCCACGCGACAGGGTGACCTGAAGCTGACACGCATGCTGGTGGAAGCCGGCGCAGACCTGGAGCAGGCAGAGGCCAACGGGGTGACCCCGCTGATCAACGCCATCGTCAATGGCAGTGTTGTCAGTCGCCGTGGCGGAACCACCGGGCATATTGCCACGGCACGTTACCTGGTTTCCCAGGGCGCGGATGTCAATGCCAGTGACTGGTATGGTGAAACGCCGTTGTGGTCCGCTGTCATGCTGCGCAACCTGAATGTTGCCGGTGCCACCCGTGACAACAAGGTTGACCGTGAGGCAGCGCTTGCCCTGATCAAGGACCTGATCGCCGCCGGTGCCGATGTCAATGCACGCACCAGGGAAGTCCCGCCAACACAACGTTTCATTACCCGTATTGGTGACCTGTCCTGGGTCGACTTTACCGGCCAGACCCCGTTCCTGAGAGCTGCGCTGTCCGGGGATGTCACGGTCATGAAATTGCTGGTGGAAAATGGTGCCGATCCAACACTGGGTACTTTTGCCGGTACCACGCCGCTGATGGCAGCAGCCGGTATCAACTGGGTAGTGAACCAGACTTACGATGAAGGTGAAGAGGCCCTGCTGGAAGCGGTGAAATATGCGCACAGCCTGGGCAACGATATCAATGCCCGTAACTCCATGGGACTGAATGCTGTCCATGGTGCAGCCAATCGTGGCTCTGATAGTATTATTCGCTACCTGGCGGCCAACGGGGCGGAACTGGATGTGAAGGACAAGGAAGGGCGTGATCCTGTCACCTGGGCGCACGGCGTTTTTCTTGCTACACATCCACCTGTGGATAAACCGGAAACTGCGGCCCTGATCGAGGAGTTGATTAAACAGCGACAGGTAGCCCAAAATACAAATCAGTAATACGGTATTGGCGCCGTAAGCAGAATTTCGAACACAAGAAACATAAATCACGTCCGGACTTTCAATGAGTTCAAAGGAGTATAGAAAAATGATAAGAAAAACCGTAACAGCTGTTTGTTTACTGGGGGCATGTACATTGCCTTATGCAGTTTCTGCCGCCCAGCCTGATGACAATGCAGAACGTCCCGAAATGACTTTCTTCATTACCAGCAGAACCATGGGTGATGGCGGCAACCTGGGCGGACTCGCCGGTGCCGATGCCCACTGCCAGGCGCTGGCAACAGAAGCCGGTGCCGGCCACCACACCTGGCGCGCCTACCTGAGCACACAGGGGCCAAACGGGGTTGATGCACGTGATCGCATCGGTGAAGGTCCCTGGGCCAATGCCAAGGGTGTTGTCATGGCGACCAGCGTGGAAAATCTGCATTACGACAATTCCAACTTCAACTGGATGCACACCCGCGATGAAAACGGTCACCAGTTTGCTTCACGTATCGATGGCAACCCTGACTTTACCGAGCATGATGTGCTCACGGGTTCACAGATGGATGGTACTGCCATGCCGGATGGCCAGGACCGCACCTGTAACAACTGGACCAGTAATGATGAAGGCAGCGCCTGGGTAGGTCATGCCGACCGTTATTCCTTCAGTGATCCGGGTTCTTCCTGGAACTCATCCCACGGTACACCGGGATGTACACAGCAGGCCCTGATCCAGGTCGGTGGTGCTGGCCTGTTCTACTGTTTCGCTACTGACTGAGTCGTTTTACCCGAAATCAAAACCGGCTTCATGGCCTTGTCGTGAAGCCGGTTTTATTTTGCCCCCAGCATACGTGAAAAGAACTCTGTCACCACGGTAAAGGCCTCCCGGGATTCCGGTGCTTCGGCATTGTAGAAAAAGCCGTGGAACATTCCCTCCCAGACATACAGCTCCGCCGGTACATCCTGTTTCACCAGTTGCATGTGGGTATGTACGGCATTACTCAAGTCGTAACTGCGTGTTCCTGACAGCACCAGGGTAGGGGGAAAACCGGACAGGATATCTGCATCCGTGGTGGGGGCCACCAGTGGATCATCCAGTGCAATTTCGGAGAAGTAGCCATTTTCCCCACCACCAATACCGCTGGGTGGTGATTCCGGGGGTGCCATGGCGCGGCCTTCACCCAGGGGCAGGGTGTAGTAGCCGGCATCACCGCCGAACAGTGCTGCCGTTGGTGCTGTTCCGGCATTCATCAGGGCAATGGCGCCGGGGCGGGGCAGATCATGTTGCTGGAACCAGGCCACGGCCTGGGCGGCCAGCATACCGCCGGCCGAGCTGCCGTAAATGCCGATATTTTCCGGGGAATAATTTTCCAGCAACTCGCCATAGGTGGCAGCGACATCTTCACTGGCAGCCGGGAATTTATGGTCAGGCCCCTGGCGGTAATCCAGGCTCACTACCTTGATGAGACCCAGCGCCGCGACAGGCAGGGACTCCAGTTCAGCGCATCCCAGCCAGCAACCGGCAAAGCCGCCGCCATGAAGATTGATCAGCACCCTGTCACGGTTCTCCGGTGCGATGCCTTGCGCAGGCTCGTAAACAATGGCGTGTACCCCGCCGATCGTGGTGTCGGTTTTATTGACCGGGAACAACTCACGCTGGCGTTCCAGGTAGCCCGCAATCAGGGCCGGGACACCCTCCACCTGGCGAAACGATTCCGGGTTTTTCAGGGCAAGCAAATGTTCCACCAGGTAGGCACGACCTTCGGGACTCAGGTATTCGCTGACAGGTACTGCCTGGGCTGGCATGTGAACGGTACCGTCTGTGTCGACCTGGACTTGCGCTGTGAGGCTTTCAGACTGTATGCAAAAGGTGAGAGATAACACCAGGTAAAAAAAGTGTCTGGTCAGGGACTGGATGGACGACATGGTCAAAACTCCTTGCAGTACAGGTTGTCAGGCAAACTACCGGGCCAGGTAACTGATTGCAAATATGCTGGCGCAATACCGGTGCGCTGGAGCCGCCACCCCGCCTTGCTTTGCAATCCCCGGTAGCACGGTTAGAATCATTGCTGTCCTACAAAGCAATAACAACAGTCTACCGGGACAGGAACTCAATATCATGATCCGTAATCGCGCTTCAGCGCTCATCCTTCTCTTGCTTTCCCACAGTGTCACGGCACAGGACAATCCCGCACCCGGGGGAATCGTCGATGAACCATGTCCGCCACCGGTGATCATGCCGGATAGTGTTCGTGACCAGTTGGTCAACATGATGATTGTGCCGCGTGCAGAACGGCAGGCACCTGCCCGCGATCCGGGGGACAATCCTGCCTTTGGCCAGTATATTGCCGATCTGAATGCCAATGCCGACAAGGACTGGCCGCGGCTGTGTCGTTTTCGTGCTGCCAATGATGACCTGATGGCACGCGATATCACGCCACGCATTGTGTTCATGGGGGATTCCATTACCGAGAACTGGCTGCTGGGCGATCCGGATCTGTTCAATGACAATTTCGTTAACCGCGGCATCAGTGCCCAGACGACACCGCACATGTTGCTGCGTTTTCGCAATGACGTGATTGATCTCAATCCGCAGATTGTCCATATCCTGGCCGGTACCAATGACGTGGCCGGCAATACCGGGCCGAGCCGGCCGCAGGATTTCAAAAACAACATCATGTCCATGGTGGAACTGGCCCGTGCCCATGGCATCGACGTCATCCTCGGCAGTATTCCCCCGGCAGCGCGTTTTTACTGGTCACCCGACATGCGGCCGGCACAGCGTATCAGGGAACTCAATGCCTGGATGCAACAATACGCCCAGGATTTCGGGATAGCCTACATTGATTACTTTTCTGCCATGGCAGGTCCCGACGGGGAACTCCGGGAGGAACTGGGTAATGACGGTGTGCATCCCAACCGGGATGGTTATGTCATCATGCGGCAGTTACTGGAAACACAGCTTGCGACCATGGGTAATTAACCCGTTTCACTCAATTCAGGAAAAGGTGATTCTTATGCAAAGACAACTCCTGGGCCTTTTGGCCATGCTGGTATGCCTGGCAATATCCGGTACCACGCTGGCTGCTGACAATGGCCTGCGTGTGGGGGCGGCCAAAGTGGATATCACGCCGGCACCGGCCGACCTGCCGGACCTCTATCGTGGTGTTAACGACCGCGTCTTTGCCCGTGCCATCGTCATAGAAAGCGGTGCTGACAAGGCTGCCCTGGTGACCCTGGACATGGGCGGTATTCCAACGCCGCTGTGGCAGACCGTTTCAGCACGGGCCGAATCCGAACTCGGCATCGACAGTGAGCATTTGCTGCTGACCGCAACCCATACCCACAGTGTGCCGCGCCAGCAGCCCGACGGCTTCGCAGACCTGGTGATGCAGGCCATTGGTGAAGCGATGGCTGACCTGCAACCGGCGCGCATGGCCTGGGGTACAGGCGAGTCCTATATCAACATCAACCGCACAATGATCAATCCCGAAACGGGCTTGTGGGATGAGGGTCCGAACTATGACGGCCCCTCCGACAAGACCGTGGCCGTAGTGAATTTTGAAACACTCGCCGGTGAACCTATCGCCGTGTATTACAACTATGCCGTGCACGGCGTGATCGCCGGTCAGCTCGATGAAGTCAGCGGCGATATTCCCGGTGCATCTTCCCGCTATATCGAGGAGTCGCTGGGTGATGACGTGGTGGCGGTGTGGTCACTGGGTGCTGCCGGTGACCAGAACCCGATTTTCTTCCAGCAGACATATGACCTGCGGGAAATTCGCATCAGGGATTACGCCAGTCG
>CAZROW010000050.1:0-14691 GCA_964601805.1 uncultured Enterobacteriaceae bacterium
ATGACCTTTTATACCGGGGATGCCTTTCCCAACTGGCAAAACAACCTGTTTGTGACGTCCATGATCCAGGGCCGCATCAATGGCACGGGCCACCTTGAACGCATCGCATTCAATGAAAATGGTGAAGTGCGCAGGGAATCCATGTTCAAGGAACTGGGCCAACGCATCCGTTACGTCACCCAGGGTCCTGACGGTCTGCTGTACCTGCTGACCGATCATGCAGATGGCGTCCTGTTGCGCCTGGAACCGGGACAGCCCGATGAAGAAGTGCAGGCAATCCAGAGACAGCAGTTATCCCAGGCGGGCATAGAAGCGCCTGAAATATTCAGTGAAAGTGACTGCCTGGTGTGCCACCGTGTTGAAAACCGGGTTGTTGGCCCGTCTTTCACGGAAATCGCACAGCGTTATACGGCAAGCGACGAGGTGATCGACCGGCTTGTGCAGAGCATTATCGAAGGGGGGGAAGGTGTCTGGGGCGATGTGCCCATGACTTCACATACTGACCTGGATCTTGCGACCGCCAGGCAAATGGTGGAAGAAATCCTGCAGCTCGATTAGCTGGACTGCCTCCAGGAACACTCTGTCTGATTACACTAACATAAAATTGCCAGTTCCTTTTTCCCGGCAACCCAGGCTTTCATCATTTTCCTTTCCTGATTTTCTGACAACTGCGCCGCAACATCCGGGCCGGTACAGAAACACCTGCCACCAGTGATCGATAACAACACAATTCCCGGTTAACAATGCACCGGATTCATGCTTTCATTGCCTACCTGACATAATAATAAGAAAGGGGTTCCCGGCATGGATTCAATTTTCGGCGGGCTGGATTATGTTGTCCTGGCTGTATATTTCCTGCTCATCATCGGGATTGCCGTCTGGGTAGCGCTACAAAAAAACAAAAGCACTGAAGATTACTTTCTTGCCGGCCGCCATGTTGGCTGGTTCGTGATTGGCGCTTCCATTTTTGCTTCCAATATCGGCTCCGAGCATGTGGTGGGACTTGCAGGAACCGGCTTTGAGTCAGGCACACCCATGGCCCACTACGAATTGCACGCCTGGATTGTCCTGTTGCTGGGCTGGCTGTTTTTGCCCTTCTACATGCGCAGTGGCGTTTTCACTACACCGGAGTTCCTGGAAAAACGTTTCGATGAACGTTCACGTTGGTTCCTGTCGGTGTTTTCCATCGTTGCCTATGTGCTGACCAAGGTGTCGGTCACGATCTATGCCGGTGGTATCGTGGTATCGGAACTGTTGGGCATCCCTTTCTGGTATGGCGCAATCGGCATCGTCATTTTCACCGGTATCTATACCATCATCGGCGGCCTGCGTGCCGTGGTGTATACCGAGGCTTTCCAGACTGTCATCCTGATACTCGGTTCGTCCCTGATTACCTGGCTTGGGCTGCAGGAAGTCGGTGGCTGGAACCAGCTCAGGACTACGATTACGGCTGTGAGCCCCGATCATTTCAACATGTGGCGCCCCATGTCCGATCCAGACTTTCCCTGGACCGGTCTTTTGTTCGGCGGCACCATCGTCGGCATCTGGTACTGGTGTACCGACCAGTACATCGTGCAGCGAACGCTGGCAGCCAACAATATTACAATCGGCAGGCGCGGGGCCATTTTCGGGGCTTACCTGAAACTGCTGCCCATCATGATCTTCCTGGTACCCGGCATCATTGCCCTGGCACTGACCATCCAGGAGCCGGAAACCTACCAGGTATCCCAGGCTGATCGCGCCTTTCCCATGCTGGTCACCACTTTGCTGCCAACCGGATTGAAAGGACTGGTAGCAGGCGGCCTGATGGCGGCATTAATGAGTTCGCTGGCCTCGGTGTTCAATTCCAGCTCCACCATCTTCACCATGGACATCTATAAAAAACTCAAACCCGATCACACGGAACAGGAGTTCATTCGGGTAGGACGCATCGCCACCACGGTAATTGTCATACTGGGCATTATCTGGATACCCATCATGAGCAAGATCGGCGGCGGTATCATGTACCAGTACCTGCAGAATGTGCAGTCCTATATCGCCCCGCCAGTGACCACCGTTTTCCTGCTCGGCATTCTCTGGAAGCGGGTCAATGCCCAGGCTGCCATTGCCACACTCATGGCAGGACTGGTCATGCTGGTGTTACGCCTGGGTTCGGAAATCTGGTACCAGGCAGAAATTGCAGCTGGTGCTGATATCCCCGGGATTGCCTTCGCCTTTGCGACCATCAACTTTTCACACATGGCGATTTTCCTGTTCCTGTTTTCAGTGGCGCTTTGTATCGCAGTGACGCTGGCCACCAGTCCACCGGATTACCAGCGCATCAAGGGCCTGGCCTTTGGCACGCTGACTGCGGAGGAGCGGGAAGCCGAACGCAGCAGTCTCACCACCATGGATATCGCGTGTTCTGCAATCCTGGTTGCCATCGTTATCGGTATTCTTTCCTACTTCACCGGATAAGGACTAATTCGCATGAATGTACATATAAAAGGACTAACGTCTTTACCGGCAGCAATTTTTGCTTTGCTGTTTTCCTCGTTGGCAGCCGCAGCCGCCCAGGAAGAAGCGCCGCCCTACCCGCCGGAACTGGCTGCACAGGGCGAAGCGCGATTTGCTGCTGCCTGTGGTTTTTGTCACGGCCGTGATGCCGCCGGTGGCTCGCGTGGCCATGACCTGGTGCGCTCGGAACTGGTGGCCGACGATGACAATGGTGACCTGATCGCTGAGGTGGTGCGCAATGGCAGACCCAATACGGAAATGGTGGCTTTCAGTACCAGCGTCGTAAGTGCAGATGACCTGGAAGCTATCGTTGCCTTTATACATAACCAGCGTCACCTGTTTGCTACGCTGGAGGGAGGACGCCGTTCAGTCCTGCCCGAGGATGTCGCTATTGGTGATGCCGACGCAGGCGAGCAATACTTCGACGATCACTGTACGGCATGCCATGCAGCCAATCGCGACCTGGCGGGCATCGGCTCCCGCATGCAGGGACTGCAACTGATGATGCGCATGCTCAATCCACGGGCTGACCGGCGTGGCCCAAGCCCTTCAGCTGCCATGGTCACGGTAACCGAGGCCAATGGTCAGCGAATCTCCGGTGCCCTGGAATACCAGGACGAATTCACGATCGCCCTGACCCTGCCCAATGGTCGTTACCGATCCTGGCAAACCACGGACGTGGATGTCAGCATTGAAGACCCGCTGCAGGCCCATGTTGACCAGCTGGATCGTTACACCGATGCCGACATGCATAATGTCCTGGCCTACCTGTTGACGCTGCAATGAGGGCCGCCATCATGAACACAAAACAATCTTTTTTGACCGCACTGTTTGCCTGCTCAATGGTGACCGGTACCTTGATGGCACAAACCCGGGTTGATGGCGACACCCTGCTCAATCCCGCGCCCGACATGTGGCCAACCTATCACGGCGATTATTCCGGCCAGCGCCATAGCCCGCTGGACCAGATCACGCCGGAGAATGTCGATATGCTGGGCCTGGCCTGGGTTTTCCAGAGCAACCAGTCCCAGTCCATCAAGGGCACACCCATCATGGTGGACGGGATCCTGTACGTCACCGCCACCAATCAGGTCTGGGCCGTGGATGCGCGTTCCGGCCGCCAGATCTGGAGCTACCAGTACCCGGAAAATGACGGCTTTCATATTGGCCAGCGCGGTGTTGCCATTTATGGCGACCTGGTTTACCTGACCACCCCCGATGCTTTCCTGGTCGCACTCAATCGCCATACCGGCACACCGGTGTGGCAGGTCGAAATAGCCGACTATGAACGCGGTTACTGGTCAACCAATGCCCCGCTACTGATAGATGATCACCTGATCGTTGGCGTGTCCGGTGACTTTGACAACCTGCCCGGTGTATTGCGCTCCTACCATCCCGAGACCGGTGAACTGCAATGGACCTTCTACAGCACCCTGCCGTCAGACCTCAGAAACCCGAATGATCCTGATTCGGTATTTGATGAAGCCATGGGCGGGCAGATGTGGATGACGGGCACGTATGACCCGGAACTGAATCTTCTCTACGTCGGTACCGGCAACCCGACTCCGGTGCTCAATGGCAATGCCCGTCCCGGTGACAACAAGTGGACCGGCAGTATTCTTGCCATTAATCCTGACTCGGGCGAGTTGGCCTGGGGTTACCAGATCAATCCTCACGACACCCATGACTGGGATGCCGCCGAGGTACCGGTACTGATCGATGCTGAATTTAACGGTCGCCAGCGCAAGCTGCTGCTACAGGCTTCCCGTAACGGTTATTTTGCCGTGCTGGACCGGGTGACCGGTGAAAACCTGGTAGCTACACCCTTTGCCACCCTCAACTGGTCCCTGGGTGAAGATAATACGGGTCAGCCCATTCCTGATCCGACCAAGGAGCCGCAGCAGGCCGGCAGCCTGGTTGCTCCGGATGAGTCCGGTGCCACCAATTACCGCTCCCCGGCTTTTGATCCGGACAGTGGCCTGCTTATCGTCAGCGCCGCTGATGCCTACGGCTTATGGTTCAACAAGGAAGCCCATGGCGATTATGGTTGGGCGGGTGCCGACTATACGGTTCACAGCCGCGGCGAACTGCGCGCCATTGATTACCGCACTGGCGACATCGCCTGGCGCTATGATTTATTCGGTGGTGCCGGTACTGCCGGTGTCATGACCACCAGCACCGGGCTGGCATTTACCGGTGACTCGTCACGTAATGCGCTTGCCCTGCGTGCCAGCGATGGTGAAACGCTCTGGCACAGCGCCATTGGCCGTGTCAGTAACGCGCCTATCACCTATATGCTTGATGGCCGCCAGTTCATCGTGCTGGCCTCCGGCGGGACACTCTATGCCTTTGCCCTGCCGCAACGACTGATTCAATAACAGGACATCACTATGAAAATCTCAGCACTGCTCACCCACCTGGTCCGCTGCCTGTTGCTGGTTTGCCTGCCAATGACAGCAATGGCTGCTGACGGGCCTTCCAAAGCCTTGTTTGTTTATGGTGGCTGGGAAGGTCATGAACCGGAAAATTACCGCGACATTGTCGTACCCTGGTTGGAATCCGAGGGGTTTGAGGTGACCGTGTCAGACAACCTGGATGTCTACACCGATGAAGCCCTGATGAATGAACAGGACCTGGTGGTACAAATCTGGACCATGGGTACCATCACGCCACCGCAGATGTTTGGTTTGCTCAGGGCCGTGGAAAACGGCATGGGTATCGCCGGCTGGCATGGCGGGCTTGGCGATGCCTTTCGCGCTTCACCACGTTACCAGTACATGATTGGCGGCCAATGGGTGGAACATCCCGGGAATGACGGCATCCCCTATCGCGTCAATATCACTGACCATGAAGACCCGATCACCGCGGGCCTGGATGATTTCGACGTGGTCTCGGAGCAGTATTACATGCATGTGGACCCCAACAACAAGGTACTGGCAACCACTACTTTCAATGGTGATCATGATCCCTGGGTCAAGGATACGGTGATGCCCGTGGTATGGAAAAAAACCTATGGCAAGGGCCGCGTCTTTTATACTTCGCTGGGACACAGGCCCCATGTCTATGACATACCCGAGGCCCTGACCATATTACAGCGTGGCATCCTGTGGGCCAGTCAGAGCAAGTATGAAGACACACCGAACCTGGTTTCACCCAGGTATCCGGCACGTTAATCCCGGATTGATCAAGTGGGTCATTAGCAAAATCAACATTCAATAATTCCTCAACCGGGACTGACTGGCACAAAGAGGAATGATTCCATCCAGTTTGCGACCCGGATTTACTGGGGTATATTAGCGTTTTGATTGCCGGATCCGGCTTTATTTTACTGTGCTCCTGGTAATCCTGGGTTCCTGGCTGGGGCCACTGCTACAATCATTCACCGCGATGATTAACAGCAATGTTCGATAAAATGAAAATGTATACTGCGGCAAGTTATTAGCTGCCTGAAAAAAACAGCAATAAAACCACGATAACAAGACACGAAGCCGGGTTGAAGCAGGATGCTGGAACGCCACCTCTCAGAATTGAAGACACCGGAACCGGTGCTGCTCAGCATTGCCGATATGCCCCGTGGCGTCGACAATTATCATATTGACGTCAAGCTCAGTCCGAAATTCTGTGCCCTGTTTACGAAACTGCTGAATGATTTCATTAACCAGGAAATAGCGCAAAAACCCCAGAAAACCAAAAATGACAAGCTCAAGGAAGAATTCCAGGAAAGCTATGCGGACATGATGACCGTCTTGATCCACCGGATCAAAAGCGACCTGTCACGTAATGAAATCATCTTGCTGCAATTCGCCGTCTATCGTTACATCCTCGAAAGCACCAAGAATACCCTGGACAACCTGATCGCCACACTACGTGGCAAACTGACTGAATCCAGGGGCGCAAAATCCGGCAAGGCACTGAATATCCAGGACCAGATTTTCTGGCTGAGCAAGCATTACAACGTCACTCTTTCCAGCGTGAATCGGCAGTTTTTCGACCTGTTGGGATTTGTAGAAAAGAAACATCTGCAGGCCGTGCGCCGCCAGTACCTGGAATCAGGTGACCAGATATATCTCGACATTCTTTACAGCCCCCTGCTCAGGGTGGCAAACCTGGAGTCATCCAACTTCCTGATTGAAAAATACCTCCTGTGGAACCGTGAGCAGGACGACTCCCTGTTTCCAGGCCTGAATGCTGAAGTTGAAGCCATTTTTCGGGATGTACTCCCGGACCACGGCTTTGACCCCCTGGTGGAAAGACGGCAGACCGGTAACCAACTCGAAATTTACGACGACCTGGGAGGGTTATCAGCCTGCAAAAACCTGTTGGGGCCAGCCCCGGACATGAAAAACAATATTTCTGAAAGTTTCAGCTGGCTGGATCATGCCGAAAATTTTGAGCACTTGTTCGACGAGGTCAAGCTGCAGGAAATCGGCCAGGCTTTACGAAAGGAATCCGGCATCAGTGCTGGCTGGCAATTTAAAAAGCAATACAAGCACCTGATGTCGATCCTCAAGCGCATCAAGAAAATGCTGGAAGAGAAAAAACTGCTGCAGCAGTTATCAGCTTCCTATTACACGCGCAAGAAATGGACTCGCCACCTCGCCGAGTACATGGAAGCCGTTTCGCTGTGCCGCTTCCTTGGAGGCGAAATCAAGTTCAATGAATTCCAGAAACGCCTTCATCGTGGCTATCAATTTACACCGGCCGAGGTAAAGGATCTGAACAATACTGCCAAGCTCGTACAAAGTGAAATCAATGACAATGATGACGAGGAGTTTGTACGTTTTCTGTCTGTGCTGTCCCAATACAGGCTACACCTGAAATATTTCCGTTTTGCCCACAGGGCCTTCAATCGTGTAAACATTCTTGAAGACGAAGACCAGATTCGCCTGTCTTCGCAGGCTGGCACCCTGTACCAGTTGCCCATGGCCAGCGAGGTGACCGATGACGAGAATCGCATCGTACACCATGCCATCCTCAAGGCTGATGTTCGAGGATCCACGACAGTAACCGATGAACTGGAAAAGAAAGATCTCAATCCTGCCTCCTATTTCAGTCTGCGATTCTTTGGCCCTATTAACAAGGTCCTGGGAACGTACGGGGCCAACAAGGTCTTTATCGAGGGCGATGCTGTCATCCTGAGTTTCCTGGAGTACGAACATGATCCACAGCACTGGCATTCGGTCGCACATGCCTGTGGTATGGCCAAGGCCATGTTGTCAGTGGTCAGCGCCAACAATAAATACTCGCGAGAAATGGGACTGCCTCCCATCGAACTGGGCATCGGCGTCTGCTATGCGGATTATGCACCGCGTTATCTTTACGACGGCGAGACACCGATCATGATTTCCTCGGCGATTGGCGATGCCGATCGAATGTCATCCTGTTCATGGAAGCTCAGGGCAGTAATCAAGGATCATCCTTTCAATGTTGAGGTCATGGAAATAGCCGATGACGATCAGTCGAAAGGTGAAAAGGGACAGCAGAAGATTCGCTATAACGTGAATGGCATCCTGCTCGATAACGAGGGATTTGAAAAACTGCAGCAGGAAATCGAGCTGCATCGCCTGGTTGGCCAGGTTGAAGGTAATACGGAAGTGTTTTATTACGGTGAATACCCGGACACCGAAGGCAAGAAACGCACACTTGTCATTCGCGAAGGCCAGGTGGGTTTATGGAGAAACGACACCATAGAAAAACATACCATCGATGAAAAGTTCTACGAAGTAGTCACCAACCCCCAGATTACTGCTGGCATTCAAAAGAAGCTTCAGGCGCAGCAAAAGGCAAGTCCGTCTCAAAAAGAGACTGAAACAGCCACTTCCTGATATCCAGACACCCCCGAAACTGAAAACCCCCTTTATATTGTGAAGAAATTGGGGATTAACGGTCCTGTTCAACAAGAATTATTTTGATCCTTGTTACAATGGGGCCTATGAAAAGACGTCAATTTATTCATGGTTTTTCCGCGCTGGCATTATCAACAGGGGCTTTGCCGCTGTCTGTGCTGGCCCAGGAAAACCTTGAGGTAAAGAACCTTACCGACCGCATCGCCCTGGTCAGTGGAGCCGGCAGCAATGTCGTCCTGTTTCGTGGCAACTCTCCCACCAACGGTATCACCGTGATTGACAGCGGTGCTGACAAACAGGCTTCCGCATTGGTCAGTGCCATCAGGCGCTGGTCCGGGGATTACCCGGTGACCACGCTGTTCAACACGCACTGGCATCCCGACCACACCGGAGGCAACGAGGAGTTGCATGCACTGGGTGCCGAGATTACCGCCCATGAAAATACACGCCTGTGGCTGACTGCCGAATTCGAGGTCATCTGGCGTAACACCCGCTACGAACCCCGTGACCCGGCCGCCCTGCCCGTCGAGACTTTTTATGACTCCGGGAAGAAAGACCTGGGCGGGGAAACTGTCCAGTATCACCACTATGCACGGGCTCACACTGACGGCGATATTGCCCTGTATTTTCCCGAGAGCAATGTCCTGGTCGCTGGCGGCCTGATGAGCGATGGCACCTATCCTGTCACTGACATCGCTACCGGTGGCTGGCTTGGCGGACTTATTGACGCCAACGAAGCCATGCTTGAAATGAGTGATGAAGACACCATCATTATTTCTGAGAGCGGCCCAGTCCGTAGCAAGGCTGATTTACAGGCCCAGTACGACATGCTTTCCGACCTGTATGCAACCATGAAATCGCTGATGCAGCAGGGCTACAGCGGCCATGACATGCTGAAGGAAAACATTACGGAAAAATACGACGCCGCCTGGGGCGATCCCACAGAATTCGTCCTGGAAACCTATCGTGGCATGTGGGCACATACCTCTGACATGGGTGGATTTATCTGATGTTTAGAATGAAAAAGACAGCAATCATTTTCAGTACACTGTTCAGCGGCATAGTCGCCAGTGCGCATGCTGCCGAGAACCCGGGCAGTGAAGAAGCCCTGCAGGCAGTAAATGCCAAGTGGGACCTGCTCAATGAATATTGCGTGAGCTGCCATAATTTCGAGGACTGGGCAGGCAGCCTGGCCTTTGACACGTTATCGCCTGAAACTATTCACAACAATATTGATGTGTTTGAAAAAGCCGTGCGTAAAATGCGCGGCCGGCTGATGCCTCCGCCCGGCAATGACAAACCACCGATAGAAGACCTGGATGCTTTCATTGCCGACATGGAGTACTACCTGGATTCGATCGCCGACAATGGCGGGGCAAACCCAGGCCATATCTCGGTGCATCGCCTGAATCGCACAGAATACGAAAACTCGGTTGAGGATCTGCTGGCCTATGATATTGATGCCGAAGCGCTGTTGCCCCCCGATGCAACCAGTGACGGCTTCGACAATGTCGCCGAAGTCCTGCAGGTATCACCAACCTTCCTGGAACAATATATCCAGGCGGCCCGGCAGATCAGTATCAAGGCAGTAAGCTCCGAGGCTCCCGAGCCCGATGTGGCGTCCTGGGTTCCACCCAGCCTCGCGACCCAGTACCGCCATGTGAAAGGCCTGCCGCTGGGCACCCGCGGCGGCTTTGTAGTGGATCACTACTTTCCGGCTGACGGTGAATACACCTTCAATGTGGAAATTGCCTCGCAGGAAGGATCACTCCAACGTTCCTACCCCACCTGGTGGCTGGAAGACGAACATCGATTCATCCTGACAATCGATGGCGAAGAGGTCTATACCAACACCCTGGGTGGCTACGAGGATGCTGAAGCCGTTGACCGTTTGCAGACACCGGCCATTACTGAAATCCAGCGACGCTTCCAGAACATTACCGTCCCGGTTTCTGCCGGCAAGCATAGCGTGGGGGCAAGCTTCGTTGCGCGAACCTTTGCCGAATCCGACCGCACTATCGACCACCTGAGCCCGGGTGAAACCATGGACAACATTCCCATTGTGCATGGCATGAAAACCTACGGTCCGCTGAACGTCACGTCAGTGCCTGACGTTCCCAGCCGTGAAAAAATATTCAGCTGTTACCCGGCCAACAATGACGAGGAACGCGGCTGTGCCGTTGAAATCCTGTCCAAGCTGGCGCGCCAGGCCTTCCGTCGCCCGGTCACCGACCAGGATATCGATCCCCTGATGACCTTTTATGACAATGGCCATGCCGAAGGTGGTTTTGAAACCGGCATCCAGAAAGGCGTCATGGCCATCCTGGCGTCCACCAAGTTCCTGTATCGCGCAGAACCCCTGCCCGATGATGCCGAACCTGGCGAAGTTTTTCCGGTCACCGATCTCGAACTGGCTTCACGCCTGTCCTTCTTCCTCTGGGGACGCGGTCCTGATGAAGAACTGCTGACCCTGGCAGAAACCAACAAGCTGCACGAGGAATCCATCCTCAACGAGCAGATTGAACGCATGCTGGCTGACCCGCGTGCGGCCTCGTTGACCGAACGCTTTGCCTACCAGTGGCTGAATATTGATGGCGTGGATTCCATCGATCCCGACCCACGCCTGTTCCCGGATTTTGACGATGACCTGGGTGAAGCCTTCAAGCAGGAACTGGTGATGTTCGTGGACAGCATCCTGCGCAGTGACCGCAGTGTGCTTGACCTGCTGGATGCCAACCACACCTTTGTCAACGAGCGCCTGGCCAGGCATTACGGCATCGATAGTGTGCGCGGCACCCAGTTCCAGAAGATCAATCTGGACAATGAAAACCGCTGGGGACTGCTGGGCAAAGGCGGCCTGCTGATGCTGACCTCCTACCCGAACCGGACTTCACCGGTTTTGCGCGGTGCCTATGTCCTGGAAACCCTGATTGGCACGCCACCGTCTGCACCGCCCCCGGGCATCGATATTGATATCGACACCAAGCCCGGCCAGAGGGTGCTGACCCTGCGCGAGCGTATGGAGAATCACCGTGAACAGCCCTCATGCAACCAGTGTCACGGCGTCATTGATCCGCTGGGCATGGCCCTGGAAAACTTCAATGCCGTGGGCCAGTGGCGTGACATCGACCGCCAGGCCCGGGCTCCCATCGATGCCAAGGGCATCATGGCAAGCGGCCAACCGGTGACCGGCGTGGCTGACCTGCGTGATGCCTTGCGCAGCCGTCCGGACCAGTTCGTGCAAACGCTTACTGAAAAACTGATGACCTATGCCCTGGGACGTGCCGTCGAGGCCCATGACATGCCGCTGGTCCGCCGCATTGTCCGCCAGGCCAATGAGTACGATAATCGATTCGATGCCATCATCAAGGCCATCGTGGAAAGCGATGTCTTCCTGATGAAGGCACTTCCCCTGGAAGATGAACACACAGAAGTTGTTGCCACCAGCAGCAATTAACAGGAGATAACGCCATGTTTCTCACCAAAAAGCATTTATCACGTCGCAAGGTCCTGAGGGGACTGGGTACCTCCATTTCCCTGCCCTTCCTGGATGCCATGGTGCCGGCAGGCACAGCGCTGGCACAAACTGCCGCAGCGCCCAAGCCGCGCATGGGTTTCTTCTATATTCCCCATGGCGCCATCATGCGGGACTGGACCCCGGATACCGTGGGCAGCGACTTTGACTTCAAGCCTATCCTGAAGCCGTTTGAGCCGTATCGCGACATGGTGAGTGTCGTCTCCGGCCTGGACAACAAACCGGCACAGAGCTCGGCCGTGCATGCCATTACGCCGGGCACCTGGCTGACCTGTACGCCGCCGCGCCGCAGCCATGCACCCTATGTCGGCGTCAGTGCTGACCAGGTGGCAGCCAAGCATATTGGCCAGGAAACAGCGATTCCCTCCATCGAGGTCTCTACGGAAGAAAAAGGCGGTGCTTCAGCCTGTGACGGTACCTATGGCTGCACGGTGGGTACAACCATTTCCTTCAGCAACCCGACCACACCGCTGCCCATGGAATTCAGCACCAAGAAATTCTTCTCCAAGCTCTTTGGTGAGGGCCGCAATGATGCCGAGCGCGAAGCCATTGCCGGTGACTACCTGAGCCTGCTGGACATGGTGTCCGATGAGGCCAACACGCTGAAGAAGAGCCTGGGCGCGGCAGACCGCGCCATGCTGGACAACTACCTGACCTCGGTCCGCGAAATCGAGCGCCGGGTGCACAACCTGGAAAGCCGCGATTTGTCCATCTATGACCTGCCGGAACTGCCCGTGGGTATTCCCGATTTCGAGGAACGCACCCGACTGATGTTCGACATGATTGCCCTGGCCTACCAGGCCAACTCGACCCGTATCATCACCTTCATGCTGGCCGCAGAAGTCAGCCAGCAGGCCTACAACCATATCGGGGTACCGGATGCCTTCCATCCGCTGTCTCACCACAACAACAATCCTGATTCGATCAACAGGCTGTCGAAAATCCAGGCCTGGCACAGCCAGACCATTGCCGACTTCATGGGCAAGCTCGCCGACATGCCCGATGGTGAAAACTCCATCCTGGAAAACTCGATCTTCCTGTACGGCTCCAACATGTCCAACAGTAATGCGCACAACAACTTCCCGCTGCCTGCCGTTGTCCTCGGTGGCGGCGCCGGCAGCCTGAAGGGCAACCAGCACCTGGTCTACGAAGACCACACGCCGATTGCCAACCTGTTGCTGACCCTGCTCAATGCGGCAGATGTCCCCGTTGATTCCCACGGTGACAGTACCGGCATCTTCCCCGAGTTGCTGGCATAGATAGCGTAGGTCGGCATAGGCCCAAAGGGCCGTTTGCCGACAAAGAAAACATAAGAGTCATCGAGAAACGAGAGAAAAGATGTCCAACGGAGAACCGACAGTGAAAAAATTAATCCTGGCTTCGCTCATGACGGCGTTGCTCACGTCCAACGCCGTGATTGCTTCTCCCCTGCTCGACACAATCCACAACGGTAATCTTGGTCAAGCCGTGGCCATGGTTGAAGATGGCGCGGACGTCAATGCCCGTGAAGCCAATGGCACGACGGCCTTGCACTGGGCTATCTACAACAATTACCTGCCCCTGGTCCAAGCCCTGGTTGATGCCGGTGCCGACATCAATACCAGTAATGATTACGGTTCTTCACCCATGTCTGAAGCCGCCGTGCAGGGTGATTACCAGATCATGAAGACCCTGCTGGATGCCGGTGCCGATCCTGATTCACCCAATGCCGACAACCAGACAGCCCTGATGATTATTGCCCGTTCCGACAATGTAGACACAGCCAGGCTGCTGATTGACGCCGGTGCCGATGTTCATGCCACGGAAAAATGGCAGGGCCAGAATGCCCTGATCTTTGCCGCCGCCCAGTCACAACCGGAAATGGTCAAGCTGTTGCTGGATGCCGGTGCGAATCCTGATTCCCGCTCCATACCCAATCAACGTGATCGACAGGTGACTGCCGAACGCCGCTTCCAGTGGCGCCCCGCCGGTGGCCTGACCGCCCTGGCTTATACCGCCCGTGAAGGCTGCCTGGCTTGTGCCCGCCACCTGGTGGAAGCTGGTGCTGATATCGACCTGGGCGATGCCGAGAATGTCACGCCGCTCAACCTGGCCGTCATGAACATGCGCTTTGATACCGCCAAATACCTGGTCGAAGCCGGCGCCAACGTCAACAAGTGGAGCCTGCGGGGTGAAAACCCGATCTATTCAGCCGTGGACGTGAACACACTGCCCCATGGTGGTTATCCGGACCGCCCTTCCACTTACGACACCTCCAGCCTGGAAATGATCGAGATCCTGCTGGAAGCCGGCGCCAACCCCAACCTGCAACTGAAATTGCAGCCAACCTACCGTAGCCTAAAGGATGACCGCGGTGCGGACCGCATGCTCAACATCGGTGCCACGCCACTGCTGAGAGCAGCCAAGGGCCATGACGTACCCGCTATCAGGTTATTGCTTGAACATGGCGCCCATCCCAACCTGCCCAATCGCGATGGCAACACACCGCTGATGGCCGCTGCCGGACTGAACGCCAGTTCCATCGATACTCGCGGCAACTACACCACACCACTGGTCGGGCAAAATGCCAGTGACACTATCGAAGTCCTGCTGGCCAATGGCGCCGAGCTGGAGCTTACCGACCGGTATGGACGCACAGCCTTGCATGGTGCGGCCAGCTGGGGCTGGAATGAGGCGGTGAAGACGTTGGTCGATCATGGTGCCAACATCATGGCTGAAGACGACAACGGCCTGACGCCTTTTGACTATGCCATGGGCGAACGCTCCGGTGGTTTTGGCCGTGGCGGTGGTGGTGACATTCACCAGGAAACGGCA
>CAZROW010000050.1:14791-19387 GCA_964601805.1 uncultured Enterobacteriaceae bacterium
ACGCTCCGGTGGTTTTGGCCGTGGCGGTGGTGGTGACATTCACCAGGAAACGGCAAACCTGCTCCAGGAATTAATGCTGGCAGGGCGATAGCCACGAACTGATAACAAAAGGCGTACCCGGGTACGCCTTTTTTTATGCCTAAGGATTTTTCGGTTGTGTCCCGATTTGAATATGCAGAGTATTCCATTCGCGGCTAAAGCCGCTTCCTACAGGATGCCGATTTGTTGTGGGAAGCGGCTTTAGCCGCGAATAATGTCAAACTGGGACACCACCACTCTTGCCAGCTTGTTGACACCTTGCCCGGTTGAAACTACCTTTTCAGAACTTTTCAGCTCAGGCAACCGGGGGATTCCACATGACAATCCAGCGTAAAGCAGCAACCTTTCTATTTCTTGCCAGCCTGGTATTGCCGGTGTTACCTGCCTATGCCCAGGACGGCACCACGGCGGGTGAACTGATCGTGGAGCCTGCCACCCTGAATGCACTGGGGTTTGAGTGGACTATCGACGGCGATGACAACCGTAATGCCGCCGTCGCTGTTGCCTACCGGGCAGAAGGCACCTCTGACTGGCAGGCCGGCCTGCCGCTGCTGCGAATCCAGAATGAAGAAATGCGCAATGTCTACAATGCCTTTGATTACACCGCGCCCAACATGTTTGCCGGCAGCATCTTTGACCTGGCACCGGATACTACTTACCAGGTACGCCTGAGACTGACTGATCCGGATAACGGCCTGGAGGTCCAGGAACAGGTCAATGTCCACACACGCCCTGAACCCATGCCCGCGGAGAATGGCAACACCTACCATGTCTATCCGGTCGGTTATGACGGAGAGAAACAGGAACCCGCTTTTACCGGCCTGCTCAATGCCTACTACACCAGTGCCAACGGCGCGGACTGGTTCAATGCCTACCCTGCCCGTGTCCAGCCCGGTGATACCATTGTTGTGCATGCCGGCGAGTACAAGGCTGACCGCTATCGTTATGCGAATCCTGAAGGCCTGTTGTTTGACGGCACCTATCGCCTGCGCCAGGGCGGCACCCAGGAAAAACCCATTGCTATCGTGGCGGCCGGTGACGGTGAAGTGATTTTTGATGGTAATGGCAACCACATCCTGTTTGATGTCATGGCAGCGGATTACCTTTATTTTGAAGGCATCACCATTCGCAATACGGAGGTAGGCATCCAGGCTGGCTACAAGGGCCTGGCTGGCGCCGAAGGCCTGGTGGTCAAGCACAGTCGGTTTGAAGACGTTGGTCGCGGCATTTATACCGACTGGTCAGGCTCGAAAGACTATTACATCGCCGACAATGTCTTTATAGGCAAGAGTCACCCTGACCGTCTTGAGGGCTGGATAGGGCGTACCTGGCAAGGTACCCCGGGTTTTCCGACACCGGTGATCTCGGAAATGGCCATCAAGGTGTATGGTTCCGGCCATGTCATCACGCACAACTACGTGGCGAACTTTCATGATGGTATCGATCATGCCACCTACGGAGCACCGGACGGCAACCCCGACATCATTCGCGAACGCATGCCGGTGTCCATTGATATCACCAACAATGACATTACCAACGTGGACGATAACTGCATTGAAACCGACGGTGCCATGCATAATATCCGCGTCCTGCGTAACCGCTGTTTCAACCAGGCACATCGAGCGCTGAGCGTACAGCCGGGTTTCAGTGGCCCCGTGTATTTTGTCCGTAACGTGGTTTACCACGCCCCGGAAAGCGGCGCGACCAAGTTCACCGCCAGCAGTGCCGGCATCCTGGTGTACCACAATACCTTTACCTCGGAGGTATTACCGATGGGACCTGTGGGCAATATCCACTACCGCAACAACCTCGTACTTGGCCAGGGTGCCGCGGAAGCCATCTTCGGCATGGAAACTTTTACCGGGTATTCCAGCTCCGATTACAACGGTTTCATGACAAAACCGGAAGCGACTGTGAGCTTCACCTGGACTGCCCCGGCTGAAGGCAGACTGGTGGATTACGGTGAGCTGGTACGCGGTGAGTTTTCATCACTGGCACAATACAGTTCAGCCACCGGCCAGGACACGCATAGTGTGCTGGTGGACTACGATATTTTCACCAATGTGCCGCCACTGGGCAGGGGCAACCCCGGGCAACTGTATGACCCGGCGGATGTGGATTTCAGGTTGAAAGCTGGCAGTGTTGCCGTAGATGCCGGTCAGCGTCTGCCCAATATCAATGACGACTATACCGGGACAGCACCTGACCTGGGTGCCTATGAACGCGGACAGCCCTTACCGCACTATGGTCCGCGCACCCCGGACTGAAATATGTCGTTCATTCATTAGGCCAGTCAACGTGGTCTAGCGGCAGACAAAGCTTGCCGCATCATTCGGGTCATCCCCGATGAATTGGGCGCTTTGTGGATAGGGACAGACCAGGTGGGTGCGGGTGACCTCACCGTCTTCCACCTTGGAGGCAATGATCGGACCGGGTGCAGTTCCCTCTTCCACCCATTCCTCCAGGGCAGTCAGCAGGTCGTGACGGGCATCCACTATCGGTGCATCCCTGCCGGCGCCACCCATGCTGTCAGCTCCCGGACCACCGCCGCAGTGGTACATACCCGGTACCATGTAGAGTCGGGAAAAAGCATTCGCTTCTGCCTCCCCCATGACCTCGGCCACCTCCTCGTGGTATTCAACAATCATGTTGGCGGGCACCGCCGGATCCATCCAGCCGGAATACTGGATGAACTTGCCACCCCGGGCGGCAAAGGGTCGAAGGTCAGTCTCATCGGCTGCCAGGTCCGGCATGACACGGCGAATCGCGGGCAGGTCGTTCTTGACGGAAAAATCTTTCGTGTCCCAGTCAGCCTGCTTGCGCAGGGCCTGCCCAAAGGTTGCCGGTGCCAGCCGGGAACGGCCACTGTCGACCAGCACGCCCGGCAACAGGCCGCTGTCGATGGCCTTGCCGTCCTCGTCGCGCATAGGGGCATAGAACTGGCGGGCAAAATCGATTTGTTCCGGGGACAGGCACTGGCTGGTCTGCCCGGCCCGACAAGCCAGGGCGTCGATGTTCAGGCTACAGGCCAGCGGATTCTCGGCGATGCCATCTGTCACACCGTCATCGGCATCACAGGAGGCAATGGCATTTTGCTGCACCAGGGCCCAGTCGTCAGGGGACATGAGCCCCGGATTGTTATCACGCAGTAGCAGCTCCCACATGCGCCGGGTGGTCATTTCCGGCGTTTTCGGCCCGGCCGCGCCCACCAGGATGCCATCATAATCCTCCGGGTAGCGCTGCATTTCCTTGAGGCCTTGGCGACCGCCACCGGAACAGCCGATAAAGTAGGCATGATCAATCTCATCGGCATAGTAGTCGGTGATGATTTCCTTGCTTTTCACGGCCAGCAAATGGTGGGCCCGGTGTTCAAAGTTTTGCAGACGGACAGGGTCACCCAGCATCCAGGTTCTTTCTGAGGCTTTATGCCCGGTGTCGGTAGTCGCGGCGGCGTAACCCCTGTCAATGCCACGGGGCAGGTCAGCATAGTTGAATGTGCCGGCATCGCCGCCAACCCCGCCTGCCAGGAACTTGCCATTCCAGTCCCGGGGTTGCGGCAGCCAGAGCTCAAAACCGATCTCCGTCTCGATGACACCCTGCACGCGACAGAAAGCCTTTTGCGGACTCACACGCCGGCGAAACGGGCCGGCATCAGGCTCCCCTGCCCAGAGCTGTCCGGCTGCCACTGCATCAACTGCCGTGATCGTGACATCCTCATACTGTTTCACCTGTATATCCTGGCATGCCAGGCCCTGGGCCCTTGTGGCCATAGGCAGGCACAACGTTGCCAGGATGATGGAATTAAATACAAATTGTACGGTGTTGGTTTTCATGCCTGGTCTGTCCCCTGTACCCTGCGCTTTTCCTGCTGTGATGGCCAGTAGTGTAGCGGGCATGATGAAGTTTCTGCAAATTGTTAACAATGTGCAGGTCTTACAAGCCTGCAAGCCTTAGGGAGGTGTTTGAAAGGAAAATTATTGCTGCAGAAATATCGCGGCTGAAGCAGCCCCTGCCCGTTCGATCTTTAGCAGGAGAAGCTTCAGGTAACGCTGGTACTGTGGTGACAACTCCCGGTAACAGCCCGGCTGGTAGCCGCCAGTTTCATGCCATTGCCGAGGCCAGGACAGCGCCAGGATCAGGGAGTGCGAGCGGGCGGCGTGGCAGGTCTGGGGGCAGCATCGGGATCCACCCAGGGATCCACATTGACCGTTGGAAAATACGCGGAAAGGCGTTCCTTGACAGGATCAAGGGCCGGATCTCCAGCCAGATTGGTCCACTCGTTGGGGTCATTGTCATGATCGTAGAGTTCCTCGGCGCCGTCAGCATAGCGGGTGTAGCGGTAACGCGGACCGCGCACGGAATGATTGTTCTGGCCCCAGGTGCTCAAAACAGCACGGTCCCATTCCATGCCCGGGTTCTCAAGGAGTGGCAACAGGCTGTCACCGCCTTCCAGGTACGCCGGTGCTTCAAGTCCTGCCAGGTCAACCAGGGTCGGGTACAGATCCATGGAGGACACGGGTACATCGGAACGGCTGCCTGGCGTGGTAACCCCGGGAG
>CAZROW010000050.1:19487-23709 GCA_964601805.1 uncultured Enterobacteriaceae bacterium
TCCATGGAGGACACGGGTACATCGGAACGGCTGCCTGGCGTGGTAACCCCGGGAGCGACAATAATCAGGGGTACCTGCAGCGCGACTTCCCACAGGGTTTCCTTTTCACGCTGGTTCTTTTCACCAAGCTGGTAACCGTGGTCACCCATCATGACAATAATGGTGTTATCGGCACGCCCACTTTCATCGAGGGCATCCAGCAGCCTGCCTACAGCCGCATCGGCGACGCTGACACTGGACAGGTAAGCCTGCACCGCTTCTTCCCAGGCACCGGCTTCCATGATGGGTTTCATACGTTCATTGGAGTGATGCGCCGGGTCGATATCATCCAGATCATTTTCAAGATAAGGCGGTGTCTGCACGGTTTCCAGGGGATACAGGTCAAAAAATTCCTGCGGGTTGTACCAGGGGGCATGTGGGCGATAGATGCCGGCTCCCATAAACCGGGATTGGTTCAGTTCATTGGTCTCTGCCATGCGTTGTATAACGTAGTTGCTGGTCATGCCATCGATGGTGGCTTCATAGTTGCTGACCACGGGGCCCCAGTTGAACTGCAGCTGGTTCACCGCCGCGGGCTTGATCTCATCAGGTAATTGCCAGTCCAGCGCCGGCCAGAAGTCATCCCAGGCATTTACATCGTTGAAACCGGGATGTCCGCCAGGAAAGAAGGTATGGGCATGGAAAATCTTGCCGGCACCAAAATTCAGATAGCCTGAATCCCGAAAATAGCGCGGCAGAGAGGCGTAGTTTTCAAACTCGGGCATCTTGCGCCAGTCCTGGCCGTTGTTGTAAACCCCGGAACTGGAAGGCCGCCTGCCAAACAGGGCAGCTGTGCGAATGGCATTGCATTGCGGTGCAATCGTCATAGCATTAGTAAACAACATGCCGCGGGAAGCCAGGTCGGTCATGTGTGGAGTGATGGCCTGCGAATCCCCCATGGGTGCAATCATGGTATTGAGGTCATCCACCATGATCAGCAGTACATCAGGTCGCTCACCCTGCCCTGCAGCCGGTCGAATCAGGGTCGATTGTACTGTTGGCGTGTCGGTAACTGCGGCGGAATCCTCGGTGTCCGGTGCCTGCCCGCAGGCAACCAGTACGCCGGACAGGACAATAGCCACACCTGAACGAAAATACGGTCTGTTCATAACATTTCCCCGTCTCTCTTTTATTTTTATTGTCTACACACGGCGTAGAGCGTGGTGCTTAAGGTAATTCACTTTCCGGAGAATTGGAACAGGCAAGCAGGAGCCGGCCTCATCACTCAGCCAGGTTCAATACACCTTCCGCTACTGAGCTACTGGCGACTCTGGTAAACCCCGAAATGCACAAAGGGTGACCTGGCACGGCGTCCGGTGGGCACATTGTCTGGTACCTGGTGGCTTACCGACGGCAGGCTTTTCAGGTAGGCGGCAATGGCCAGGGCGTCATCTTCTACAATTTCATGATAGGCCGGCCAGGGCATGACGGGTAAGGTCTGGTCCCCGTGATTGTCCATCCCGTTTCTCAGCATGGCGACAATCTGGGCGACGCTCCAGTCGCCGATACCGGTTTCAGGGTCCGGGGTGAGATTGCCTGGATACACTACTCCCGGATTCCTGACCTGCAGGGGATTGTTGTAGGCAATCCCCCAATCGGAGCCTGCGAGTAATTGATCTGACCTGGGAGCCCCGACCAGTGCACCGTTGGTATGGCAGGAACCGCAACCCAGCAAGGTCACCATATACTTGCCCCGCTCACGCTGCTCGGCGGTAAATTCGGTGTTGGCAACGGACTCGGGACTTTCCAGCATGGTGGCAGGATTAACCTGCTCATAATCATCCAGTGGATTATAGGTTTCGGGACCGGAGGCACAGGCTGTCACCAATCCCAGCAATACCAGTGGTGTGAGAACAGATTTTGCAGACATTTGGCACCTCGGCAGACAATTCAGGAGTACTTGGTACTGATAGTAAAGCAGAAACCGGAAGAGTTGAACTTATGTGCAGGACTTTGCCTCAATGCAAAAAAAAGCCCCGACAACAGGATTGTCGGGGCTTTTGATTTCAAGCTTGCTCTAACCTGGCTTTTAACCCTTGGCTTTTGCTTCTTTCCTGGCCTTTTCTGCTGCCACAACTTCTTCAGACACATTGGCCGGGCAAGGCAGGTAATGGGCAAATTCCATGGAGAACTGGCCACGTCCCGAGGTCATGGTACGCAGGCTGCCGATGTAACCAAACATTTCAGAAAGCGGCACGTCAGCCTTGATACGAACACCTGTGCTGCCCGGATCCTGGCTCTTGATCATACCGCGACGACGGTTAAGGTCACCGATCACATCACCGACATGATCTTCCGGTGTAAACACGTCCACTTTCATGATGGGCTCAATCAGCTGGGGACCCGCCTTGGACATGGATTGACGGTAAGCGCCTTTGGCCGCCAGCTCAAAAGCGATAGCCGATGAGTCCACGGCATGGAAACTACCGTCAAACAATTCAATTTCAACATCCAGCACGGGGAAGCCGGCCACCGGGCCTTCTTCCATCATGACTTCAAACCCTTTCTCGATGGCCGGGAAGAATTCTTTCGGTACATTACCGCCCACAACAGTGGATGTGAAAGAGAAACCACTGCCTGGCTCACCCGGCTTGATGCGGTAGTCGATCTTACCGAACTGACCAGAACCACCTGACTGCTTCTTATGGGTGTAGGAATCTTCAACTTCCTGGGTGATGGTTTCACGGTAGGCCACCTGGGGTGCACCTACATCAAGCTCCACACCATAGGTACGCTTGAGGATGTCGACCTTGACGTCCAGGTGCAGCTCGCCCATGCCCTTGAGAATGGTCTCACCGGAGTCTTCATCGGTTTCAACACGGAAGGACGGATCTTCTGCCACCATCTTGCCAATGGCGATACCCATTTTTTCCACACTGCCCTTGTCTTTTGGTGCAACGGCAATGGAGATAACCGGGTCAGGGAATACCATGGCTTCGAGCGTACAGGGGTGTTTCGGGTCACATAAGGTGTGTCCGGTCTGTACATTTTTCATGCCCACGATGGCGATGATGTCGCCTGCCTGGGCACTTTCAATCTCGTTACGGTCATTGGCATGCATTTCAACCATGCGGCCGATACGTTCGGTTTTGCCGGTGAAGGAATTCAGAATGGTATCGCCCTTCTTCAGGGAGCCTGAATAGATTCGGGTGAAAGTCAGGGCGCCAAAACGGTCATCCATGATCTTGAAGGCCAGTGCACGCAGAGGTTCATCGGTAGAAACAGTGGCGACTTCACCTGTGGGCTCACCGAATTCATCGGTCAGTTCCTGGGGCTCAACTTCGGTCGGGCTTGGCAGGTAGTCGACAACTGCATCAAGGACCAGCTGGACGCCTTTGTCCTTGAAAGCCGAGCCACAGTAAGTGGGGAAGAAGTCCAGACTGATGGTGCCCTTACGGATGCAGCGCTTGAGATCTTCTACTGAAGGCTCATTACCTTCCAGGTAAGCTTCCATCACATCATCATCCTGCTCAACGGCAGTCTCGATCAGCTTTTCACGCCATTCTTCCACCTGGTCGACCATGTCTTCAGGGACATCACCAATCTCAACCTTGTCACGGTCATTCAGGTCAGGCCAGATATAGGATTTACGGGTCAACAGGTCAACAACACCGACGAATTCATCTTCCGTACCAATGGGCAGCACCATGACCAGCGGATTTGCGCCCAGCACTTTTTTCACCTGGTCAACAACCTTGTAAAAGTCCGCACCGACACGGTCCAGCTTGTTGACGAAGATAATGCGTGAGACTTCAGATTCATTGGCGTAACGCCAGTTGGTTTCTGACTGGGGCTCCACACCGCCGGAACCACAGAAAACACCCACACCACCATCAAGCACCTTCAGGGAGCGATAAACTTCAACCGTGAAGTCAACGTGTCCCGGGGTATCAATGATATTCAGGCGATGATCTTTCCAGAAACAGGTAGTCGCAGCAGACTGAATGGTAATACCACGCTCCTGCTCCTGCTCCATGAAGTCTGTAGTGGCAGCACCATCATGCACCTCACCGGTTTTATGGATCTTGCCGGTCAGTTTGAGAATACGTTCAGTGGTGGTGGTTTTGCCGGCGTCTACGTGGGCAAAAATCCCGATATTTCTGTAATTTGATAAATCGCTCATTGGGCTGCTCTTGGGTTAATAATCTGCGTAAAAATTGGTGGCGCATGATACAAGATTTTG
>CAZROW010000051.1:0-22492 GCA_964601805.1 uncultured Enterobacteriaceae bacterium
TCCCACTCAATCGTAGCGGGCGGTTTACTACTGATATCGTAGCTGACACGGGACACATCCCGGATTTCATTGATGATGCGGTTGGAGACGGTTTCCAACAGCTCATAGGGCAAGTGGGCCCAGCGGGCTGTCATGAAGTCGATGGTTTCAACGGCCCGAATTGCCAGAACATAGGAATAGCGGCGGGCATCCCCCACCACGCCAACGGATTTTACCGGCAGGAATACCACGAAGGCCTGGCTCACCTTGTCGTACCAGTCGGCATTGCGCAGTTCTTCGATAAAGATGGCATCGGCCTGGCGCAGGATGTCGCAGTATTCTTTTTTAACCTCACCCAGTACCCGCACGCCAAGACCCGGACCCGGAAAAGGATGCCGCATGATCATGTCGCGGGGCAAACCCAATTCCAGGCCGATATTACGCACTTCATCCTTGAACAACTCGCGCAGCGGCTCCACCAGGGACAGGTTCATGTCGTCAGGCAATCCGCCCACGTTATGGTGCGATTTGATGACATGGGCAACGCCATGCTTGGAGCCGGCAGACTCAATCACATCAGGATAAATTGTGCCCTGGGCGAGCCAGTTCACATCACCCAGTTTGGAAGCTTCCGTATCAAAGACTTCTATAAAGGTATTGCCGATAACCTTGCGCTTGGCTTCAGGTTCGTCCACACCAGCCAGTTTGCCCAGGAAAATGTCCTCGGCATCCACGCGGATGACCTTCACGCCCATGTTCCTGGCAAAGGTTTCCATGACCTGGTCTCCCTCATGCAGACGCAACAGGCCATTATCAACGAAGACGCAGGTCAGCTGGTCACCGATCGCCTTGTGCAGCAGAGCTGCCACCACGGAGGAATCCACGCCACCGGAGAGTCCCAGCAGGACCTTGTCCTTGCCGACCTTCTCACGGATGGTACGAACGGCATCTTCAATGATGTTGGCAGGTGTCCACAGGCGACCGCACTGGCAAATTTCGTGGACAAAGCGGTTAAGCATTTCCTGGCCGGAATCAGTATGGGTCACTTCGGGATGAAACTGCACGGCATACATTTTCCGGCTTTCGTCCATCATGGCAGCAATCGGCGCAGTATCGGTAGATGCAATAACAGAGAATCCTTCGGGCACTTCCACGACCTTGTCGCCATGGCTCATCCAGACATTGTGATAGAACTTGTCACCTTCCTGGCGGGAATGTTCCAGGTCACTGAGCAGGGAATTGCCGCTGGGAATTTCAATTTCGGCATAGCCGAACTCGGACTTGTCTGAGCTTTCGGTCTTACCGCCCAGTTGCAGAGCCATGGTCTGCATGCCATAACAGATACCCAGCGTGGGCAGACCACTATTGAGGATATAGTCCGGAGCACGGGGTGAATCATGAACGGTAGTGGACTCCGGCCCACCCGAGAAAATGACCCCCCTGGCATTGAAGGCACTGAATGCCTCTTCCGACATGCTGTAATGGTGGATTTCGCAATAGACCCCCGCTTCACGGACGCGGCGGGCAATCAACTGGGTGTACTGGGCACCGAAGTCCAGGATCAGGATTCGGTGGTCATGGATATTTTGCGACATGCGGTCTTCCGGCAGTCTGGAATGAATAAAAGCCTGGGGCCCTAACTAATGCGGTAATTCGGCGCTTCCTTGGTAATGCTTACATCATGGACATGGCTTTCACTGACGCCGGCAGCCGTAATACGCACAAACTCGGGCTTGGTACGCATCTCTTCCATCGTGGCACAGCCTGTCAGTCCCATGCTGGAGCGAAAACCGCCGATCAACTGGAAGATGATTGCAGACATCGGTCCCTTGTAAGGCACACGACCTTCGATGCCTTCGGGTACCAGTTTGTTGGCCCCTTCCTGGATATTCTGGAAATAGCGGTCTGCCGAGCTGTGTGTCTGGGACATGGCGCCCAGGGAGCCCATACCCCGATAGGCTTTGTAGGAACGCCCCTGGTAAAGCTCAACCTCGCCTGGCGCTTCCTCGGTGCCCGCCAGCAGACTGCCGATCATGACCACATTGGCTCCGCTGGCAATGGCCTTGGCAATATCGCCGGAAAAGCGAATACCACCATCGGAAATAATACTGATACCAGACCCTCTGAGTGCCTGGTTTACATTGCCCACTGCCGTAATCTGGGGAACGCCCACGCCAGTCACGATGCGGGTGGTACAAATGGAACCGGGGCCGATACCTACCTTGACGGCATCCACACCGACTTCGGCAAGGGCTTCGGCACCTGCTGCCGTGGCAACATTGCCGCCGATCAGCTGCAGATTGGGAAAGGCTTTCTTGATTTCACTGATACGATTGATGACGTCCTGGGAGTGGCCATGGGAAGTATCCACCACGACGACATCCACACCGGCATTGACCAGGGCGGTTACCCGGTCCCCGGTATCGGCACCGACACCGACCGCCGCACCAACACGCAATTGACCCATGGCATCTTTGCAGGCATTGGGAAAATCTTCGGACTTGCGAATGTCTTTGAGGGTCACCAGGCCCTTGAGCTCAAAGCTGTCATTGACCACCAGCACTTTTTCAATGCGGTGGTTATGCATCAGGACCTTGATCTCATCCAGGTCGGCCCCTTCCTTGACGGTGACCAGTCGTTCCTTCGGCGTCATGATCTTTTCGACTGCCGCTTCCAGGTCATTTTCAAAGCGGACATCACGGCTGGTAACAATACCCACCAGGTCGCGCGAGCCTGTGTCCCGAATAACCGGCAGACCGGAAATCTTGTGTTCCTGGGTCAGCTCCAGCAATTTACGTACGGTGGTATCCGGTGTAATACAGATCGGGTCAGTGACCACACCACTTTCGTATTTCTTGACCGTGCGCACTTCCCGCGCCTGCTGCTCGATACTCATGCTCTTGTGAATAATGCCCATACCGCCTTCCTGGGCCATGGCAATGGCGAGCCGGGATTCGGTGACCGTATCCATGGCGGAGGACACCAGGGGGATATTCAGCGTGATGGTACTGGTCAGGCTGGTTTTCAGGTCGACCCGGTTGGGCAACACCTGGGAATGGGCGGGAACAAGAAGAACGTCGTCAAAGGTTAATGCTTCTTCAAGAATTCGTAGCATAAATCGCGGTACCTGATATCCCGTTGCGGGAAATCAACGCATTATACTCCATGAGGGAATTTCAGGTAAATGCTTGCAGACACTGAATGTGGGTCACCGCTCGCAAATCAGGGTCTTTTCAAACCGGGCCGTTTCACCCTGTCTTCCGGGTCAATGATGCGAATATTGCCAAACAGGCCACCGTCATCCTCCTCATCTGCCTGCTGTGCCTCTGCCTCGGCCGCCTGCGGGGCTGCGACCGCCGTGGTGGCCTGCTCCGACGCTACGGGACGGCTGATCACGGGGGTGCCGCCGGACTGGGCGGAGCGGTTACGGGCGTTGGGCGCAAAGCCCAGGCACACCTCTTCCGCTATGGCTGCAATGCGGGTCCTGTCGTCGGCAGTCAGTTCCCCACTGACCTCTTCGGTAATTCTCAGGGCAATTTCCCGCCCTTGCAGGTTACACGCCCGACTATCGGGGCCTTCGGCGGCATTCAGAAAAGCCGGGGTAAGTAGCAGGCTGGTCATCAAGATTCTGGCTGGTGTTCTCATGGGTAGGATAATTCCACGCTGGCTGAAAGACACGGACATTGTAGCCCAGATCCACCCCCTGCTGCCAAATAGCCTTATAGCCACGGGCCTGTTCGGGGTATGATGGTGCGCCTATGGATTATGCCAATGACAACGACACCGTATTGAGTGTCAGCGACCTCAACCGGGAAGCCCGCTACCTGCTGGAAGGCAATTTCCCCGCCATCCTTGTTGAAGGTGAAATCTCGAATATTGCCATGCCGGCTTCCGGCCACTGGTACCTGACCCTCAAGGACAATACTGCCCAGGTCCGTTGTGCCATGTTCCGCAACCGCAATATGCGGGTCCGGTTCAGGCCAGACGATGGCATGCAGGTGCTGGTGAAGGGCAAGGTCAGCCTTTATGAAGGCCGCGGTGACTTCCAGTTGATCCTGGAACACATGGAGGAAAGAGGAGATGGTGCCCTGCTGCGCGCCTTCGAACAGTTAAAGGAGAAACTGCTGCGCGAAGGACTCTTCGATGACAGCCACAAACAGCCAATGCCGACACTGCCCGGTCATATCGGGGTCATTACTTCCCCTACCGGTGCCGCAGTTCGCGATATCGTCAGTACGCTGAAACGGCGCTTTCCCGCCATCAGGGTCACTGTCATTCCCGTCACGGTGCAGGGGGAGTCAGCTGCCGCGGAAATGATTGCTGCCATTGAACTGGCCAACCGCAAACAAGGCTGCCTGGATGATCTTGATGTCCTGGTCATCGGTCGTGGCGGTGGTTCCCTGGAAGACCTCTGGAGCTTTAACAACGAGGCGCTTGCCCGCTGTATTTTCCAGAGTCAGCTTCCCATTGTCAGCGCTGTTGGCCATGAAGTGGACTTCACCATTGCCGACTTCGTCGCCGATATCCGGGCCGCCACGCCCACCGCGGCGGCAGAAATTCTCAGCCCGGACCAAGGCGAGTACCGGCAATTGTTTTCAGCTTATCGCAGGCAGCTCTCTGCCCTCATGCTTGGTGGCTTGCGCCGAAGAAAGCAGTCGCTGCTATGGCTGACAAAACAGCTCAAGCATCCCGGCCGCAAACTCCAGGAACAGGCCCAGCGCCTGGATGAGACCGAGTTGCGATTGCGACGCGCCATGAACAACCGACTGGTCATCCTGAAGAGTAATTTGCGTCATCTGCACCAGGGCATTCAGGCAAACTCACCTGCCCGGCGTGTCAGGGAACTGGGGCTGCAAAATCGCAACCTGGCCTCCCGTTTACAGCAATCTGTAAAGCAGTTGCTAAAAACCAAGCAGGCCCGGCTTGCCGAAAACAGCCATGCCCTGAATACTGTCAGTCCGCTGAACACTCTTGGCAGGGGGTACTCCATTACCACCACCGAAAAAGGCACTGTTTTGCGCGAATACCAAAGCGTGAAACCCGGTGATACAATTCGCTCCCGGCTTTTCAACGGTGAAGTCACCAGTACTGTTGACCAATCTGTTGCATTCGAATCAGAGCATGATTCAGCCGTACTAAAAAACAGGGATTAGCAGCGAAGACAATTCCATACCTGGAAATCCTGATACGTCGGGTTGCTGTGTCTTCTCTTAACAGTTTCCTAACAAATACTTTGTAATATTCAGCAAGACTGACTGGTAGCCGTTTATGAGCAGCAAAGAAAAACATGTCAAGGAAGTCCGCGGACTCAAGATCTACAAGAAAAAACACAAGGCAATCAAGAAATTACTCAAGGAAACCAGTACACCGGAAATCCATGGTGACAAGGTCTGGTTTTCAAGCTACCTGATACATGATTACCTGCTGGAGAATCCCCCGAAAAAGAAATCCAGAATTCTTGAAATCGGAGCTGGCTGGGGCATCCTGGCCATTCATTGCAACAAGGAATTCAAGGCAGAGGTGACAGCTGTTGATGCCGACAAGAACGTGTTTCCCTTTCTCGAACTGCATGCGGAAGCCAACAAGGCGAAGGTCACCTCCAAGGTCAGCCGCTACGAAAACCTGAAAGCCGGTTTTCTCGCAGAACAGGACATGATCCTGGGTGGTGATATCTGTTTCTGGGACGAGCTGATAGAACCGCTGTACAAGTTGATCAAGAAAGCGCTGAAAAATGGAGTCAGTACCATCATCATCGCCGACCCGGGCAGATCGCCTTTCCTGAAACTGGCCAAGCGCTGCAAAAAGAAATTTGATGCCGAACTGATCGAAGTCGACCTGGAAGATCCGATAGAAGAAGACGGTTATCTCCTTATCATCAAACAATAGACATAGCCCAGACGGGCACAGGTAAATTATCCAGATGCCTACCAGCAAGGAAGTCAATCTTAAAAGCCCGGAGTATTACCTTAACCGGGAACTCAGCTTGCTGGAGTTCAATCGTCGTGTGTTGGCCCAGGCCCGGGACAAAAACACCCCTTTGCTGGAGCGCCTGTTCTTCCTGTGTATTTCCAGCTCAAACATGGATGAGTTTTTCGAGATTCGTGTTGCCGGCCTTAAGCAACAGGTAGCTTTCGGTTCCACGCAAAGCGGACCGGATGCCATGTCACCTTCCGAACAACTGCAACGCATCAGCGAATCGGCCCATGACATCGTTGATGAGCAATACCGTGTTCTTAATGACATCGTGTTGCCGTCGTTGAAAAAGGCCGGCATACACTGCCTGGACCGCAGCATCTGGACGCAAAAACAGCGTGAATGGATCAAGAGTTATTTCAACCGGGAATTATTGCCGATCCTGAGTCCCGTTGGCCTGGATCCTGCCCACCCTTTTCCGCAGGTGCTGAACAAGAGTCTTAACTTCATTATTTCCCTGGAAGGCAAGGATGCCTTCGGTCGCAACTCCGGGATTGCCATTGTACAGGCACCTCGTGCCTTGCCCCGGCTTGTGCAACTACCCCAGTCCTGTTCTTCCCATGACTACGACTTTGTCTTTCTGTCGTCCATTATCCATGCCCATGCCGACGACCTGTTCCCGGGCATGACTGTCACCGGCTGCTACCAGTTTCGTATTACCCGCAATTCGGATTTGCTGGTGAGTGAAGAAGAAGTCGGCGACCTGATGCGGGCACTGGAGGGCAAGCTGCCTTCACGTCGCTTTGCCGAGGCAGTACGCCTGGAAGTGCCTGATAACTGCCCTCAGGAAATGATCGACTACCTGACTCACCAGTTCAATTTGCAGAAAAATGATGTTTACCAGGTCAATGGGCCGGTCAACCTGAACCGCTTAATGGCCATTTCCAGCCAGGTGACAAGGCCAGATCTCAAGTTCCCGCCTTTCACGCCCAGTGTGCATCCACGAATATTGAAAACACCGAATATTTTCGAGGCCATCAAGAAAGGCGACTTGCTCCTGCACCACCCATACCAGTCATTCACAACGGTCATTGATTTTGTGCGTCAGGCCGCTGTGGATCCGCAGGTACTGGCGATCAAGCAGACTCTTTATCGAACCGAGGATGACTCCAGCATCGTCGATGCCCTGATCAAGGCGGCAGAGGAAGGCAAGGAAGTGACCGTGGTCATCGAACTGCGCGCCCGCTTTGATGAAGAGGAAAATATTGAACTGGCCAATGAACTCCAGTCAGCAGGCGCCCATGTTTCCTATGGCGTGGTAGGCCACAAGACCCATGCCAAGATGAGCCTGGTTATTCGCCGGGAAGGTCGCTACCTGAAACGCTATGTTCACCTGGGCACAGGTAACTACCATGCCGGTACAGCCAGGCAATATACCGATTACTCCCTGCTCACCAGTGACATGGCAATCACCGATGATGTGCAGAAAGTCTTTCAGCAACTCACAGCCCTGGGTAAACCGGGAAAACGCAAGAAAGTCCTGCAGGCCCCCTTTACCTTTCACAAGGGTATGCTCGAGTTGATAGGTCGCGAGACCGAATTTGCCAGAAAGGGTCACCCTGCCAGGATTATTGCCAAGATGAACTCACTGGTGGAACCCAGCATTATCGAGGCCCTGTACCAGGCCTCGCAGGCCGGGGTAAAAATTGACCTGATCGTGCGCGGGATTTGCTGCCTGCGCCCTGGCATCAAGGGCGTGTCCGAGAATATCAGTGTACGCTCCATTGTCGGACGCTTCCTGGAACACAGCCGGATTTTCTATTTCCACAACAAGGGTGAGTACGAGATATTCCTTTCCAGTGCCGACTGGATGGACCGCAATTTTTTCCGACGTGTCGAAACCTGTTTTCCCATCGAGGAAAAGCGGATGAAAAAGAAAGTTCTCAAGGAAGGTTTGCAGGTTTTCCTGTCTGACAATACCCAGGCCTGGACACTGCAACCAGACGGCAGTTACAAGCACAGCACACCTGGCAACGCCAATCCCCGCTCCGCCCAGTCGACGCTGCTGGAAACCTATACGACGGTTTAAGCAGCCTCGACCAGGTCCACGAAACTCTGCAGCAGGCTGGTAGCGATACCGGCTTCCCGAACCTGGGCCATCAAGCTGTCTGCATCCAGACCATCCGCGCAGACCTGCTCATAACGTTCACGCAGGTAACCGGACATGATGGTGGCATTGAACTCCGGATGAAACTGCACCCCCCAGGCGTAATCGGCAAAACGAACTCCCTGGTGGGGGTCAAAATCATTTCCTGCAAGGATGTCTGCCTGAAGTGGCAGTTGCATGACTGACTGCATGTGAGTGACATGCACAGGAAAGCTTTCGGGTAAGCCATCAAACAGCCTGTCGCCCGTGGCAGCAGGTCCAAGGCGCACCTGCGTGGTACCGATCTCCCTGCCTTTCGGATTGTAATCAACCCGGCCGCCAAGGGCCTGGGCAAGCAACTGGTGACCGAAGCAGATACCCAGTACCGGAATGCGTCGTGATACAGCTTCCTGCAGGAAGGCTTCACTGGTTCGAATCCAGTCCAGTTGGTCTGTGACCATGGCCGGTGACCCCGTGATGATCACGCCGGTAACTTCATCCAGCAGGGGTAATGCTTCCCCGGCATAAACAGATACTGTCCTGAACCGGGAAGCTGGCAGGTTGGTGGAGCCGATAATCCAGTCTTCGAAATCTCCGTGGATCTCGGCCAGGGCATCAATGGTCTGCCCTGTTTTCATAATGACTACGGATGCCATGGGTTACCTTGCCCGAATTTTACCGGGCCTTGCGCGACTTGCCTTTGGACGCGAAATCGCGGCTCTTTTGCAGACTGCGCTTGCGGGCAACCTCGCGATCCGATTTACCTTGCTCGTCCCTGACATAGGGGTTGTCATCACTGATTAATTCGATTCTGACGGGAGTGCCTTCCAGGTCGAGAAATTTCCTGAAGTTTTTTTCCAGGAAACGCAGGTAGTGGACAGGCACTTTATCGGTTTGCTTGCCGTGAATGACAATCAAAGGCGGATTACTACCCCCGGGATGGGCATAGCGCAACTTGATACGCCGGTTATTGATCACCGGTGGCGCATGCGCAGCGGTAATGCGCTCGAGCAAACGGGTCAGTTCGTTGGTGTTGAGTTTTCGGCTTGCCGCGGCATAGGCCTTTTCAATCGATCCAAACAGATCCCCAACCCCGGTGCCATGCTTGGCAGAAATAAAATGTATTTTGGCAAATTCAACAAAGACCAGGCGCCGCTGTATGGCTCTCTTCACCTCTGACCTGTCGTACTCATCCATGCCGTCCCACTTGTTGATGGCAATCACCAGAGCCCTGCCAGCATCCAGTACATAACCCAGGAGATGAAGATCCTGCTCGACAATACCTTCCCTGGCATCAATCATCAGGACTACCACATGGGCATCCTTTATTGCCTGCAGGGATTTCACCACGGAAAACTTCTCGATGGCCTCACTGGTTTTGCCCTTCTTGCGAATACCGGCGGTATCAATCAGCGTGTAGTGCTTTCCGCGGCGCTCAAAGGGGATGTAAACACTGTCCCGGGTTGTGCCGGGATGGTCATACACCACCACCCTTTCTTCGCCGAGCATGCGATTGACCAGCGTGGATTTGCCAACATTGGGCCTGCCGATAATGGCAATCTTGATGCCTTCATTTTCATCAGTTTCCAGGTCTGCCGCATCTTCCACAGGCAAGGGGGCCAGCACGGTCTCAATCATCTTGTTGACACCCCGCCCGTGACTGGCGGCAATGGAATAGGTGGCTTCACATCCCAGGCGGTGAAAATCCGCCATGGCAACATCGGGATCCAGGCCATCTGTCTTGTTGACGACCAGTGAGTAAGGCTTGTCCTTTTTGCGCAGGTAATCGACCATGGCCTCATCACCAGGCATCAGGCCTTCCCGAGCATCCACCAGCAACAGGGTGACATCGGCTTCTTCGATGGCCTGCAGGGACTGTTCACTCATGGCCAGGTCAATGCCTTCCTCCAGCCCAGTGATACCCCCCGTATCAATCACGATAAATGGCCGCTCACCCGAGATGCCTTCGCCATACTGGCGGTCTCGCGTCAGGCCGGCAAAGTCAGCTACCAGGGCATCCCGGGAACGCGTCAGCCTGTTGAACAGGGTCGACTTGCCGACATTGGGTCTGCCTACAAGGGCAATTACGGGGGTCATGACTTGACTCTCACGATGGTCATCATTGGGGTATTGTAACGGGAATGGGCCGGAACGGCTTGCAGTTAGTTAAGGCCGAAAATTTGTCGTCGTAATGCAGGACGTTATAACTATTAACTATTAACAACTATTAACTATTGCACGGCATAGGCCACCAGGTCGCCGCTGTTACCGTAGACATACAACAGGTTGTCACGGGATATGATCGGCGCACGAATGCCGGAACCATCGACACGGGTGCGTCCTACAAAGCGACCATCTACTTGGGATATCAGGTGCAGGTAACCTTCAAAATCACCGACAGCGACGAAGTTGTTGAAGCTGCTCGGGGCGGTCACATTACGCAAATCCAGCTGGTCATTGGTCCAGACCGCATCATCCTCGCCAACCCGGTAAGCTTTTACATGGCCCCTGTCGTCACTGATATAGATATTGCCAAAACCGGAACTGGCGCCACTGGCACTGGATTCCTGGACACGCCACCGGGTCTGGCCGGTCACAACATCTATGGCAGCCAGGTAACCCTGGAAACTGGGCACCAGGAGCAAGCCATTATCGGACACGTACAATTCACCATCGATGTCCACCATGCGGTCTATTTCTGATGTGCCGGTAGGGACAGCCACTCTTTCTTCCCAGCGCAGGGTGCCATTATCCAGCGCCAGGGAAACCACCGTGCCATTACCAAAAGCTGCCAGGACGAAGTTCTCCAGAATCAGGGGGGAGCTGGTACCACGCAGTGTCAATGCCGGCACTGTATTTTCATAAATCCAGAGTTGCTCACCGGTGTCGGCATCGTGGCCGGACAGCTTGCCATCAATGGCTTCCACGACGACATAATTGTTGTTTGCCGCAGGCGCTGACAGGACTTCACTGGTAACCTCTGTTTCCCAGAGGATGCTGCCTGTTTCTGCATCCAGTGCAATTACGCTGGAATTCTCGGTACCAACAAGAACCCTGCCGCCGCCAAAACCCACACCGCCGGTAATTTCAGAATCCAGGCGAGCCCGCCAGATACGGTCACCTGACTCCCTGTCCACTGCCATGACATTGCCGTTGTTGCTGGCGACATACACGGCATCATCGGTGATTGCCGGCTTCAGCCTGTTGTATTTATCACCCTGACCATTGCCGACATTTACACTCCACTGACGTCGCAAACGCACTTCTTCATCGAAATCGACCAGATCGGCCGGTTCTTCGACATCATCATTACCTGATAACCAGTCCAGGGGATTCCAGCCGCAACTGCCCAGCAACGGAATTGCCAGACTGAGTATGACCAGGCGAAAAAACTTTGACATGGTTACAGGCAGCACAGGATCAACTGTCCAGGCCGCGTAATTTCAGTTCGATGAGGCTGGCATTTTCCGGCCCCAGACCGATGGCGCGCTGGTAGGCTGCTCTAGCCTGTTCCAGTTGACCCAGCTGAGTATAGGCATCACCCTGCACTTCGGCGAAACCGGCAGCCAGGACACCCGGATCGACAACTGACAACAGGTCAAGCGCCGCCTGTGGCTGCTCCTGCGCCAACCGCACACGCGCCAGTTTCAGGCGGGTAATCAGGAACAGTTCGGGTTCTGCGCTTTGCATGAAACCCAGTTCCTGGTTTTCCATTACCCAGTTCAGTTCAGCGGCAGCCTGGTCATAATTGGCCTTGCTCACGTAGGCACTGGCCAGCATCATGGCACCATACCGGGCATAAATACTGTCGGGAAAACTGTTGCGCAATTCATCGTAGTTTTCCTCGATGGCGGCCAGGTCCTCATCATTAATCTCTGCATTCACGTTAACGGCCATACGTTCCATGATGCCGTCGTAAAGCGCGGATGCCGCTTCGGCATTGGCCTGTACAGAACCCTGCCAGTAACGATTACCGAAGAAAACCACCAGGACAATAACCACGCCTGTCAGCAACGACCAGCCGTTTTCCTTCCACCAGTTTTGCAGTGCCTCTAATTGTTCTTCATCACTTCCGTAAGTTGCCAAAGGTCTTTCTCCTGACTATTAATTCTGTTGATTCTGTTATTTCTGTTATTTCTGCTTAAAGTAAGCTGCCAAATGTTCACATAATGAAGCCGGCGGTAGTGTGGTCACTTCCCCGTCATCATCGAGTATCCGTAACTTGATTTCTGCCAGCGTCTCTTCGCCTTCAAGGATGACTGCACAGCGGGCTTCACTGGCATAGGCTTTTTTGAGCTGACTATTATATTTTCCGCCACCGCAATGGGTCAAAACCCGTATTTCAGGCAGCTGCCGGCGTATTTCCCGAGCCAGCAACAGGGCCTGCTCGCGCACGCCTTCACCGATCACGGCCATATAGACATCCACGGTCCGGCTGATCTCCGCTGGCAGACGATCCAGTTCCTCCAGCAGCAGTATCAGGCGCTCCATGCCCAGGGCAAAGCCCACTCCCGGAGTATCAGTGCCACCCAGCTGCCTGGAAAGGCCGTCGTAACGCCCCCCCGAACATACCGCTGACTGGGCACCCAACTGGTCGGTAGTCCACTCGAATACCATGCCGTTGTAATAATCCAGGCCACGAACCAGCCTGTGATTGACCTGGCAGGAGATACCGGCAGCAGCCAGCAGCTTCTGCAAGTCCTCAAAATCTGCAGCAGACTCCGGAGAAATATAATCCGGCATTTGCGGTGCATCGGCCAGAATTTGCTGTGTGGATGGTACTTTGCTGTCCAGTATTCGCAATACATTTTTATCCAGGCGACGACGGCTGTCTTCATCCAGGTCCGCTTCGTGAGACAGCAGGTAGTCCCTGAGGGCCTCTCCATAACGCTTGCGGTCTTCAGCTGTCCCCAGGTTGTTGATTTCCAGGGTAAGAACATCGTCAATACCCAGACGCTGCCACAGATCATGGCTCAGGAGCAGGACCTCGGCCTCAATATCAATACCCGGCATGCCAAAGGCTTCAACACCCATCTGGTAAAACTGGCGATACCTGCCCTTTTGCGGGCGTTCATGCCTGTACATTGGCCCCATGTACCAGAGTTTCTGGGTCTGGTTGTAAAGCAGCCCATGCTGCTCTGCGGCACGTACGCAGCTGGCCGTTCCCTCGGGGCGCAGGCTCAGGCTGTCGCCATTGCGGTCTTCAAAGGTATACATTTCCTTTTCCACGATATCGGTGACTTCACCAATGGAGCGCTTGAACAGCTGGGTTTGCTCCACGATCGGGAAACGGATTTCACGGTAGGCATAGGCGGACAACAAATCACGCATGGTCTGTTCAAGATAATGCCATGCGGGCGTCTGGTCCGGCAGCACATCATTCATGCCGCGAATTGCCTGTATCTTAGCCAAAACTGATCCTTACCTTCTTTAAACCAGGAAAAAACGGGTTAATCGGGAATTAATGCAGGTTTCTTGTGTGCCTTATGCCAGTTTACGCAGATTGTCTGCTTTACTGTCACTGCTTTGTGCGGCCATTTCCTGCTGTTTTTCTTTTACTTTCTGACGCACCATGGCTTCCAGTTCATCCACCAGGTTGTCATTCTTGATCTTGTGATGAGTCTTGCCGTTGATATACGACATGTTAACCGGGGTGGCACCTGTCAGCCCGATATCGGCCACCTTGGCCTCACCCGGGCCGTTGACGATGCAGCCAACCACCGAGACATCGATCGGGGTGGTAATGTCTTCCAGCCTGGCTTCCAGTTCATTGACGGTAGCAATGACATCGAAATTCTGTCGTGAACAACTGGGACAGGCAATCAGGTTGACGCCTTTCTTGCGCAATCCCAGGCTCTTGAGAATGTCGAAGCCCACCTTGATTTCCTCGACCGGATTGGCCGCCAGGGAAATGCGAATGGTATCGCCGAGGCCATCCATCAGGAGCAGACCCAGTCCCACCGATGACTTCACGGTACCACTGCGCAAGCCGCCTGCCTCGGTAATACCCAGGTGCAGCGGCTGCTGAATTTGAGTTGCCAGCTTTCGGTAGGCCTCAACGGTCATGAACACTTCCGAGGCCTTCAGGCTGACCTTGAAATCCTGGAAATCGTAGGAGTCCAGGATATCGATATGTTTGAGCGCCGATTCCACCATGGCATCGGCATTCGGCTCTTTGTATTTGCGCAGCAGTTCCTTGCCCAGGGAGCCGGCGTTGACGCCTATGCGTAAAGGGACCTGCTTGTCACGAGCCGACTCGATCACAGACCTGACACGATCTTCTCGCCCGATATTACCCGGGTTGATGCGCAGGCAATCGACACCGTATTCCAGCACCTTGAGTGCGATACGATAGTCAAAATGAATATCTGCCACCAGCGGAATAGCCGTGCGCTCGCGAATCTGGCGAAAGGCTTCGGCAGCTTCCATTGTCGGCACAGAAACACGCACAATGTCCGCACCGACTTTTTCCAGGTCGGCAATCTGTGCCAGCGTGGCCTCGACATCCGTGGTGTCCGTATTGGTCATGCTTTGCACAGCGATAGGGGCATCGCCGCCCACGGGAACGTTGCCTACCATGATCTGGCGGGATTTTCGTCTTATGATCGGGGACTGGTTACGCATTAACGGGTTTCCGGTTCAAGAATGAGTCGGGCAGAATTATCAGTACGGATACGGGGAGTCACATCAACCTGCTCCGAATTGAATGTAAGCTCTACAACATTGGCATCACCGATCAGGATATTGAACGGGGCCTGGCCACGAATGGTCAGGTCATCGCCTGAACCCAGCATGTCATTATAAAGGCGCGTGTTTTCACTGTTATCGACTTCAATCCAGCTGGCACCCGTAAAATGGATTTGCAGTAAATCGTCGCCCTCGCTTTCCAGTTGCACGAGACGGTGATTATCCTGTTCCGTGACGGTATAGACGGGGCTGTCGCCTGGATTTTCAGCATCCCCTGGCGCCTCCTGCTCTATTGCCGCAACCGTATCCGTAGTTTCAATTAAGTCGCCTGGCTTCGCAGACGCCGAAATTACGGCCTCATCCCCTGCAGCCGGCATGGTTGCCACCGGGTTACCAGTCTCACTGCCTTGAGCGGTAACTGTCTCTTCAACTACAGCCTCTGCGGCATCTGCAACCGTTTCAGCCAGGTCTTCAGCCGGCGCATTCATTTCCGGGTCGGGCATGGCCAGGTCATCTGCAACCTTACCGGCACGAATCCCGGTCTGCTGCTCATTTTCCCCAAGCGTGGCAATCAGCACTTCGGCGGTCACCGCGTCATTGCCCGAGGCTGAGATCTCGGCAACATTGTTGCTTGTGCTGCTATCCGCCATGACAGCGTCAGTGTCCTGTCTGCCGGCCAGCCACCAGCTCACGCCTACAACCACCACGATGATCACTGCGGCACAAATCATCCAGCGCATGTTCTGGTCATAGGCTTTCTTGGCACGAATGACATTAGCCTCTGTTTCGACAGTTTCTTCCAGGGCCGCTACATATTTTTCGTAACAGGTCATGATGTCATCAACGTTGGTGCCAAGCAGCTTGGCATAGGCCCTGAAATAGCCTTTGACAAAGATTTTTCCCGGCAGCTTGTCATACTGGTCTTCTTCAAGGGCTTTCACATAATGCGATGTCATGTGCAGGGCATCAGCGACCCTGCCATGACTAAGCCCCATTTCCTCGCGCAGTTTCTTCAGCTTCTGTCCGGGCGCAGGCCAGTGTGAAGCCGGGGCTTCACTCGCCTCGTCTGCTGCTGTATCCGGTTGAAGTTCCTTGTCAGTCATTAAAAAGCCGTTTATTCAAATTCCTGCTGGAACATTGCGTATTCATTACTTTCAGGAAAGTTGGTTCGCAATAATTCCCCGTATTGCCTGGCGTTTGCCTCGTTCTCCAGTTCCTGCTCCAGCCTGGCGCCTATCAGCAGGCTGCGCGGGTTATGACCTACCCGGTAAAACTGGATGAGCGTCAGGTAGTTTCGCCAAAAGGCGCGAGCCTGAAGGACATCGCCGCGATTCAGGTTAATCGCGGTAAGCTCCAGGGCAGACCGCAGCTGATTCGGGTTCAGTTGCAAAGCGCGTGTAAATGCCGTCTCTGCATCGTCCATCCGGTTCAGGCGTAGTGCGGCGATTCCCATATTTTCAAAAGCCTGGGGACGCTGCTGGTAATCCGTATCACTGACCACTTCCTCGAGTTGTTCATAAGCATCATCAAAACGGGCCTGGGCAAACAGGAAAGCGGCATAATTGTTTCGTACCCTGGAATTACTCCTGTCGACTCGCAAGGCACGCCTGAAATTGTCATCGGCAAGGTCAGTCTCTCCCTCCCGTGCATAGATCAGGCCCCAGGTACCAAACATTTCGCTGTTGTTGGCGTCGATAGCGGCCGCATTACGCAGATGACGCTTGGCGCTTTCCAGGTCATTTTCTTCCAGGTAGCCTACTGCCAGCTGGAGATAGTTTTCCAGGGCCTCTTCATCGGAAGTATCAACATTGAAAACCGGGTTGGTCACTTCGGTGACGCAGGCAGTAAGCAAAAACAGGCTGCAGGCGGCCAGGATCATTGATCTGAGTTGTTTCACGCTCTATTTTGCCTCGTTTATGAACTTTTACCGGCATTGGATGCCCAGGTGCCGGAAATGCCCGATTTTACCTAAAGTGCTAATTTTATTGAATCTTTAGATGCTGAACAGGTACAGATTGTTCCCCTTGATCCTGTAATCGTGACCGATATCGCGCACTGCGCCGGGTATTGTCGGCCACTTCCCCCACCAGTTGGCCACAGGCCGCTCCGATATCATCCCCGCGGGTGGTCCGAATAGTGACCGTATAACCGGCATCGCGCAGAATTTTCTGGAATGTCGTCACTGCGGAGTTGCTCGACCGGTTGAATTCCGAGCCTTTGAACGGATTGAACGGGATCAGGTTGATCTTGCAGGGGGTTTCCCGCAGCAGCTCTGCCAGTTCCCGGGCATGCTGGCGGTGGTCATTCACACCGGCAATCAGGATATATTCGATAGTGGCTACCCGGCTGTCAGGTAATGACTGCAGGTACTCGTTGGTACTGCGTAACAGCTCGCTGATCGGATAGCGCTTGTTGATGGGCACGATCTGGCTGCGCAACTCATCATTGGGGGCGTGCAGCGAAATGGCCAGGGACGCATCCGTGTAATCCTTGAGTTTGTCCATGGCAGGTACCACGCCGGAAGTGCTGATAGTGACACGACGTTTGGACAGGCCGTAACAATTGTCTTCCATCATCAGGCTGATGGCGTTCATGACATTATCGAAATTCAGCAGGGGCTCGCCCATGCCCATCATCACCACGTTGGTCACCCGGCGCGGCTTTTTCGTACCAAAGGCATCCAGCTCGCGTTTGGCCAGCCATAACTGGCCGATGATTTCGGCAGTCGCCAGGTCGCTGTTGAAGCCCTGTTTGCCGGTAGCACAAAAAGCACAATCAAGGCTGCAGCCCGCCTGGGAAGAAATGCAAAGCGTACCGCGCCCGGCTTCCGGAATGTAGACGGTTTCAACACTGCTGCCACTTTCAACCTCGACGATCCACTTGAAACAGCCATCACTGGCATCAAGTCGTTCACGTACTTTGGGTGGACGCACTTCCGCACATTCTTTCAGGCGCTCGCGCAGGACCTTGCTGATATTGGTCATCTCGTCAAAGTCGGTGACTCCGAACTGATGAATCCATTTCAGAAGCTGTATAGCGCGAAAAGGCTTTTCTCCCATCTCCAGGAGAAAAGCCTCCATTTGCTGCCTGCTCAGACCAAGTAGATTGGTCAAATTATGCGGCATGGTTTAAAAAACCCTCATCAAAATTTGCGTGGGCAGATTTCCTCAGCACCAAAGAAGTAAGCGATCTCCCTTTCTGCTGATGTCGGTGAGTCCGAACCATGCACGGCATTCGCATCGATAGAATTAGCGAAATCGGCACGAATGGTTCCCGGTGCGGCCTCTTCAGGATTGGTAGCGCCCATCAGTTCACGGTTACGGGCAATGGCTTTCTCCCCTTCCAGGACCTGGACTATAACCGGACCTGATGTCATGAATTCCATCAGGTCATCAAAAAACCCCTTGCCCTTGTGCTCGGCATAAAAACCACCGGCAGAGTTTTCATCCAGCTGCAGCATTTTCATGGCAACGACTTTCAGGCCGCCTTTTTCAAACCGGCTGACAATTTCGCCGATGACATTTTTGCCTACTGCATCTGGCTTGATGATGGATAAGGTACGTTCAACTGACATGCAATTTTCTCCGCTTGGATAACTTCATACTGGCTGTTTCAGCCCGCCCCCGGCGAGCCAAATAAAACGGCGTATTGTACGCGCCTTTATCGCCATTTTGTACTGTAACTCCCTGTTATTTGGGAATTTGAAGCACCTGGAGAGGAAAGGTTGCGGCCCGGCCCTGCGTGCCGGTCAGAAATTGTGGGGATAAGCCGTAAGTGGCTGTAATCAAAGCTCTTCTATCCAGGCCATCTGGATAGCTTCCAGGATCTTCTCTCCCGAGCGGTTGGGATCATCGTCAAACCCCTCCAGCTCACAGACCAGCCTGTGCAGATCGACAAAGTTGATCGTGCGCGGGTCCACGTCCGGATGGTTGTCGACAAGCTCGATGGCTATATCCAGGGTATCGGTCCACTTCATGGTTTTCTCCCAGGCTCTGTTGGCACTAATGATTCTCCGACACCATGTTCAATGTGTACTTGGGTATTTCCACAACCAGGTTCTCATCCGTCACCTTGGCCTGGCAACCCAGGCGCGATTCCGGCTCCAGGCCCCAGGCCTTATCGAGCATGTCGTCTTCATCTTCGGTGGACTCCTCCAGGGAATCAAAGCCCTCCCGCACGATGACATGGCAGGTGGTGCAGGCACAGGACTTCTCACAGGCATGCTCAAGGGGAATCCCGTTCTTCAGGGCGACGTTGAGTATGGTTTCGCCAGTTGGCGCTTCCACTTCCTTGCCCTCAGGACAAATTTCATGGTGTGGTAAAAATCGGATAGTTGGCATAACTCTATTGTGACCTCAATGCGTCCTTAGTCGTATTCTTCAATCTTGTGTCCCGCCAGGGCAGTCTTGATTTGCGAGTCCATTCTGCGACTCGCAAACAGCAGGCTGGTTTCGTTCAGTGCCTCGGCAGCATCCTGGATGGCGCTGCTGTCTTCACCCTTGATCAGTTCGCGCAGTTTACTCATGCCCTGCTCCAGGACATCGTACTCATCCTCACTCAACAGGGATTTGCCGTCCTTGTCCAGGGCGCTTTCCAGGGCTTCAATAATACGCTGGGCTTCCACCCGGCTTTCCTGCAGCGCCCTGGCTTCCTTGTCACTTGCGGCAGCATCGAAGGAATCCGTGATCATTCGTTCAATATCTTTTTCTTCCAGGCCAAAGGAAGGCTTGATCACCACGCTGCTGGCAATCCCCGTACTCAGTTCCTTCGCATGGACTTCCATGAGGCCATCGGCATCCACCTGGAAAGTCACCTCGATGACCGCAGCACCGGCAACCATCGGTGGTATACCCTTTAATTCAAATTTGGCCAGGGAGCGGCAGTCAGACACCAGTTCCCGCTCACCCTGCAGCACATGCAATGACATCGCCGTCTGGCCATCCTTGTAGGTCGTGAACTGCTGTGCACGGGCCACCGGAATGGTGGTATTGCGTGGAATGATCTTCTCCATCAGCCCGCCCATGGTCTCAATCCCCAGGGAAAGCGGAATCACGTCCAGCAACAGGATCTCGTCGCCATACTTGTTGCCGGCCAGCACATCGGCCTGCAAGGCGGCGCCCACGGCGACAACCTTGTCCGGATCAATTTCAGTATGTACTTCACACTGGAAAAACTCGGCCACACGTTCGCGCACCCTGGGTGTGCGGGTAGAACCTCCGACCATGACGACATCGGCTATTTCACTGATATCCACCCTGGCATCGCGCAGGACACGGCGACAGGCTTTTATCGTCTTGTCGATCAGGCCGTCGATCAACCCGTTGAAGACGTCCCTGGACAAGGTTCCCTGCCAGTTTTCAAAAGTCACTTCCGTGGTTTGCGCCTCAGTAAGCGCATGCTTGGCACGACGGGCCACTGCGGCCAGCACATTGCGCCTGCCATAAGAAAGCTTTTCTTCAATACCGGCCTGCGCCAGTATCCACTGCATCAGGGCACGATCAAGGTCATCACCACCCAGGGCAGCATCGCCACCGGTAGCAAGCACCTTGAACACGCCCTGTTCCAGGCGCATGAGAGACACATCAAATGTGCCGCCCCCAAGATCATAAATAATGACAGTTTCTTCCTGTTTCCGGTCAAGACCATAGGCTACCGCAGCGGCGGTCGGCTCACTGAGCAGGCGCAATACCTTGATTCCTGCCAGCTTTGCAGCATCCTTGGTTGCCTGGCGCTGGGCCTCATCGAAATAGGCCGGCACGGTAATCACTGCCCCTTCAATTTCCGAGTCCAGTTCCTCCTGGCCACGTTGCGCCAGTACCCTGAGTATTTCCGCTGACACTTCTACCGGGCTTTTATCACCTGCAGCAGTACCAATCAGTGGCATACCGCCGTCGGCATCGGCGCTTATCTGGTAAGGCAGTTCGTAATCGATATCCTCGACACCCCGGCCCATGAGGCGCTTGACCGAAGAAATGGTATTGGCGGAATCTTCTGCGCCCCCGGCAATAGCGTCATCACCGACCGTCACCTCACCATTGGCCCCATAGTGCACCACGGAAGGCACCAGGCAATGACCCTCATGATCACACAGGGTATGGGCCTGCCCTTCACTGGCCACGGCGACAAGGGAGTTGGTCGTACCCAGGTCTATACCCAAAGCCCGCTTGCGGACGCTATGCGCTTTGGGCTTGCTTTGTCCGGGTTCTGAAATATTTAGTAATGCCACGTTATCTTCGCTGGTTTCCTGGGAATTAATAATCGAGAATTTTTTCTTCTACTGAATCAATTTCGTCCAGCAGTTTGAAAAGAAATTGCATCTGGTTGTAAGTGCTTTTTGCACTGGCGAACTCTTTTGCCATGAACTGTTTTTCAAAGGCTGCCACGGCTGTGTCTTTTTCCTTGCCGGCTTCAGCCTTCATGGCCTCAAGGCCATCGATGTCTTCACTGGCAGACAGGGTTTCGAGCGCTTCGCGCAGTTCCATCTGCCTGATCAGAAAGGCTTCACCGAAATGGGCCTGGTTATGCTCTTCCGGGTCCACATCATTGAGCTTGAGCAGGTAAGCCGCTCGCTTCAAGGGAGATTTCAGTGTCTCGTAGGCATCATTAACCAGGCTGGTCTGCTGCAAGGCCTTCAGGCGCTGGCTGTCTTCAGCATCGGCAAACTTGTCCGGGTGGTATTGTGACTGCAGTGCCTTGTACTGACTGTCCAGCGCGCTACGGTCGAGCCCAAACCCTTCGTTCAGGCCGAACAAGGTAAAGTAATTATCAAAATGATTGTTTTCAGACCGGGACACGGCAGGATTGTCGGTGGAGGTATAAAAGCTTGTCAGACACTGAAGCTTTCGCCACAGCCACATTCACCCTTGGCATTAGGGTTCCTGAATTCAAAGCCTTCATTGACACCAACCTTGACGAAATCCATTTCCGTGCCATCGAGATAAACAAGGCTCTTGGGATCCACGATTATCTTGACCCCATGGTCTTCAAACACCTTGTCAGAAGACTCGAGCTCATCGACGAACTCGAGGATATATGCCATACCGGAACAACCGGTTGTCGTGATACCGACACGGATTCCAAGCCCCTTTCCCCGGTTTTCCAACTGGGAGGCAACGTGCCTGGCAGCGGTTTCTGTCAGTGTGATGGCCATGATTTACTGCGTCCTTCTTGTTTCAGGGTGTAGATATTTACTCAGCGACAGGCGCTTCTTTACTGTCGACGTCGCTCTCAACTTCGCCTGCACTTACGCCACGTTTCTTTTTGATATCACTGATCGCTGCCTTGATGGCGTCTTCAGCCAGAACGGAACAGTGAATCTTCACGGGCGGCAGGCCAAGCTCTTCGGCGATCTCGGTATTACGGATCTTGGAGGCATCGTCGATAGTGCGTCCCTTGACCCATTCAGTGAGCAGGGAACTGGAGGCAATGGCAGAGCCACAACCGTAGGTCTTGAATTTGGCGTCTTCAATGACGCCTTCCTCGTTGACCTTGATCTGCAGGCGCATGACGTCTCCACAGGCAGGAGCGCCGACCATGCCGGTGCCTACACTCTCGTCCTCATCGTCAAACTTGCCGACGTTACGGGGATTTTCATAGTGGTCGAGTACCTTGTCTGAATATGCCATGTTTAACCTCTGGTTATACTGAATTGCTGTTGGCTTTCATTGGCGGAAATCGCTACGCGCTTCCGCCCTGCTTTTTTCTGTTAATGCTTAATGCGCTGCCCACTGGACTCTTTTCGTGGGACCTCGCATTTTTAATGCGCTG